>JAZNOE010000013.1:0-139868 GCA_045580625.1 Acutalibacteraceae bacterium | reverse complement strand
GCGGAACCCATTTAATGGGTAGTAAGTAAACAATGCATGGCTGGCAGGCCAACCTCAAAACGCACTTGTGCGTCGCCTGTAACGATTAGGGCTATGCCCGAAAATGAAAAACCACCCGCTATGCGGGTGGATATTTATTTTAAAAAAGAAGAAACGCCGCTGATTTCAGCGGCGTTTAATAATTAATATTAAGCGTTTGCTTTGTTCATTTTAGTAACTAAAGCAGACTTCTTTCTTGCTGCATTGTTCTTATGGATAATACCCTTATTAGCAGCTTGGTCAATCTTCTTTACAGCAGCTGTTACAGCAACAGCCATATCGTCAGACTTAGCATCAATAGCAGCGTCAGCCTTTTTAACGGCAGTCTTCAAAGCAGAACGATAAGCCTTGTTATGTTCATAATTAGCTTTGCTTACAAGTACACGTTTTTTTGCAGATTTAATGTTGGGCATCATGACACCTCCTATCATTTACTCACGTACAAGTTATAATAACACAATTTTTCCAAAAAATCAACACTTTTTTTAAAAAAGTTAGATTTATTTTTGCTTATTTTTAGGTATCTGATATGTTGGCACTATCTTTTTAACAAGCTTTAGCATATCAGCTTCCTCATTATACATTACTTTGCTCATTACATCAAGGGTTTTGAAAAGCTCGTCCTCGTCAAAATCAATGGGTTGTCCAATATGAATAAGCTCGTTTTCGGTGTCTTGCAGACCCTCTTCATCCATAAGCAATTCTTCATAAAGTTTTTCACCCGGTCGAAGACCGGTAAACTCAATTTGAATATCCTTATAAGGTGTAAAGCCTGAAAGTCGAATAAGATTTTCTGCCAAATCAAGAATTTTAACCGGTTCACCCATATCAAGCACAAATATTTCGCCACCGTGTGCAGTAGCACCTGCCTGTAAAACAAGGCTCACCGCTTCAGGCACTGTCATAAAGTAACGGATGATATTTGGATGTGTAACAGTCAACGGACCTCCGTGCTCGAGTTGTTTTTTAAACAACGGAATAACACTTCCGTTTGAGCCAAGCACGTTACCAAAACGAACTGCAACATATTCAGTCTTTGAACGGTTGTTGTAAGACTGAACAATCATTTCACAAATTCGCTTACTTGCACCCATTATATTTGTAGGGTTAACAGCTTTATCGGTAGAAATAAGTACGAACTTTTCAGCCCCATATTTGTGCGCACATTGAACGGTTTTATATGTACCAAAAACGTTATTTTTAATTGATTCGTTTGGACTGTCTTCCATCAAAGGCACGTGCTTATGAGCTGCCGCATGATATATAATCTGCGGCTTATAGGTACGGAACAAATAGTCCATTCGCCTACTGTCACGGACAGAACCGATTAAGGTAATCAAATTAAGCTCAGGGAAATCATACTTTAATTCATTTTGAATTTCATAGGCATTATTTTCATATACATCAAAAATAATCAGCTTCTTGGGCTTTTGCGCAGCTATCTGACGGCAAAGCTCACTGCCGATAGTACCGCCTCCGCCTGTAACCAAAACAACCTTATCCGAAAGATATGCAGCAACCTTTTCAACGTTAATATTAATGGGCGGTCTACCAAGAAGGTCTTCAATTTCAACCTTACGGATTTTAGAATGAAATTCATCAATTTCCTGAAAAGCATAAAGCGAAGGTATAATTTTAAGCTCACACTTTGTTTCCTGACAAATGTTTAAAATTTCAACCTTTTTATCATTCGGACAGCTTGGAATTGCAAAAAGAATTGTTTCAATATTATATTTTTCAACAGCCTTAAAAATTGACTCTTTACCGCCAACAATTAAAACACCCGAAATATACTTGCCCTGTTTTGCCTTATCATCATCAATTGCGCAACGAACCTTTACGCCTTTATAATGTGAAAGTTCTCTAATAATACTTTCACCGGCATTACCCGCACCGATAACCATAACATTACCCGATATGGGATTTTTTTCATCAGCGTTTTTCTTACCGGTGATGTATTTAACGGTATATCTTAGTGAAACAATAAATAATACAGAAAACAGATATGAAAGAATAAAAGAAGTAAGATCAAATTGAGTGTTTGTAAAAATAGCAATTGAAGCAATTGTTGTTGTAAAATATGCCGCAAATACCGCAACAAAAATTTTCGCAATTTCAAACATACCTGAAAAAGCCCATAATACGTTATAGATTTTAAACACGTACATAAAGAAAACCGTTAAAAACGGTATTATAACCGCAAAGAACAAATTGGACGACCAAGTCCAGGGAAATACCAGCTTTAGATCAATGTCAAGTATAAGATAGGTCAATAGAACTGAAACTAATGAGGCAAAAACATCATACGCAATAAACGAAATGATTTGCATAAGTTTTTTATTCATAATAACATCCTTTAATTTTATTCGCAGGTATGAGATAGTATATAGCAATTATACCACTTAAAAAAATCAAATGTCAACCGATTCAATAATTTTCCGAATTTTTTCTGCACCTTCGAAATTATTCACGGTAAACGGAATAATTTCAGTATCCGTCACAAAATCGCCAAGCTCTTCCCTTATAAGTGATAAGCGGTTTTGCGTTTCGGTTTTATTCAATTTATCAGCTTTCGTAAGAATTATAGTATACGGCAAACCTATTTGTGATAAAAAGTCAAGCATCCAAAGGTCAAAATCTGTTGCGGGGTGTCGCATATCAATTAAAGAGAAAACCATTTTGATATTGCGGTTTGATTTGAAATAACCTTCCATAAGCTCACTCCAACGAAGCTTTTCCGCTTCGTTTACCTTTGCATAGCCATAACCGGGAAGATCTACAAGGCGGATATTATCCACCTTGTAAAAGTTAATGGTAATTGTTTTACCCGGCTTTGAGCTTACCCTTGCAATGGATTTTCTGCCCAAAACCTTATTGATAAGCGATGATTTGCCAACGTTACTACGACCGCAAAAGCAAATTTCGGGAATAGTGGATTCTTCAAGCTGTTCAAAGCGACCAAACGACTTTTCGAACTGCGCATTATTGTAATTCATAAGCTCCCTCCTATTGACTTACACGGCGGTCAGAGTTTTTTGTGTCAGTATAATAAACCTTCTCCGACTTATTATCGGAATCTATTTTTTCTAAAACACAATCAATAATCTGAGTAACGTTTGAAACGGGAATAAATTTTACCTTTTCTAAAACAAGCGGGTCAATGTCCTGCAAATCAGACAAATTATCTTTAGGAATATAAACAGTAGTAACACCGCCACGATAAGCCGCCATTGCCTTTTCGCGAAGACCACCGATAGCTGTAACCCTGCCACGCAGCGTAATTTCACCTGTCATAGCAACGTCACGCTTGATTTTGCGGTTAGTAAGGGCTGAAACGATAGCGGTTGTCATTGTAACACCTGCAGACGGACCGTCTTTAGGCACAGCTGCTTCGGTCGCGTGAATGTGAATATCCTTATTTTTATAAAAATCAGAATCTATGTAAAACCTGTCAGCGTTTGCACGCACGTAGCTTATTGCCGCTTTGGCAGATTCCTTCATAACGTCGCCTAAGGAACCTGTCAATTCAATTTTGCCACTGCCTTCCATTACAGAAACCTCAAGCAGCATAATTTCACCGCCGACAGACGTCCAGGCAAGTCCGTTAATTACACCGACTTCATCATTTTCTAAAATTACTTCCGGCCTATATTTCTTTTTGCCGAGCATTTTTTCAACGTCGCTGTCTTTAATGCTGATTTTTGTGATTTCACCTTCGGCAATAGCTCTGGCTGTTTTTCTGCAAAGTGATGCTATCTCTCGCTCAAGCTTACGAACACCCGCTTCACGGGTGTAAAAGTCAATTAAAGAATATAAGGCATTATCGGTAAACCTTATCTGCTTTTTATCAAGGCCATGACGAGCAATTTGCTTAACAGTCAAATGCTTTTTTGCAATCTGAAGCTTTTCTTCACGGGTATAGCTTGGTATTTCAATAATTTCCATACGGTCTAAAAGCGGTGCGGGTATTGTATCGGCCGAATTCGCGGTAGCAATAAACACAGCACGGCTTAAATCGTACGGTATTTCAATATAATGGTCAACAAAGGTGTTGTTTTGCTCACTGTCAAGCACTTCTAAAAGCGCAGACGCGGGGTCACCCTTATAATCATTGCCAAGCTTGTCCACTTCATCAAGCAAAATAAGCGGGTTACCGCTGCCAGAGGTTTTAACAGCATTAATTATTTTACCGGGCATTGCACCGATATAGGTCTTTCTATGACCTCTGATTTCGGCCTCATCCTTGACACCGCCAAGCGAAATACGGGCAAATTTGCGACCCATACATTCGGCAACGGTTTTTGCAATTGAGGTTTTACCCACACCGGGCGGACCGATTAGACAGATTATTTGTCCCTTAATATCGGGTGCGAGTGTATAAACCGACAATAATTCAAGTATGCGGTCTTTAACCTTTTGCATACCGTAAATATCGCGGTCTAAAATTTTAGCAGCGCGCTTAATATCGGTATTGATTTTTGTAACCGCATTCCACGGAAGTTCAAGACAAGTGTCAAGATAATTTCTTTCAACTGTGCCTTCGTGTGCACCTGACGGCATTTTAGAAAGCTTTAGCACGTGGCTGTGAAGCTTTTCTTTGACCGACTGGTCGGCACAAAGAGAATCAATTTTTGTGTGATATAATTCAATTTCATCTGCTTCATCAAAACCGTAAAGCTCGGAATTAATTGCCTTTATCTGCTCACGCAAATAATATTCCTTTTGATTTTCATCAATTGCAGCGCGGGTTTTGGCATTTATTTTCTTATCAATTTCAATAATTTCGCATTCCTTACGAAGCATTTCAATAAGAACTTTTGCACGGCTGGGAATTGATAATTGTTCCAAAACATACTGCTTGTCATCAAAGGGCACATTTAAGCCCGAAGCAATGGCATCACAAACGTAACCCAGATCATTACAGTTTTCAACAATTACAGGCAAATCAGGAGTTATATTTACACCCGTTGAAACGTATTTCAAAAATTCATTTCTGATTTTTCTTAAAAGCGTTTCAATATATACCTCACGGTTCAAAAGCGGTTTATCAGTAAGGGTTGTAATATCACCAACGTAACACTTTTCATAAACACTGATAGAATTACGTTTTGCCCTGCATATACCTTCAACCAAAACCTTTGTGCGGTCTTCAGAAACCTTTAAAATTTGCTTGACACGTGCAAGACAACCAATTTCGTAAAGGTCATCAAGCTCGGGCTCTTCAACGTAAAAATCCTTTTGTGTAACCAAAAAGATTGGTTCATTTCTTTCCATTGAATACTTAATAGCATTTATTGATCTTGGGCGACCAACATCGAAGCTTAAAGTCATCTTTGGAAAAGCAACAAGCCCCCTTAAAGGTAAAAGGAGCGTGCGCTCAAGCTTTTTATTTTCAGTAACAGACATTTTTTCTCCTTATTCCCAGGAATCAGTTTTATACATTGCAGTGGCATAAAGCTCACTGTCTTGGAATACAAACATAACGGTCACACCGTCAATTTCGGTCGTTAAAACATTACCGCTTGCAAGATATTCGGCAAAAAAGATATCCCCTTCTTCGATTTCATTTTCGGTAAATTCAATGCTGGGCATTGCATTTTTAACTTCATAAATGAAGGTGCTCATTTTAATACCGAATGCATCACCGAATGTCACAATGCAGGAAATACCGTCTTCCTTTTCGGCTTTTTTATAAAGGTAATATTTAGTGCCGTTGTCTATAAAGATATGATCATCATTATCCTTCACGTTGAGATATATTTCTTCAACGTTATGGTCGTGGTCATGGTCCTCGCCTTCATGCGGGTCATTTGATAAAAATGCATCAAATTCGGCCTGTAATTCTTCTTCAACCTTTTCACAGTCTGCTGAAAGCTTATAAGGCATTTCGGGAATCTGACCAAGCTTTGCATAATATTCAAGGTCAACAGCATCATTATTCTTTTTGCGATCTTTTGAACAAGCGGTAAACGTAAATAAAAGAACAAAGCATAAAGATAACGCAAATAACTTTTTCATTTTCTCACCTAATTAGTTTTATTTAACTTTCTTAAAAGGTCGTTTCTTAAATTCCATAAATCTTCTGAAAGGTCAACATAATAAGCATGTGGGTTTTCAAAGCGCTTAACTTCTTCCCACATTGAATCAACCTGTTCCTTACAGTAAGCCGTAATTTCAGCAACCGACGGACTTTCATAAACCTGCTTACCCTTTTCAAAGACCTTAACCTGAAGCTTTTTAGCAACAAAGTTTGTAACAATCTTACGCTTCCAGGTATGAACGGGGTCAAAGATTTCATATGGCTCACTGCTGTCGATTTTTTCGTGGTTAAGTGTAATTACGTCGGCAATTGCCTTACCTGTGTCCTTATCGTAAAGACGCCACGGAATTTTAATACCCGGTAAAGTAATCTTGGCGGTATTTTCACTGATTTTGATTTTGGGTATAACTTCACCGTTCTTTTCCAAAGCTGCAAGCTTATAAACACCGCCGAAAACAGCTTCGCTTGAAGCGGTGATAAGGCGCTCACCCACACCGTAGGTATCTACCTTTGCACCCTGTGCTATCATATCGCGGATAAGATATTCATCCAACGAGTTTGAAACACAAATCTTACAATCAGGATAGCCTGCATCATCAAGCATTTTACGTGCTTTTTTAGAAAGATATGTAATATCGCCGCTGTCAATACGAATACCGACGGGACGCTTACCAAGCGGCTTTAAAACTTCATCAAATACTTTAATTGCGTTAGGAATACCCGATTTTAAAACGTTGTATGTATCAACAAGCAAAAGACAGCTGTCAGGATATTTTTCGGCATAGGTCTTAAATGCAGTGTATTCATCCTTAAAAAGCTGAACCCAGCTGTGCGCCATTGTGCCCGATACTTTTACACCGAAATCCTTTGCAGATAAGATACAAGATGTACCTGTAGCACCGCCTATAACTGCCGCACGTGCGCCATAATATGACGAACCGCTGCCGTGTGCACGGCGTGCACCGAATTCCATAACGGGTCTTCCCTGCGCCGCACGGACGATTCGGTTTGCTTTTGTTGCTATAAGCGACTGATGGTTTATAGTAACCAAAAGCATTGTTTCAAGCATTAAAGCCTGCATGGCATTACCGCGGACAGTAACTATCGGCTCGTGCGGGAAAATTACCGTACCTTCAGGTACTGCCCACACGTCACAGTCAAACTTAAAGTCCTTAAGATAATCAATAAATTCATCACAAAACAAATTAAGTGACTTTAAATATTCAATATCATCTTCATCAAAATGCAAATCGTTCATATATTCGATTAATTGTTCAAGACCTGCCATAATAGCGTAGCCGCCCTTATCAGGTACACGGCGGAAGAACATATCAAAATATGTTACAGTATCACGCATATCGCTTGTGAAGATACCGTTTGCCATTGTAAGCTCATAAAGGTCCATAAGCATTGTTAGATTTAAGCTTTTGTTTTTCATATTAATCACCTTACATTTTTTCGGGAGCGTCAATTTTCATAAGATTTAAAACGTTTTTAATTGTAACTGCGGTAGCCGCACAAAGTGACAAGCGAGCCTGAGTCAGTGCTTGGTCATCACCCTTTACCCTGCAAGCGGCATAGAATTTGTGGAATTTAGTCGCAAGCTCTTGCACGTAATGGGTGATTTTTGCGGGGTCATAAGCCTTGGCAGATGCGATAATTTCATCGGTCAAGGCCGAAATGTGAAGAATAAGCTCGCGTTCTTCGGGTGCAGTTAAAAGCATTAATTCATCAAGACTTGCCGCATTGTTTTTAATGCCCTCACCCTCCAAATTACGGATAATACTGCAAATACGTGCGTAAGCATACTGAACGTAATAAACAGGATTAGAGTTTGATTCGTTAACAGCCAAATCTAAATCAAAATCAAAATGGCTGTTAGGCTCACGCAAATTAAAGAAGAAGCGTGCCGCATCTATGGGTACTTCATCCAAAAGAGTAACAAGTGTAATCGCCTTACCTGAACGCTTGGAAGCTTTAATCACTTCACCGTCACGAACAAGACGAACCATTTGCATAAGCACAACGTCAAGTCTGTCAGCATCAACACCAAGAGCGGTTAAAGCAGCCTTAAGGCGCGGAACATAACCGTGATGGTCAGCGCCCAAAATATCAATCGCCTTGTCAAACTTACGGGTTACAAGCTTGTTATAGTGATAAGCAATATCGGGCACAACGTAGGTCGGCACACCGTTTGCACGAACAAGCACAAAGTCCTTATCGCAACCAAATTCAGTTGCCTTAAACCAAAGCGCAGATTCATTTTCATAGGTATAACCGCTTTGCTTCAAGAGCTCAATTATACGGGTGGTTTCACCACTATTATGAAGACTGCTTTCCTTAAACCAGGTGTCATATTTAATACGGTATTTGCCAAGGTCGTCTTCAAGTCCTTGAATATTTTTAGGCAAAGCAAATTTTACAAGCTCGGCTCTGCGTTCGGCTTCGTCCTTTTCAATAAAGCTGTCTCCGTGAATTTCAGCAAATGCCTTTGCGTGATTTACAATATCCTCACCGTGATAGCTGTCTTCGGGCATTTCAATGCCTTCTTTATAAAGCTGTAAATATCTTAAATCAAGCGAAAGCGCAAATTTATTAATCTGATTACCTGCATCGTTAATGTAAAATTCACGTTCGGTATAAAAGCCTGCAGCATCCATTACAGCGGCAAGGCAGTCACCCAAAGCACCGCCACGCGCATTACCGATATGCATAGGTCCTGTCGGGTTGGCTGAAACAAATTCAACCAAAACGCGCTTGCCCTCACCATAATCACTGCGGCCGTAAGCATCCTTTTTAGCATCAACGTCTAAAACGATGTCGGCATAATATTTTTGTGATAAATAAAAATTGATAAAGCCCGGGCCTGCAATTTCATATTTTTCAATATAAGTACCGTCAAATTCAGCATTAGCCATTAAAATTTCAGCTATCATTCGGGGAGCCTTTCTGAAAAGCTTTGACCACACCATAGCCGCATTAACCGCATAGTCACCGTTTGCGCGATCTTTAGGCACCTCAATTGTGAAATCACGAAGCTCTGCGCTGTCCAAAGCGCCTGAATTTATCGCCTTTTCGGCGGCATTTAAAATTAAATTTTTAATTTGTTCCTTTGCATTTGCTACAACAACAGACATTTAACTAACCTCTCTGACAGAAATATTTACTTTATTACGGCTTAAAAGCCTTGCATCAGCATCAATAAGATACGTAAGCGATATGCTTCCGCCGTTATCATTCAAATTTGATAATACCTTTTCACCGAAAATTCCAAGTGTTAATTCACCAACCGGTGTTGAATAAAAGCAATTTGTTCTGACACCCTTTTCAATAACCATACGGCTGTTGTAATCGCCCTTTCGCTGTAAAACAACCGTATTATCGGGTCTGACGTAAAGGGTGGTTTTTACCTCGCCCGAAACCTCTAAAAGTGCGCTTTCATCATAACTTATGAAATAGCTTCCGTCCTTAACACCGAAACGTCCATCGGTCGAGAATTCAATTGAGTCATTCTGACCGTCAAGCGATTGCTCGGTTTTAATATCAATAATTACGTCCTTTATCATAAAATGTTTATATCTACCTTTTGCACGTTATTAACGTCAACGTCTTTACCAAGTAAAATTGAAGCCTGCGAAGCAAAAGAATCAGGCTTATCACTTACGTAAAAGCTGTGACCGTTTTTATTCGTTCCATCATTTTCAATTTGATTTTGCGATAAATAATCTTTAACCGCATCGGCAACCGCCGTGCCTGCATTTATAAGGGTAACACCGTCCCCTAGTATTTTTTGAATTGCTTCACTTAAAATGGGATAATGGGTACATCCCAAAATTAAAGTATCAGCGCCAAATTCGAAAACAGGCTTTAAATAACGGCTTACCGTTTCAAGCACTACAATATCATCAGCTGAATACCAGCCTTCTTCAACAAGCGGCACAAACAAGGTACAGCTTTGATTCAGCACCTTTGCACTTGGCATAATTGAAGTGATAATTTTTTCATGTTGGCGGCTTTTAACTGTTGCATTTGTACCGATAACAGCAATTCTGCCGTTTTTTGTTGCTTTTACCGCCGCCTTAGCCGCGTGGGATACAACCTCAAAAAAAGGGACAGGTAAGTCATTGGCCGTATCCGAAGCAACGCTTGAAACGGTACCGCAGGCCGCGATTATAAGCTTAACGTCCTGACTGATTAAAAAACGTTCATCCTGCATGGCATATTTTTTAATGGTTTCAACACTTCGCGTGCCGTAAGGAACGCGACCCGTATCGCCAAAGTAAATTATATTTTCATTCGGTAAGGCATTAAAAAGCTCTTTAACAACCGTTAAACCGCCGAGACCCGAATCAAAAACACCAATAGCACGTTTATCGGACAAAATGACATCTCCTCACATACGTATTCAATTTATAATACCATATTTTATTAATATAATCAACAATTAAATACAAAAAAACGCCCGAAAACGGACGTTTTTTACTTAGCAAGCGGATGGAACCTTGCGTAATTTGATGTGTATTTGTTTTTTATGTACTGCGCATAAATTTGAGTTGAAGAAATATCACTGTGACCAAGCATTTCTTTAATGTCCTGCAGGCGCGCACCGTTTTCAAGTAAATGTGCCGCAAAGCTGTGGCGCAAGGTATGGGGTGTAATTTCTTCAGTAATTCCCGCTTCGGCAGCATAATGCTTTATAAGCTTCCAAAAGCCCTGTCTTGACATTGGCGCACCGTTCATATTAGTAAAAAGCTTGTCCTGGTCGGGCTCAAGCACAATTGCGGGTCGCACGTTTACAAGGTAATTGCTTACAGACTTAACCGCCGCAGGATAAATTGGGATTATACGCTCTTTTTTACCGCTTTGAAGATGTAATATGCCCAGTTGAAGATTAAAGTCATAAACACGAAGATTTAAAAGCTCTGACACCTTTATCCCGGTAGCATACAAAAGTTCAAGCATTGCTTTATCTCGGATAGATTTATAATCGTCCCCCGACGGTTGAGAAAGCAAACGCACAACCTCGGCAGAATCAAGCACACCGGGAAGCTTTTTTTCAACCTTGCTTTTTGTAGCTGTATCAACGGGGTTTTCATTTGCAGCACCAATGCTGATAAGATATCTGAAAAAAGCGCGGATAGAAGCGGTAATTCTTGCCTTTGTAGCATCAGATTTACCCGCTTTTGAAAGGTATTCAAGATAACCGTTAACTGTAGCGGTTTTAACCTTTTGTGGATTTGTAATTTTTAAAGAAGTGCAATATTCGGAAAACTGTGAAAGGTCGCGTATGTAAGATTCAACAGTATTTTTAGAAGACTTTTTTTCATTTACAAGATACTGCTTAAAAATTTCAATCTGCTTTTTCACTAATTGCACCTCCTATAATTTAGAATTCAAAAAACTTTAACATACTTACCGCAGTAAGGCCATCAACCAAAGCCGCTGACACACTGCCGAGAGTTATAAACAAAAATTTTAACGAATAATCCTTAAACTGTAAAAACAGATCCCCGCCCGTGCTGTTTGGCATTGTAAGACTTGCAATATTAAGTGAAAAAGTCAATGCGCTTCTGGCGGCAAAAATTAAAAATATTAACAAAACAATACTTGAAGGCAAAAATATCACCGCGTTAAAGGCCACGCCTTTAAGTGCAAATGAAGAATATAAATATGCAACAGCACAGCCGTAAAAAAATCCGCTAAAGGATAACGTCAGCGGTATGGTTACAACACCGAACAAGGACGAACCGGAAATAAATAAAAATAAAAACAAAAATATTGATTTAAAAAATGAATTAAAAACAATTTTCAAAAATTTGCTGTCTTGCCTTATAGAAATAAAATCGTCAAAAAAATGTTCTAAAAAATATGAAACAATTTTAAAATCATCAAAAAATATGAGACCCAAAATAACGCCGATTCCCAAAAACAAAAAGCCAATTAAGAAGTAAGAATTAGTCTTTAGAAAAGATAAAACCTGATATTTTGATAAATTTAAAACACGTCCTCGCTGCATAATAACATCTCCTTCTGTAAGAAATTATTATGCAAAATGCGGACAAGATATGCTAAACAAGATATAGCATAAGATTTTATAATAATACAAGATATAGAAAAACACGTGATATTATGTTAACCAATAACAAGAGATAAAAAAACAGCGGCACGAAAAACCATGACGCTAACCTTTAAAAAACCGCATAATTTAACCGTATATATTATTTATACTATACTTTTAACTTTATGTCAACCATTAATTTTTATAATTTAAAATGTTATGTAAACTTTTTATGTAAACCACACAATATATTGAATTGCGGTAATTATGTAAACTCAATTTATTGTAAAATACCCCTTTATTTTTTTGTAAAAATATGTTATATTATTTACGGAGATGATTATATGAAAAAAACTGCGATTATTACGGGCGCCTCAAAAGGCATAGGTGCAGCAACCGCAATTTTATTTGCACAAAAAGGATATAACGTTGTGCTTAATTACAACAACTCATACGAGTCCGCTTCCCTGCTCGCCCGTTCACTTACACAGCACGGCTTTTCGGTAACACCGATTAAGGCAAACGTTGCTAACCGTCTTGAAGCAGAACTGCTCATAAAAGAAGCGCTTTATAAATACGGTAGTGTTGACGTCATCGTTAATAACGCGGGTGTTGCATTTGAAGGTCTTATTACCGAAACTGATGAAATCGATTTTGACCGTATAATTGACATAAACCTTAAAGGCACCTTTAACTGCTGCAAGGCCGCAGCACAGGTTATGATAAACCAGAAATCGGGTAAAATTATCAACGTGTCTTCAATTTGGGGTCAGGTCGGTGCTTCATGCGAGGTTGCTTACAGCGCATCAAAAGCAGGTGTAATTGGTCTTACAAAGGCATTGGCTAAAGAGCTTGCCCCCTGCGGTATCACAGTTAATTCTGTCGCACCCGGCATTATTGAAACTTCTATGAATTCAAACCTCACAATTGAAGAGCTTACCGATTTTGTTGAAACTGTTCCACTCGGTCGCATGGGTACAGCCGATGAGGTTGCACAAACAATTTTCTTCTTAGCAAGCGACCAGGCCGATTATATTACAGGTCAAGTCATTGGTGTTAACGGCGGATATGTTATATAATAAAAAAACCACGTCTTTCGACGTGGTTTATTTTTTACTTATAAAAATACTTTAACAATTCACAAAGCGGTACAATTAACAGTGCCAATACAAAGGCAACAACAAACTGCCAAAGCTTTAAGATA
Organism: Acutalibacteraceae bacterium; assembly: GCA_045580625.1. Lineage (GTDB taxonomy): Bacteria > Bacillota > Clostridia > Oscillospirales > Acutalibacteraceae > UBA737. The sequence continues at coordinate 126,527 of JAZNOE010000013.1, read as the reverse complement.
GTAAGACCAAAAAGGAAGCCGACAGGTGTGAATGCCAAGAAAATAATGATAAACGCGGTAGCAAAAACTGAAAGATTCATAAATCGGTTACTAAATACTTCACGTTTAAATATACTTCCCTGAAGCTTTGAATTAAAACAATGAAGCAGCTGCGAAATGCCAAGTGTTACAAATGCCATTGTCGTTCCAACAACGGGTGAAACAAAATATCCGATTATATACGAAGCAAGTGATATAACCGCAATAAACAGACCCTGAAGCGCAATTTTAACAAAGGTTTTAACGTTTAAAAGCCTATGCTCGGATTCGGCACCTTTTGCCTTCATAACTGATTTTTCGGCTTGTTCCATGCTGAATGAAATTGCAGGCGCGCAGTCGGTCAAAAGATTAATAAGCAAAAGCTGAACTGCAACAAGAATGGGTGTTTTAAATGCAATTGATCCGATAAGCAAAAGCAATAATTCTGCAAAATTACAACTGCAGAGATATTTAACAGTCTTTTTGATATTACCGAAAAATCCGCGGCTTTCTTTAATTGCGCGAACAATTAAACCAAAGTTGTTTCTAAGAATAATAACGTCAGCATTTCCCTTTGCAACGTCTGTACCGAATTTGCCGATAGCACATCCGATATCAGCAACTGCAAGCGCATCGGCATCTTGAAGACTGTCACCCGTTATTGTAACAATTGCTTTTTGCGACTGCCAGGCCTTAACAATTCTCACCTTATGTTGTGGCGAAATTCTTGCAAAAACACAATAGTTGTTTATATTTTCGGAAAGCTCTTCATCGGTTAAACCGTCAAGGTCTGCACCGGTTATTGCCTGAGAATCATCTGTCATTAAGCCAATTTGCTTTGCAAGTGAAGATGCTGTCTGAAGGTTATCCCCCGTGAGCATAACAACCTTAATTTTGGCATCGTTACAAATTCTTATATCATCATAAATTTCATCGCGAATCGGCTCACTAAGTCCCAAGATACCCGCAAAGGTCAAACCGCATTCAACCTCTTCTGCCTTGGGGTTTGCAGGAATTTCATCAAGGCGCTTAATGGCAATTGCAACGTTTCTTAGTCCGTCAGCCGCCATTTCATCATTAATTTTTAAAATGCCTTCAGCATCACAGTCAACACAGTTTGGTAAAACAATTTCGGGTGCGCCCTTAACAATAGCAACGGGTTGCTCGTTTATAATGGTAATAACCGTCATTGTTTTCCTCAATGAATCAAACGGTATTACGGAAACCTTCGGGAAAAGGGTGTTAATTTCGGCTTCACCCTTTAAATTATACAACTTACACGCTGTTGCAATTGCGGCTTCGGTTGTATCATTTTCAAGTGTCCGGCAAGCAGCTGCAAGATTTAAAACCGCGGAAGCAGTATCATCAATAAAACCGTTTGCAAGATTTATAACCTTTTTTCCGTCATAAATCGCTTCCAAAACCATTTTATTCTGCGTAAAAATACCTGTTTTGTCGGCACAGATAACGTTTGTTTTGCCAATGGTTTCAAGCGCTTTGCTGTCTTTGAAAATTATTTTTTCATCAAGAATTCGCTTTGTGCCTGTCGCTATAACAATTGTCGAAATTGCATGAAGACCTTCGGGCATTGCGGCAAATGCAAGTGCCGTCGCGTTAAGTAAGGCTGTAAGAGTAACCGCCGCAAATGGGTCAGTAGTGTTGAAATTCCTGAGCATTGTAATAAGGAAAACCAACACGGTAACAACCAAAATTATAATATTAAAGGATTTTGAAATTATATTAAGTTCATTATGCATCGGCATAGTATTACCGCCGATTTGCTCGTTAATTGCGACGGATTTGCCTGTTTCGGTGTTAAGACCTGTAGCAATTACAACTGCTTTTGCACTACCGTGAATTGCGGTTGTAGATGCAAAAACCATATTTGCTCGTTTTTCAAGCGGAACAATATCATCAAGTATTAATGATGCTTCCTTATCAACGGGAATCTCTTCCCCACTTAATACAACTTCGTTACAGCGAAAATCATTAGTTTCGATTAAACGGGCATCGGCACAAATATAGTCGCCCTCACTTAAAAGCATAATATCACCGGGGACTAATTCAACCGAATTAACAGTTTTAACAACACCGTCGCGTAAAACCTTAACAGACGGGTTAGTAGTATGCTTAATATCGTTTAAGGTGTTTTCACAGTCAAACAAATGAAATGCCGAAACAAGTGCATTTGCTATAACTATGGCAATAACCAGAAAGCCGAAATAAGCGGTTTTGCTGTCATAACTGTAGGTTACAAAGAAATATACAAGAGACAAAACCATAAGTAAAATGCCCGTCTTTGTAAATTCACCAAAAAACCTTTTTATAAACGAAGGCTTTTCATTCTGACTAACTATATTTTTGCCGTAAATTTCCTGTTTTTCAATAGCAGCGCCGTTTGCAAGACCAAACGCTTCATCAACGCTGTAATGATTTAAAACGTCTTCTTTAGAAGAACTGTGCCAAATCATAAAACCTCTCCTTAAAGGGATAAATAATAATCCTTCATTGTTTTAGAATCCTCTGCCTGTGTGCCCGCTGATTCACATACAAAAATCGGGCTTAAATCAAACTTTTTAACAAGCTCCATCACAGGCTGATAATCGGGACCGAAAACAGTATCTTCAAAGGTAAGATGGCGTTTTTCCCCGCCTGTTGTGTACTCTATTTTTGAAAAATGTGAATGGAAATTTTTAAAACGTTCTTCACCTAACTGGTTTTTGATTTCTAATAATATTTTTTCAAAATCTTCCTTTGCTTTCAAAACACCCAAGTCGCGCGCATTAAGATGACCAAAATCAATGCAAGGAATTATTCTTTCATCAATTTTACAAAGCTCTAACACCTCATAAAGGGTGCCAAGCTGATTAACCTTACCCATTGTTTCGGGGCAGATATGAATGTCCGTTAGACCCTCTTCATCAAGCGCTTTTTGTGAAAGCTTCATTGTGTCAATTGCAAGACGAAGCGCTTCTTCACGCGATATCTTACCGCAAGAGCCGGTGTGAACGATAATTCTGTCACCGCCCATTGCCTTTACCGCGCGCGCTGAAGAAAGTATATAATTAACAGAATTAAGACGTTTTTCTTCTTCAACCGAAGACATTGAAATATAATATGGCGCGTGAAGAGAAATTGAAATACCCTTTTCTTTTGCAATTTTGCCAAGCTCAAGAGCCTTTTCAATGCCGATATTAACACCGCGGCCGCATTGATATTCAAAATGGTCAAGACCAATATTTAAAAGATAATCAGGCACTTGAAGGCTTGATTTAAAACCCTTTGCCTTAAAATCATCACCCGTGCCTGCGGGACCGAATTTTGCAGCCATATTATTCCTCCGTATTAACAATATTAAGCTTTTTGATCAAAAAACGTTCAACTCTGCGCTTCATACGAAAACGTAGTGAAGTTTCGGGTTTAATGGGAGTTAATAAAATGGTATGCACACCCACAAAATTTCCACCCATTGTGTCAGTAAAAAGCTGGTCACCAACAATTGCGGTCACCTTTTTGTCAGTACCCAAACGCTTTAAGGCGCGAAAATAACCAAACGGCAAAGGTTTAAGGCCAAGACTTATAAAATCAAGCCCGATTTTCTTCGCAAAGGGTGTTAAACGCTTTGAGTTTGAATTTGATAACACGGTCATTTTAATGCCGTTTTCACGCATATTATCAAGCCATTCGGAAAGACCGTCAGTCAAAACCTGACCGTGATGTGTGGAAAGCGTATTATCGACATCAAGAATTAAAGCCTTGATGCCGTATTTATTTAAAATTTCAATTGTTATATCAGTAACTTTTTCAAGTTTAATTTCAGGTCTTAAAAACATTTACATACCTCAATAAAAAAGGCGGTTGAAACCAACCGCCTTTATCACTTAATATTAGCGGAACTTTCTTTTACGAGCAGCTTCCGACTTCTTCTTACGCTTTACAGAGGGTTTTTCATAGTGTTCTCTCTTACGTACTTCCTGAATTACACCGTCTTTAGCGGTTTGTCTCTTAAAGCGACGTAAAGCGTTATCGAGTGATTCATTTTCTTTAATTCTAACTTGACTCATTATATTCCCTCCCTCCACCAAAATAGCAGGGGTAAATTTTTATTAGTTAAAAGGAAAACCTTTTTACTGATTAAGTGCAATGATGTTTGCAACAATTGCCAATACAAAGAAAGCAATAGCAAAGTATTTAGTCATACGAGCTAATCTTGCATCCCATGTTCTCGCCTTGGTTTTAGACAAGAAAGTATCAGCACCACCGGAGATAACGCCGTTAATACCGGCACGACGGCCCTGTTGGAAAAGGACAATAAAAATAATTGCCAATGATACCAAAATAACCACTGCGCCAACGATATATTCAAGTGCGCCCATATTTTCACCTCCAATGATAAATAAGCATTTTATATAATAACACACATTACAAGAAAATGCAACAAAAATTTTTAAATAATGAGTTATTTTACAACAATATTTACAAGCTTTTTAGGAACGTATAATTCTTTAACCACGGTTTTGCCCGAAATTTCAGAAATAATTGCTTCTTCTGACTTGGCAAGCGCGATTGCATCAGGTGCAGAAATGTCTGCCGCAACGTTTAAACGTGCACGGATTTTACCGTTAATCTGAACAACAATTTCAACTGTAGCGTCAACACATTTAGCTTCATCAAACGTGGGCCACTGAGTCTGGTTAAGCATACCGTCAAAGCCGCAGATTTCCCAAAGCTCTTCGGTAATGTGCGGTGCAAAAGGATTAAGAAGAATAATAAAGGTTTTATATTCATCCTTAGTAACACTGCCACTTGCGTTGATGGTATTCATAAGCGACATAAGAGCCGCAATTGCGGTATTCATCTTAAGGCCTTCGATGTCTTCGGTAACCTTTTTAATAGTGCGGTGCATTTCGGCTTCAATAGCAGGTCTGTAACCCTTTTCATCGGTTAAAATGTCCTGCATTGCCCAAACCTTATCAAGAAAACGCTTGCTACCCTTAATTGAAGACATACTCCAAGGTGCTGCCTTTTCAAAGTCACCGATAAACATTTCATAAACACGCATTGTGTCTGCGCCGTAATCCTTAATGATATCATCGGGATTAACAACGTTGCCGCGAGACTTTGACATCTTTTCGCCGTTTTCACCCAAAATCATACCGTGGCTTGTACGCTTTGCGTAAGGCTCAGCATTAGGAACAGCGTCAATGTCATAAAGGAATTTATGCCAGAAACGGCTGTATAAAAGGTGGAGTGTTGTATGCTCCATACCGCCGTTATACCAGTCAACAGGACACCAATATTCTAATGCTTCTTTTGAGGCAAATTCCTTATCGTTATGCGGGTCACAATAACGCAAGAAATACCAGGAAGAGCCTGCCCATTGAGGCATTGTGTCGGTTTCGCGCTTTGCAGGTGCACCGCAATGAGGACAAGTAGTATTTACCCAGTCGGTCATCTTAGCCAAGGGTGATTCACCGTTGTCGGTAGGCTCATAAGATTCAACATTGGGCAAAAGTAAGGGTAATTCGCTTTCGGGAAGCGGAACGTAACCGCACTTTTCGCAGTAAACCATAGGGATAGGCTCGCCCCAATAACGCTGACGTGAGAATACCCAGTCACGAAGCTTATAGTTTGTCTTAACACTGCCTATTCCCTTTTCGGTTAACCATTCCTGAATTTTCTTCTTGGCATCTTCAACAGATAAGCCGTTGAGGAAATCCGAGTTAACCAAAACACCTGTTGCACAGTCGGTAAATGCTTCCTTCTGAACGTCTTCACCGCCTGCAACAACTTCAATTATCGGCAAATCAAACTTTTTAGCAAATTCCCAGTCGCGGGTGTCGTGTGCGGGCACAGCCATAATAGCGCCTGTGCCGTAAGAAATAAGTACGTAGTCTGAAATAAAAATCGGAATTTCGGTATTGTTAACGGGGTTAATAGCCTTAACACCTAAAAGCTTAACACCGGTTTTATCCTTTGCAAGCTCGGTACGTTCGAAGTCAGACTTCTTTGCAGACTGTTCTTGATAAGCGACAACCTCATCATAGTTTTCAATCTTATCAGCCCATTTTTTAAGTAAGGGGTGTTCGGGTGACATTACCATATAGGTTGCACCGAAAAGTGTATCGGCACGGGTGGTAAATATTTCAAAGGTATCACCTATTGTGGTATTAAAGGTAACCTGTGTACCGTAAGAACGGCCGATCCAGTTGCGCTGCTGAGTCTTTACGCGTTCAATAAAATCAACGTCGTTAAGACCGTCGAGAAGCTTTTCGGCATATTCAGTAATTTTAAGCATCCACTGGCTTTTTTCCTTTTGAATAACTTCGCTGCCGCAGCGTTCACAAACACCGTTTACAACCTCTTCATTTGCTAAAACGCACTTACAAGAGGTACACCAGTTAACCGACATTTCCTTTTTATAAGCAAGACCTTCCTTGAAAAGCTGTAAGAAGATCCACTGTGTCCATTTATAATAAGACGGGTCGGTGGTGTTGATTTCGCGGCTCCAGTCAAATGAAAAGCCAAGTGACTTTAACTGCTTTTTAAAGTTTGCAACGTTATTTTCGGTAACAATTGCAGGATGAATATGATTTTTAATTGCGAAGTTTTCGGTAGGAAGACCGAAAGCATCCCAACCCATAGGATAAAGCACGTTAAAGCCCTGCAAACGCTTTTTACGAGCAACAATGTCAATTGCCGTATAAGAACGCGGATGCCCTACGTGAAGACCCTGCGCCGACGGATACGGAAATTCAACAAGGCCGAAAAACTTCGGTAAGGTATAATCGTTTTTGGCTTCAAAGGTATGGTTATCATCCCATTTGTCTTGCCATTTCTTTTCAATTTTAGAATAATCGTAATTATTAGCCACTTTTTTAGTCCCCCAAAGCTTCTACTAAAATTTCATCCAAATTAACTGCAGGCGCATCTGCCCACATTTTATCAAGTCCGTAAAATTCACGATCCTGACGTGAAAATACGTGAACAATAACCGATTCATAGTCAAGCGCTATCCAACCGGTAGTTTTACCTTCAATATGATGCGGACGAAGACCCGCTTCCTCAAGCTTTGTTTCAACCTCATCAGCAAGTGCACGAACGTGTGTTGAAGACGTTGCAGTTGCAATAACAAAATATTCGGTCAAAACGGTAAGCTCGCTAACCTTAACGGCAGAAAGCTCTCTCGCCTTTTTGCTGTTAAGTGCGTTTGCCGCAACCTTTACAATTTCAAATGAATCCAAATTTATTTTCCTCCTACAGCCTGATTATAGGCATTAAGTGTATCTAAATGAACGCGTTTTTCATTTTTAACTAAATCACAAATTGAAAATTGAAGTGCATAGACAAAGGCTTTATCAAGCGATTCATCCACATACTGTCTTATAACCGAAACATCATCATAATTGCGGTCAAGAGAAGTAAAGTCTGCCAGATAAATAATTTTTTCAAGCAGTGTCATATCCGCCTTTGCTGTGGTATGATACCGTACAGCCGAAATTATTTCTGCATCACTTATTTTAAAAACGCGCTCTATATAAGCCGCACCAGACATTGCGTGCCACAGCTTTTTTGCATTTTTTTCTATATCGTTTAGCATTATACCAAACTGTGAAAAGATTTTCAAGTGTTCTTCTGTTGAAGCATTTTTTGTAATATCATGAAGCAGACCTGCAAGATAAGCTTTTTCGGTATCTGCGCCATATTTCTCTGCTAAACGCTTCGCCTCATCCGCCACACAAAGCGAATGATAAAATCTATATTCATCAAGTCGGGACTTTAATAGTTCAATATATTGCTCATACACCGTAAAGTCCCCTTTCTTTAATATAATCAAAAATTTTTGCAGGCAATAATTCTTTCGCAAGTGAATTTCTGAAATCGGTTGAAGAGATATCAGGTATTTCATCATCCATAAGAATTATCTGCATACCCATTTTTCTGAATCTTTCAACACATTCCGTAAATTCACTATTTTTTGTAGAATTGCGTGAAAAAACAATAAACGGAAGCATTTTCATAAGCTCGTCATATTTATACCATTTATCAAAATAAACAAGCATATCACCACCGCAAACGAAAGCAAAATTCTTATCGGGGTAATGGTCCTGCAAAAGCTTTATTGTATCATAGGTATAGCTTTTGCCTTGACGTTTAAATTCAATGTCACAAACCTCGGCCTTTGAAAAATCATCAGCGGCAATTTTGCACATATTAAAGCGGTCATTATCACCGACCAAAGAATCTGCCGATTTGTGCGGTGGAATTTTATCAGGCATTATTAAAATTTCTGATACTTTATCACTTTTGTTCAAGGCGGATAGCATTTCATAGTGTCCGTTATGAAACGGATTAAAGGTTCCGCCAAAAATTGCAGTAAGTGACATAATTATTTCACCAATTTAATTGTTTTATTATCTTTACTTTCGCGGTATAGAATAAAGCGCGAGCCAATAACCTGCACAACATCACATTTAACTGCCATTGCAAGCTCATCAGCGGCAGCGCGTGAGTTAAGCGGGCAAGTCTCCAAAACACGAAGTTTAATAAGCTCACGTGCCTCTAAAGCATCGTTTACCTGCTTTATTGTATTTTCGCTTATACCCGATTTGCCTATCTGTAAAATTGTTTCATAATCGTTCGCCATACCGCGAAGCTGTGCTCTTTGTCTACTGTTTAACATATTTAATCCTCTATATATTTTTTAAGTTCTTCTTTAAATTTTTTTAAAGCTTTGCCACGGTGACTGATTTCATCCTTTTCGTCATCAGTTAATTGACTAAACGGTCCTTTTTCGCTAATAAACAGCGGGTCATAACCAAAACCGCCGCTTCCTGTTTGTCTTTCAAAGGCAATGTGACCGTGACATTCTCCGCTTACCGTAAACTGTCTGCCATCGGGAAAAACACAAGCCACCACACAAGTAAAATGGGCAGTGCGTTTATCCATAGGTACATCCTGAAGCTCGGCAAGTAATTTATCGTTATTCATATCGCTGTTGCCATGCTTGCCGGCATAACGCGCCGAATAAATTCCCGGATCGCCGTTTAAATAATCTACACAAAGACCACTATCATCAGCAACGGTTATATACCCCGTTTGCTCTAAACCCGATTTTGCCTTGATAAGTGCATTTTCGGCAAAAGTCTCACCGTCTTCAACAGCATCCTTAAACGCAAAATCAAGATCAGATTCACACAAAACGTCAAAACCCATTGGAATTAAAATTCGCTTTAATTCCTTAAGCTTTTTTTGATTTTTGGTAGCAATAAATATTTTCATTATTATGCCTCATCAAAAATACCGTTTACAAATTCATTGGCGTTAAAGGGCTGCAAATCATCAATGCCTTCACCCACACCGACAAACTTAACGGGAATTTTAAGCTCGTTCTTAATAGGAATAATTATACCGCCCTTTGCTGTACCGTCAAGCTTGGTTAAAACGATGCCTGTAATATTGGTAACATTCTTGAATTCACGAGCCTGGTTAACAGCATTTTGACCTGTCGCGGCATCTAAAACAAGTAAGGTTTCAACCGAAGCATCGGGCAATTCCCTATTAATTACGCGGTTAATTTTTGCAAGCTCATCCATAAGATTTTTCTTATTATGAAGACGACCTGCGGTGTCACAGATAATAACGTCTGCACCCTTTGATTTGGCAGACGCAATTGTATCAAACACAACGGATGCAGGGTCTGTGCCTTCAACACTCTTGACCATTGTCACACCAGAGCGTTCTGCCCAGACAGCAAGCTGGTCAATAGCAGCAGCACGGAAGGTATCTGCCGCACCCAAAACAACGTTTTTGCCCTGTGACTTTAAGATAGAAGAAAGCTTGCCGATGGTGGTTGTTTTACCGGCACCGTTTACACCGATTACCAAAATAACCGACGGCTTCGTTTCAAGCTTTAAGCCTTCATCCTCGCCAAGCATTTCGGCAATAATTTCTTTCATTAAATTTTTAATAACGTTCGGGTCGGTTATACCCTGCTCTTTGATTTTTTTGCGCAACATATCGCAAATTTCGGTTGCAGTATTAACACCGATATCCGACATAACAAGCATTTCTTCGAGCTCTTCAAAAAGCTCTTCATCAATTTTTGTAAAGCTGTTTATAATGCTTGTAACACCGCTTGCAATTGAGTTTCTTGTCTTTTGCAAGCCTTGTTTAATTTTACTGAATAAACCCATTAAATCACCTAAATAATATCATCTAAAAAATAAGCTTGTGAATCGGCACAATTGCCAAACTCATCTAAAACAGAAATTCTGAAATAGCCGTCTGTGTCCTTAATTTCAAAAACTGCACTATTTAAAAATTCGTTTTTATTTGCGTTAACGCTTTTACTTCTTCTGCCCATAGTAGAATAACTGATTCTTTTTGCATTACTGCAATTAATTTCTACCTTACCGTCCTCAATTGAAATTTCGTTAATTTCGGGACCGGTAGAGGTATAAAAATCACCGTTTAACAAGGCATTAATAACTTCCGAATATTCAAGACAGTCGGCATTTACCATTACAAAAGTACCGCAAGAATCATCCACTCTGTTATGGTTGTCATCGCCAGAAGAAGCAAAAAGTCTTTTTCCGTCACGAAGCATATCATCATAAACGTTTATATCATATTCATAAAGACCGCCGATATTACAACTGCTGTTATAAACCTCAACACCCCAAAGGCCTTCATACTTTGAATATTCGCGGTAATTTTCCAAAGACCAACGGGGATGATTATAAGCTACGAAAAAGCCGTTATCATTTGCAAGCTTTATAAGCTTATTAATACCTTCACCGCCGTAAGTTCTTTCAACATCCTTTTCGGGCTTTTTAAAGAATGGACGTCTTTCAACATCTGAAAAATGGTCATAACTTGAATTATAAAAAAAGTTATAAACGTTATTCTGTTCCTTAGCATAAAAATTCAAATGACAAACCTTCATATTAAAATTTTTAAGGGTTGATTCATTCTGAAATTCTTTAATAGCCACTTCACAGCTGGTAATTGTAAGAAAATCACTGTCATCAAGGTAAGAATTATTATTAAGATGCTCATGATCGGTTATAGCAAGAATACTATAACCTTTAGACTTATAAAGGTCCTTTAATTGTTCGGGAGTAAGGCGACCATCAGACAAGGAACTATGGCAATGCATATTAGCCTTATAAAAATTCTTTTTTTCGCCAAACAAAACTTTTTTCATATTATGCACCTTGATTATCGAGAAGTAATTTCTTTTCAAGCTCGGAAACGTTAAGTTCTAAAAGCTTCGTAATACCCTTTTCCTGCATTGTTACACCGTAAAGCATATCTGCGGCTTCCATTGTGCCGCGGCGGTGTGTAACGCAAATGAACTGGGTATTAAAGTCAGACGAGCGCATATAATCGGCAAAGCGTTCAACGTTAATGTCATCAAGCGCGGTGTCAACTTCATCCAAGAAGCAGAACGGCGGCGCACTCACACGCATAATTGCAAAGTAAATTGAAAGGGCAATAAGTGCCTTTTCACCACCCGACAACCCATCAAGACTGGGAACGTTTTTACCGGGCAATTTAACGTTAATGTCAATGCCGCTTTCAAGAATATTTTCGGGGTCAGAAAGTGAAAGGCTTGCAGTACCGCCACCAAAAAGCTCGGTAAAGGTTTTAGTGAAGTTCTGACTGATTTTTTCAAAGCCTTCGGTAAAGATTTCCTGCATTTGAGAGGTTAACTGATTAATAAGCTTCTGTAGCTGTGCACGCGAAGCCTCAACGTCTTCAACCTGTGCCGAAAGGAAAGTATATCTTTCACTGACTTCTTTAAATTCTTCAATTGCGGCAACGTTAACGTGACCGAGTGAACGAATCTTGTTTTTAATTTCAACAAGATTCTTTTTAGCCGCTGTGGGATTTTCAATCTCAATACCGATTTTTTCGGCCTCACTGCGGGTAAGCTCATATTCATCATAAAGCCTTCTGATAACGTCGTCATATTCACGCATCATAACCTCTTTACGTTCGGTAAGACGGGCAAGCTCGCCGCCTATCTGTTCACGTTTCATGGTGTTTTCACGTTCACTGCTGCGAAGCTCAACACCAAATTTTTCGGTCTGATTACGTTTTTCAATAAGCTCTGTAATATTCTTTTCGCTTTGTGCAATTTTTGCACCCGCATCACCAATGCTGTCATTTACCGACTGAATTTCAGCCTTTAAATTGTCATTTTTGAACTGTAAAGCGGCAATTTCGCTGTCAATTGTAAGAGAACGTTTAGCACGGTCCTTAACAAGCTCTTCAAGGCTTACTGCCTGTGACTTTAAGGACTCAATATCCTTTTGAACCTCAATTACAGAAAGCTTAAGCTCGGTAATGTCATTCGCAAGACCTTCACGAACGGTGTTAAGGCTATCCCTAGCACCCGACATTTCATCAATTTTAGCCTGAATTTCGGCTTTTTCACTTTCAATTAATGAAATTTCCTTTGCGGCTTCAACCGATGTAGCCTTTAATTCTTCAAGCTTTTGATTACCTAAGGCTTGCTCATTATTAAGCTCCTTAAGTGATAATTTAACACTTTCGCGAATATCACCAATACGCTTAAGCTCGGCAACGGCACGAATTTTATCTTCATTTGCATTTAAGATATCAGCCTTTAATGCAGTAATATCAGCTTCAACCTCAGCCAAAGAATTTTGAGCATCAGCAAGCTGTTTAGAAAGGCTTTCGCCATTTGCTTTAAGGTCATTAATCTCATTTTCAATGTTGATAATATCATTACCGCGGCTTAAAATACCTGAATTTTTAATTACAGAACCACCTGTCAGTGAGCCGCCGGGGCTTACAACCTGACCGTCTAAAGTTACAATCTTTATTCTGTAACCAAATTTTTTGGCAATAGTAACGGCACAGTCAATATCCTCGGCAACAACACACGCACCCAAAAGATACTTAACTATTTCATCATACTTTTTATCATTTTTAACAAGCTCACTTGCAATGCCTACGTAACCGAGCATATCCTCAAAGCCATGTTCTTTAAATTCACGCGCTTTAATGGTTTGCACGGGCAAGAAGGTTGCACGACCTGCCTTATTGTTTTTTAGGAAATTTATAGCGGCTTTTGCATCTGCTTCGGTTTCGGTAATAATGTTTTGAATTGCATTATTAAGTGCAGTTTCAATTGCAAGTGAATATTGGCTTTCAACCGTAATAAGTGATGAAACGGGACCGCAAATACCGCGCAAAAGACCTGTTTCAGCCTTTGAAACAACAAATTTTACCGAATGCGCAAAGCCGTCCATATTATTCTGCAAATCGCGAAGAATCTGCACGCGACGGTTTTTGGCTTCTATATCAAGATTAACGGTATCAAGCTCTTGCTTTAATTTATCAACCGACTGCGCCCTTGAATCATGGCGAAGCTGATAGCCCTTAAGCGAATTGTTATAGCCTTCAATATTTTCTTCAATTTCATTTAAAAGCTTTTCAATTTCACTGAATTCACCGTTTAAATTTTCAATTTCCTTTTCTCTTGAAGAAATAAGGTCAACCGAAACACCGCGGCGGGCTTCAATTTCTCCGATAGCCGTTTCAGCAGTAACAAGCTTTACGCGCATATCAGAAGCCTTTGCGGTTAAAGTATTAAGCGCACGGATTTCGTTTTCTATCTTGCGGCTGTTTGTATCGGTTTCAGACAATAATTCATTAAGCTGTGATTCAAGCGAATGAAGCTTATCTTCAAGCTCAGCCTTTTTAATTTCCATTTCAACAGCACTTTTATTTTTGGCTTCAATTTCAGCCAAAGCATCGCTGTCAGAATTAGAAAGCGCAAGCTTTTCTTCGGTTAATCTCGCAATACTTTCTTCGTTATGCAAAATATCGTTATTCAAAACAGTAATTACACCGTTAGATTTAACAATATCTTCATTAATTGATGAAATATTAAGTCTTTCACCTTCAATGTCTGAAGTAAGCTTTGCAAAAAGTGATGTATTCTGCTCGGTCTTACGGTCAAAGTCTTCAAGCATTTGCTCAATTTCCTTATACTGCGCCTGAGCCACCATAATTTTGCTTTCCTGGTTTCTTAACGCCTCTTTAGAGTTATTAAGGGTGTGAAGCCAAAGACCGATTTCAAGTTCCTTCTTTTCTTCAGCGAGTTTTAAAAACTTTTCAGCCTTTTTACTTTGCTCCTCCAAAGGACCAACGCGCGCTTCAAGTTCATCAACAATGTCATGAAGTCTTAAAAGGTTGTCCTGCGCGGCGGCAAGCTTTCTTTCAGCTTCAAGCTTGCGGTAACGGTATTTTGAAATACCTGCAGCTTCTTCAAAAATATCCCGTCGTTCGTTAGATTTTGAGCTGATGATATTATCAATTTTACCCTGACCTATCATTGAATAACCGTCACGGCCAAGACCCGTGTCCATAAACAGCTCGTGTATATCTTTAAGGCGGACAGACACGTTGTTAATAGCGTATTCGCTTTCGTGTGAACGGTAATATCTGCGGGTAATTGAAACAAAATCGTTATCAAAATTTAAAGAACGGTCGGTATTATTAATATTAAGGGTTACCTCACAAAAGCCGTGAGGACGGCGTGTTTCTGTACCGCCGAAAATAACGTCTTCCATTGACTGACCGCGTAGGCTTTTGGTTGATTGCTCACCTAAAACCCAACGCACAGCATCGGAAATGTTACTTTTACCGCTTCCGTTAGGACCTACAACTGCAGTTATACCCTTGCCGAATTTCAAAACCGTTTTATCTGCAAAAGATTTAAAGCCTTGAATCTCAATCGAGCTTAACAGCATTTATAACACTTCCCTTTCTATTCTGAAATCTAAATCTTCTAAACTATCATCGGGCATAACCTTACAGTCAAAGCCTCGTTTTTTAAGAAATAATAAATTACTTTTTCTTTGTCCCGTCATTTTTGAAATGCTTTTCGGGTTAACAAAAATAACGTATTTCCCTTCGGTAAAAAGGCAGCCAAGCACCTTTGTAAGCATTATTTGTGAATAACAAAGTTCAGCAAAAGCAGGATGCCACGGACCTGCCACGTAAGAGCCTTCTTCAATTGAATGAAGACCAAGCCTTATAACGCGAATACCCGCACGGGTGAGCTTTAAATAAAGCTTACTTGCGAGCTTTACAGCGTCGCCTAAAGACTGCGGCTGGTAAATATTATCAAGATAAAGGGCTTCTAAATCGGTACCCTTTAAAACAATTGTGGGATAAATTCTCACCGTATCGGGCGCAATTTCAATTATTCTTTGCACAGTACGAAGTGCCGAATCGTTATCATCCATATAAAGACCGGTCATTATCTGAAGACCAAGCTCAAACCCATGCTTTTTAATAAGCATAGCAGCTTTTTCAACATCCTTTGCGGTATGACCGCGGTTGTTCATTTTAAGCACGCGGTCATTAAGTGACTGTGCGCCCAGCTCAATTGCGGTAACACCGTAGGATTTTAAAAGCATTAAAATCTCATCATCGATTGCATCGGGGCGGGTAGAAATTCTTATTCCTGAAACAATACCAACGTTTACATAATCGGATGCAGTTTCCAAAAGCGTTTCCATATAACCACGGTTAATTGCGGTAAAGCTTCCGCCGAAAAATGCAATTTCAGTTGTCTTCGGGTCATAATTTTTCGAAGAAATTGCAGCCTTCACAGCCGATTCAACATCTTCGGGATGCGGGGCTTTACAGGTGCCTGTGATATAACGCTGGTCACAAAAGCTGCATTTATTCGGGCAACCGATATGCGGCACAAAAACTGATATATTTGAATGGGTCTTGCTCATATCTTAGCACCCATAAGCTCAAGTGCTTCCTTTGCAGCCATTTGTTCGGCCTGCTTTTTGCTTTTACCCTTACCGCAGCCAATTACGTTTGAATTAAGATGCACTTCCACTTCAAAAATTTTATCATGGTCGGGACCACTTTCACCTGTCAAGTGATAGGTTACGTTTTCTTCGGGGTTGCGCTGAATAATTTCCTGCAAAGCGGTTTTATAATCTTTAAAAACTTCATCATCCCTGTGCTCAAGCTCGGGTAAAACAAAGCGCAAAACAAAACGTCTTGCTTCATCCATACCGCCATCAAGATAAATTGCCGCAAGCACAGCTTCAAAAGCATCGGCGAGAATAGAATCTCTCTCACGTCCGCCACCCTTTTCTTCACCCTTGCCAAGTCGCAAAAATTCACCAAGACCAATTTCGCGCGAAAAGGCACAAAGCGATTTTTCGCAAACTAAGGATGCACGAAGCTTTGTAAGCTCACCTTCGGGAATTGCCTTAAAATTGTCAAACAAATAGCTTGCAACAATTACCGAAAGCACCGAGTCACCCAAAAATTCAAGACGCTCATTTGAGGTTACACCGCCGCGCACTTCATTAGCGTATGAAGAATGGTTAAGCGCATTTTCCAAAAGCTTTACATTATTAAATTTGTAATCAAGTTTATTTTGTAAAACTTCCATTTTTAAAATATCCTTTATTCGTTTACTTCTTCTAAAGATTTTGTAATATTTTCAATTACGTTATTTTGTGTAAATAACACAGCCTGCTTAATGGCATTTTTAATTGCCTTTGCATCAGAGTTGCCGTGTGCTTTAATAACAGGCTTTCTTACACCCAAAAGGGGCGCACCGCCAACCTCAGACGAGTCCATCATACTCTTCAAAGAATATAAATCCTTCTTAATAACCAAAGCCGCAAGCTTATTTTTCAAGCTCTTATAAAGAGCGTTTTTAACCAATTTAAAGAAGGTCATTGCAGTGCCTTCAATAAGCTTTAAGGCGATATTACCAGTAAAGCCGTCGGTAACAACTGCATCAACAACACCTTTCGGCATTTCACGCGATTCAACGTTACCTGCAAAATTAATGGGAGCTTCACTTAAAAGCTTATAAGCTTCCTTCTGAAGCTCTCCGCCCTTGGTGTCTTCAGTGCCAATATTAAGAAGACCGATGGTAGGGTTTTCTTTACCTTCAACACCCTTGAGATATGCAGATGCCATTATACCAAACTGACATAGCATTTCGGGGCGACATTCAGCGTTAGCACCCATATCCAAAAGCATATAATGGCCGTCGGGTGAAGGTATCATTCCGGCTAAAGCAGGGCGCTTAATACCCTTTATTCTTTTAACAATAAAGGTACCGCCGACAACAACCGCACCTGTCGAGCCCGCTGATACAAAAGCATCTGCCCTGTCTTCGGCAAGTTCTTTAAAGGCAAGCGCCATTGAAGATTCCTTATGTGCCTTTAAAAGGCTTGTGGGTTCAGCATGCATATCAATAACATCTTCGGTGTGAATAATGATAAGCTGACCGAAGAATTTTAATTTATTTTCATCAATTACCTTTTCGATTAGCCTCTTATTACCTGTAAGGGTGATTTCAATTTCATTTTCAATTGAAGCAATTGAAGCGCCTTTAACTATTTCAAGCGGGGCATTATCGCCGCCAAATGCATCAACAACAATACGCATTTTTAAAACTCCTTTTCATTAAACCACGAAAGTGAACGCTGAGCGAGCGCCATATATCTTTCGCGTTTATCTCTGATATGGGGTAAAAGCTCGGGTATAATTCCAAAATTTGCGCCCATTGGCTGAAAATTAACCACAGTTTCATCAGTGATATAGCCAAGTAGCGCGCCTATCATTGTAAATTTCGGTAAAATAACAGGCTCTGTTCCGTTAAGTCTTGCAACCGCATTAAGTCCTGCGATAATTCCGCTTGCCGCAGATTCCATATAACCTTCAACACCCGAAAGCTGACCCGCAAAGAATACGTTTGGTTTTTCTTTAAGCGATAAGTCAGTATTCAAAATTTTAGGTGAATTGATAAATGAATTGCGGTGCATAACGCCAAAACGCATAAATTCAGCATTTTCAAGCCCCGGTATAAGCGAAAAAACTCGCTTTTGTTCGGGGAATTTTAGATTAGTCTGAAAACCGACAAGATTATATAACGTGCCTTCACGATTTTCGGCGCGAAGCTGAACCACCGCCCAAGGTCTGTGGTCTGTTCTTGGGTCACGAAGACCTACAGGCTTTAAGGGACCGAAGCGAATAGAATCTTCTCCCCTTTTTGCAAGAATTTCTATCGGCATACAGCCTTCATAAACATTGGGCTGCTTGTCAAATTCGTGAATTGGGGCAGATTCGGCATTAATAAGCTCGTTATAAAAAACTATATATTCTTCCTTATTCATAGGGCAGTTGATATAATCATCCCCGCCCTTACCGTAACGCGCACCGTAAAACACCTTTGTAAAGTCAAGACTGTCTTTTGTAACTATCGGTGCGGCGGCATCGTAAAAGCTTAAATTACCACCTTCGCAAAGCTTTGCAATATTATCTGCAAGTGCATCGTCGGTCAAAGGACCTGTTGCAATAACAGTAATGCCTTCGGATGGTATTTCGGTAACGACATCATTAATAACCGTAATATTCGGGTGGTTTTTCACCTTTTCGGTAATATATTCTGCAAAAAGCTCACGGTCAACTGCCAAAGCCCCGCCTGCCGCAACAGAACAACTGTCAGCGGCTTCAAGACAAAGGGATGAAAAACGGCGCATTTCTTCTTTTAAAAGACCGGCGGCCGAATCAACGCGTGAAGCTTTAAGTGAATTAGAGCATACAAGCTCGGCAAAGTTATCGTTTTTGTGTGCAGGTGTTTTTCTTTGTGGCTTCATTTCATAAAGGTTAACTTTTACACCCTTATTTGCGGCAATGTATGCCGCTTCGCAGCCTGCAAGACCTGCGCCGATAACGTTAATTTGTTTCATTATTATTTTTCCTTTTTGGTTTTTGCGCGGCTTTTACATTCGGAATTCATGCAATACTTTTTGCCCTTCATACCGCTTATAATATAACTGCCGCATTCGGTACATTTATCACCCGTCGGGATACCGGGAGAAGCAAAATCACACTGTGGATAATTAGAGCAACCATAAAATTTATTGCCCTTTTTAGAAACGCGCTTTACAAGCTTTGCACCACATTTAGGGCAAGGCTGTGTGATTTCATCCTCAGGTACGGGCTTTGTGTTTTTACATTCGGGATAACCCGGACAAGCCAGGAATTTGCCAAAACGGCTTGATTTTACAACCATTTTTCTGCCGCATTTTTCACAGACAACGTCACTTTCTATGTCGGGCACCTTAACCTTTTTGCCGTTTAACGAGCTTTCAGCCTTAGTGTAAAGTGTGTTGAAATCTTTATAAAATTCTTCAATGGTATTAGTCCACTCAAGCTCGCCTGCACCGATTTTATCAAGCTGTTCTTCCAAACCGGCAGTGAATTTAATTTCAAAAATCTTATTAAAATACTGCACCATAAGGTCTGATACAACCTTACCAAGCTCGGTCGGCTTTAAGAACTTCTTAACACGTTCAATATAATCACGGCCGAGAATGTTTGAAAGAATAGGCGCATAGGTTGAAGGACGGCCAATGCCGTTTTCATCCAATGCTTTAATAAGTGTAGGTTCGGTATATCTTGCGGGCGGTTGTGTGAAATGCTGGTTACCCGTAAGGTCACGAAGCTTTAACACATCGCCTTCATTCATATCGGGAAGTGAGCTTTCCTGCTCTTCCTCATCATCGCGACCCTCAACGTAAAGTGCGGTATAACCGTCAAAACGAACAGAATATCCGCTTGCTTTAAAGAGATAATCGTTTGCAGTGATATCAACGTTAACCGTATCCTGCACGCAAGCCGCCATAAGGGAAGCAATAAAGCGTTCCCAAATAAGCTTATAAAGCTTATACTGTTCGCTTGTAAGTGAACCCTTGATATCATCAGGCTTTAAATCTGCAACAGTCGGTCTGATAGCCTCGTGAGCATCCTGCGCGCCGCTTTTTGTTTTATAATAACGCGGACTTGAAGGTAAATACTTACTGCCGTAATTATCAACAATGTACTTATTACCTGCAGCCCTTGCCTCTTCAGAAATACGAAGCGAGTCGGTACGCATGTAGGTGATAAGACCCATTGTGCCAAGACCTGATACGTCAACGCCTTCATAAAGCTGTTGCGCAATACGCATAGTGCGCTGTGCGGTAAAGCCAAGCTTACGCGATGCTTCCTGCTGAAGTGTTGATGTGTTAAATGGCGGTGCGGGCTGACGATTACGCTTGCCCTTCTTGATATTCGAAACGGTGTATACCGCATTTTCAAGGTCCGAAAGAATTTTATCAGCAGCAGCCTTATCGGGGATAATATCTATCTTACCGTTTTTATCGCCGTAAAGCTTTGCAATAAAGGTTTTGCGGCTTACTGCAAGCTTTGCATCAACCGTCCAATATTCCTGCTCAACAAATTTTTCAATTTCCTTTTCGCGTTCAACAATTAAACGTAAAGCAACGGTCTGCACACGACCTGCTGACAAACCGCTTTTAACCTTTTTCCACAAAAATGGACTTAATTTATAGCCAACAATTCTGTCAAGCACGCGACGGGCCTGCTGTGCATCAACAAGGTCCATATCAATTTTTCTTGGTGCTTTAATACCTGCCTGAACACCGCTTTTGGTAATTTCATTAAAGGTTACACGGTTTGCATCATTAAGGTTAAGCGCCAATATCTGTGCCAAATGCCAGGAAATTGCTTCACCCTCACGGTCAGGGTCGGTTGCAAGGAAAACTTCATCACTTGCCGCCGCGGCGGATTTTAGTGATTTTATAAGTTCCTTCTTGTCAGCCATATTTATATATTCAGGCATAAAGCCTTTATTAACATCAATACCAAATTTAGACTTGGGTAAATCGCGGATATGACCTTGGGACGCCATAACCGTATATTCCGAGCCCAAATACTTTTTAATACTTTTCACCTTGGTTGGTGACTCAACTATCAAAAGCTTTGACATATTATTCCTCCGATACTTATTTGCAGATTTCGTACTGCCCACCCGGGAGCGCACGAATAATAAATTCCATCTCAAGCTCAGTCAATGCTGAAAGCAAATCAGACGGTGATAAACCCGAATTTAAATCATCGGGATAAAATTTTTGCTTATCTAAACAATTATACACTATTTTTGCCTGATTTGAAAGACTTACATTCAATATTTTTTTATTATTTTTAACTTTTTCGGGTTTTGGGAGCGCTTTATATGCTTTTTCGATATCAATTTTATCGGCAAAACGCGAAATATATTCGTTAAATATGTCCGACGTGTCTAAAAGCGGCTTTGCACCATCGCGCAAAAGCGCATTTGAACCGAGATATTGCTTCATATTAGGCATACCCGGAATTACAAAAACATCCCTGTCCTGCGAAGCGGCATGATTTGCAGTAATAAGCGCACCGCTTCTGCGACCTGCCTCAACCAAAATTGTTCCAAGAGAAAGACCCGACATAAGACGGTTTCTAACCTGAAAGGTGTATTTATTAACCTTAACGTCAGGCGGATATTCACTTATAAGGCATCCGCTTTTTGCAATAGTCTCACGCAGAGCACGATTTTCTTCAAGATAAGACACTGAAAAGCCGCAAGCCATAATTAAAACAGTTGTGCCTTCACCTTTAAGCGCGCCGAGATGCGCATAGGTATCACTTCCGACTGCACCGCCGCTGACTACAATAAAGCCTGCCCTTGCAAGGCGGTAGCCGAGTGAATATGCCGCCTTTTTCCCGTAATCACTGACACTTCGCGGACCAACGATACAAATTGAAGGTAAATTATCGAAATCGGGCATTTTACCCTTAACGTAAAGCACAACCGGTGGATTATCAATTTGTCGCAAAAGCTCAGGAAAATTGCGGTTGTGATAATGAATTAATTCAATACCGTCACTTTTGCATTTTTCCAAAATTGCCTTTGCTTCGCTAATGCGGCTGTTATCAAGCTTTTCATAAACACTTTTAGGCAAAAATTTTCTGCGAGTGTCTTCATCACTTTCAAACACTGCTTTTGCAGACGGAAAAGCTTCAAGCACGCGCGCAACAAAACGGTTACCCTGTGTAAGACATAACTGAAGCCAGATATAATATTCCATTATTTCATCATTTCCCACATTGAAATTGCTGCAGCGGTTGCCGCATTAAGCGATTCAGCCTTACCTGTCATAGGTATGGTTATCTGTATATCCGATTCTCGCTTTGCTACATCAGTAAGACCATTCGCCTCATTACCTATAATCAACGCACAGCCGTCAGAAAATTCAATATCAGTTATTGATTTTGCATTGCTGTCAACAACACAAGCGAAGGTCTTAAGACCAGATGCCTTAATGTCATTGACAAAATCATTCAAAACGATGACGGGCATTCTCAAAAGTGTGCCCATTGAAGCACGAAGTGATTTTGGTGAATATGGGTCAACACTGTCTTTAGATAAGATAATACCGCTGACACCAAGTGCTTCGGCAGTTCGAGAAATTGCCCCAAGATTTGATGGGTCGTTAAGATTTTCGAGGGCGATATATCTTCCCTTTGGTGAAATATCAGGCGAAAGTGACGGGGTTTTAACAAGCGCAATTATACCCTGCGGTGAAGAAGTATCACTTATTTTTGTAAAAAGGCTGTCGGGAATTTCAAAAATTTCATCAGCATTGCTAAAGAACTTTGAAAGCAAATCAGCATACTTTTCACCCGCGGTTTTTGAGATAATCAGTTTATCAAACCTTATTGAATTGTCGCACGCATCTTCACAAATGCGAAGCCCTTCAAGCACAAAAAGCCCCTCGTTTTTGCGGGCTTTAGCTGAAGACTGCAAACTGCAAACGAGCTTGATAAGCGGATTATCTTTACTTGTAATAACCTTTAAATTCGACATTTTTTCACCTCTTTAAAAACGAAAAAGTCGCCCGAATATATAATACTCGGGCGAAAAAAATTATTTTTCAAGAGCCTTCTTAGCAGCCTTTACCAAGGTTTCGAAGCCCTTAGCATCATTAACTGCGAGATCAGCTAACATCTTACGGTTGATTTCAATACCAGCCTTGTTAAGACCGTTCATAAAGCTTGAATAGTTCATACCGTTCATTTTGCAAGCAGCAGAGATACGTGTAATCCAAAGACGACGGAAATCACGTTTCTTAAGACGACGGCCGATGTAAGCATACTGGCCAGACTTCATAACTGCTTCTTTAGCGGTTTTAAAAAGCTTTGACTTAGCGCCGAAGTAGCCCTTAGCAAGCTTTAACACTTTATTTCTTCTTTTGCGTGTAGCTAACGCACCTTTAACACGTGCCATTTCTTATACCTCCAATAATTACTTCTTACTTGTAAGGAATTAACTTCTTAACGGTTGCGGTGTTGGTTACGTCTGCAACAACAACCTTGCGAAGGTTTCTCTTACGTTTTGTGGTTTTCTTGTTGAGAATGTGTGACTTGAAAGCGTGTGCACGTTTTACTTGACCGGTTTTGGTAAGCTTAAAGCGTTTCTTTGCGCCACTGTGAGTTTTAATTTTAGGCATTTTTATTCCTCCATTTGAAAATTTATTATGTTATTTGCCGGATTTGGGAGCCAGGAACATAAGCATATTACGTCCCTCAAGCTTAGCAGGCTTTTCAACGTTGGCAACATCCTGACAGTATTCTGCAAAGCGCTTCATAATATCAAGACCAATTTCGGGGTGACCCATTTCACGACCGCGGAAGCGGATGGAAACCTTAACCTTATTGCCGCTTTGAATAAACTTAATAGTTTGCTTGCCTTTGGTTTCAAAGTCATGTACGTCGATGCTTAAACCTAAGCGAATTTCCTTGGTTTCAATAACCTTTTGGTTTTTCTTATTTTCCTTTTCGCGCTTTGCCTGTTCGAAACGGTATTTACCATAGTCCATAACCTTACAAACGGGCGGCTGAGCGTTGGGAGAAATGCAAACCAAGTCAAGTTCAGCTTTATTTGCCGCTTCAAGAGCTTTGTCAATTGAAACAATGCCAAGCTGACTTCCGTCATTCATAATGACGCGAACTTCCTTAAATTTAATACCTTCGTTTATAGCAACTTCTTTACTGCTAATGCTAACGCACCTCCAAATAGGAATATATAACAAAAGCGTGGACGCAATAACGCCCACGCATAAGAATACCAAAGAGATTGGAACTTATTGACCCTTTTAAACAAAATCTGAGGGTGAGGACGAAATACGTACTACTTTGTTGTTACAATTATTATACACTAAATTATGAATTTGTCAAGTATTTTTTTAATTCTTCTACCTTGTCGGTCTTTTCCCAGGGTAAATCAATATCGGTTCTGCCCATGTGACCGTAAGCAGCGGTCTGTCGGTAGATAGGACGGCGAAGATCTAAAGCATCGATAATTGCAGAAGGACGCAAATCAAAAACCTTATTTACTGCATCAACAATTTCATCATCAGCTATTTTGCCGGTGCCGAAGGTATCAACCATTACAGAAACAGGGCGCGCAACACCAATAGCATAAGCCAACTGAATTTCGCACTTATCAGCCATACCTGCGGCAACGATGTTTTTAGCAACCCAACGTGATGCATAAGCGGCACTGCGGTCAACCTTTGTCGGGTCTTTGCCTGAGAATGCACCGCCGCCGTGACGTGCATAACCGCCGTATGTATCAACAATAATCTTACGACCTGTAAGACCTGTATCACCCTGAGGACCACCAACAACAAAACGACCTGTGGGATTAATGAAAACTTTAGTATTTTCATCCATAAGCTCAGCCGGAACAATGGGTTTAATAACCTTTTCCAAAATGCCCGCACGAAGGGTTTCAAGTGAAACGTCTGCAGTGTGCTGACTTGAAACAACAACGGTATCAACACGGGTGGGTACACCGTCATTATATTCAACGGTAACCTGTGTTTTTCCGTCGGGATTTAAATAATCCAATTCACCGCTCTTACGAACGTCTGTAAGACGCTTTGCCATTTTGTGTGCAAGTGAAATTGCCAAAGGCATTAATTCTTCGGTTTCGTTGCATGCATAACCGAACATCATACCCTGGTCGCCTGCACCGTTGAGGTTGTAAGCATCATCTTCACCGTCTTTAAGCTCAAAGGACTTATCAACGCCCATTGCAATATCGGGTGACTGCTTGTCAAGTGACACCATAACAGCACAATTATTACCGTTAAAGCCGGCCTTTTCACTGTTATAGCCGATATCACAAACAACCTCACGTACAACTGCAGGAATATCAACCTGTGCAGTGGTGGTAATTTCACCCATAACAGTAACAACACCTGTTGTGCAGAAGGTTTCGCAAGCAACACGGGCATAAGGGTCCTGACTGAAGATAGCATCTAAAACCGCATCTGATACCTGGTCAGACACTTTGTCGGGATGACCTTCAGTAACCGATTCAGAAGTAAAAAGCATTTTTGCCATTTTAAAAATTCCTTTCTATTATAAAAAACGTATTTTACAAAAAAATTACCGCCATCTTTCGAGGCGGTTTTATAAAACAACCTCATCTTTCGGATAAACCGACGGATTTAGCACCTTGTAAAAACAGGTTGCCGGGCTTCATCGGGCCGTTCCCCTCCACCACTCTTGATAAGGACGATATTTATTTTGCGTTAACCATTGTAACATATAATCGAAATTTGTCAAGTTATTTTTTAAGTATCGGCGATAACTTTTTATAAACCAAAAAGCAAATTGCCGCATCAATTATTCCCTTAGCAAAATTAAAGGGCAAATTAAAGATAATAAGTGCTTCAAAAAGACCGTCAACCGAGGGTAAAATTGCCTGATACATACCGATAATTGCAGGTATTGGCAAACCGTAAAGCACCGAAAACGCAGGATAAACAATAAAATAATTTGATGGTATGCTTATAACCGCCATAATAAGTGCCCCTGCAAGCGAGCCTAAAAGTGCGTATTTGCGGCTTTTGTTATACTTATAAACCAACCCCGCAACACCAACAAAAATAGCACCAAGAATAAAATTAGAAACCTCACCCACGCCTGCGCTGGTGGTAACAAACAAATGCAGAATATTCTTTAAAAAGCAAACAAGAATACCGTAAAGCGGGCCGTATACAAAGCTGACAATAAGTGCCGGAAGCTCTGAAAAATCGAACTTTACAAATGACGGAATAATCGGCAAAGGAAATTCAAGCAGCATTAAAACAAAGCCAAGTGCCCCGAAAAGCGCACAAAAGGCAAGCTTTTTAATTTCTTCCTTACGCATAATATCACCTCAAAAAATAAACGCCCTTACATAAAATAAGGGCGTCAGTACTTAAAACAATACTCTTCTCACATCCAGACTTTACTGTCGGCTTTGGAATTTCACCAAATCGGCCTTATAAAAGGCTCGCGGGCTGTACCGCCGGTGAGGAATTGCACCTCGCCCCGAAGATTATAATGCTATTATATGACAATATACGACATTTGTCAATTATTTAAAATACATAAACAGCTGACATTTAATCATACCGTTATAAAGCTTACGGCGCTTGTCTGCTTCTCTTCCGTAATGCTTTTCAAATTCATCATGTGGGCTTATTATAAAATACTTTCTTCCCTCACCCTGCTGGAACTGTTTGCCCATCACCTTATAAAGCTCTTCTGCGGCTTTAACGTCCAAAAGACGCTCACCGTAAGGCGGGTTAGTAATGGTAAGGCAACGCTTTTCGGGTGCTTTAAAATCTTTAACGTCGCCAATTGCAGCCTTAACGTATTTTTCAACACCTGCTTTTTTAGCATTTGCAAGGGTAAGCTCAACACAAGCGGGGTCAATATCAAAGCCCTGCGCCCTGAATTCAACGTTTTTAAGAATTAAATCCTGTGCACGGGTGCGTTCTTCACGCCAGATCTTGTCATCTAAAAATCCGAAACGCTCTGCCGCAAAATAACGGCGAAGACCGGGTGCAGTTTTGGTTGCCATAAGGGCCGCTTCAATTAAGATTGTACCGCTTCCGCAAAAGGGGTCAAAAAGCTGTGTATCAGGATAAATTCTTGCTAAATCGCACATTGAAGCTGCCAAGGTTTCCTTTAAAGGCGCATCGTTAGAATTGCGGCGGTATCCCCTTTTGTGCAAACCTTCACCACTGGTGTCAATCATCATTGTGACAATATTTTTATGAATTGAAAAACGAATTTTAAATTCGCTGCCTGTTTCGGGGAAAATATTAATCCTATATTTAAGCTTAAGCCTTTCAACAATTGCCTTTTTAATAATTGACTGACAGTCTGGTATGCTGAAAAGCTGTGAATTAATGCTCCAGCCATTTACGGGAAAAGCATCATCACGACCGATGTAATCCTCCCAATTAAGCGCTTTGACACCGTCAAAAAGTTCGGTAAAGGTAGTGGCTTCAAATTCACCGACGTTTATTAAAATTCTTTCACTAAAGCGCGAGCAGATATTAGCGCGCGCAAGCATATTTTCTTCACCCGATAAAAGCACACGACCGTTTTCGGCCTTTACGTCGGTAAAGCCCATGCGGCGGAATTCATCAGCGGCAATGCTTTCAACACCGAATAAGCACGGTGCAACTAAATTAATATTACTCATTATTAAACCTCAAAAAAGGCGAAACGTTATGTTTCGCCCATAATTTTATCTTGTTCTTCTTTTGGTGCGACCTGTTTCGGGATTCTTACGCTTAAGGTCCGAAAACTTTTCATCGCTTGTCTGCTTAAAGCGGTTCATCATTTCTTCAAAGCTTGCTGGCTCCTGCTTTTTGGGTGCCCAGGTATAAGAATTATAATTAGGCTTTGCAGGTTCCCTTTGGGGGCATTCCTGTCGAGGTCTTTTGGGCGCATCGGGTTTCTTCTCGGGCTCGAGCGCGCGTTTGATGGAAAGGCTTATCTTGCCATCTTCAGATATATTCATAACCTTCATCTTAACAACGTCACCGACCTTAAAAAGCTCGTTAATGTCGCTAACATACGTGCGGGAAACTTCAGATATATGTACCATTCCAGATTTTCCCTTGCCAAGATCTGCAAAAATACCGAAGTTTGTAATGCCGGTAATCTTGCCTTCCACAATTTCTCCCACAGTGAGCTGCTGCATTTTAGATTTTTATCCCCCTAAATTTTTACCTTAGTTGCCCGAAATGTCAATAAACACCTGTTCATCAGAATAGATATAACCAAGTCTTTCGCGGGCAGCCTTTTCAATGATTTGTGTGTTTGATTCATCTGCGAGCATTGCTTTAAGTTCGGCTATGTCATTTTCAGTTTTGGCATATTCTTCCTTTAAAGCCTTAAGCTCGGCCTGACTTTCATTAAGTGTTGACCAAAGATTTAAAAGACTGCCAAAAACCCAAACACACACCAAAAGAGCAAAAACCTTTAAAATAACACTTCGGTCTCTGCGCGGCTTGCGTTTCATTTACGGCACCTCCTAAATATTAATCATATAATAATATACAACAATCAGTCTGCTTTTTTCAAGTGCTTTTTAAATATTTTTTTACTTTTATTAAGCATTTTGCCGTATTTTTTCATTGTTTTGCAAATAAATACCCAAACTATATCAAAAAAACGGTTTACAAGATCAATTATTTTTTCAGCCGACTTTTCAAAAAACTTAAATATTACGTTTAGTAATTTCAACGTAAAACGTGATAAGGTCACAAAACAAATGAAAAAGCCAAGTATAATACCTATGATTATATATCCCCTGACCTCGCCGTTTGAAAGTGCCATTAAAAGGAAAAAAGTTACAAACGAAATCAGTGTAAAGTATACGATATCCTGAATAAAAACCGTCAGGTCTGATATATCCCTGCTTTGTCTTAAAGCACGTATAAAATCGTAAGCCAGACAATAAACCGCACCAAAGACAAGAGATATAAGAAAAGAAAACAGCTGAAAAGAATTACTAATTTCCCACATTTATCTGAAAATACGCCCAAAGAATGAGCCGGTGTTTTGTTTTTGAGTATATGCCAAAGCAAAAAGCTTTCCATCAAGTGAAAAATCACCTGTTTTAGTGTCAAAATTATTTATATGAAGCTTTTCACCTTTAATTGTGAGTTGACCAAGAACAGTATCAAGCACAACCGTTTCATCATCGAAGGAAAGACATTCTTTTACACCCGAAACACTAATTCCCTTTCGGTTTTCAATAATTATATTGCTGTTTTGCTTAATAATTTCATCCATAAAAAACACCCCTTAAAAATATATTTAAGGGGCATTTCAATTATTCTATTATTTTATACATAAGCGCGGCATCTTCTTTATGAATTGTTTCGTTAAGGCTTAAAACCTCAACTTTGACAATGCGGGTACCGAAAGAAATTTCAATATTATCCCCCACCTTTACGTCATAAGATGCACGTGCAACCTTACCGTTTACGTTAACACGGCCTGCATCACACGCCTCGTTTGCAATTGTGCGGCGCTTAATAATGCGCGACACTTTTAAATATTTATCTAATCTCAAAATTAAAACCTCTGCACAAAAAATTAAGCCGCCTGAAACCAGACGGCTTAAAAGGTTAATTACTTAATAGCAGCTTTTAAAGCAGCGCCAGCCTTGAAAGCAGGAGCCTTAGAAGCAGCGATTTCGATCTTAGCCTTGGTCTTGGGGTTGATACCGGTGCGAGCTGCACGTTCAGCAACCTTGAAGGTACCGAAGCCGATAAGCTGTACAGAACCGCCAGCCTTTAATTCAGCGGTAACGGTGTCAACGAATGCTGCAAGAGCCTTGTCTGCAGCTGCCTTAGAAATACCTGCCTTTTCAGCAATAGATGCAACTAATTCTGTTTTGTTCATAATAAAATCCTCCAATATTTTTTTAACGGAAAGTTGTAACAACTTGTCCGTACGTAACAATGTACTATTTATTTTTACCATACATCAGATAAAAAATCAATAGTTTTTAATACATTTTCTAATAAAAGTTAAAAAAATTACAAAATTTTGTATAAATTTTGATATAAAACCGCAAAAAACCACTAAATAAGGGCATTTATGACAGCTTTTACGTAATCGTAAAGCAAGGTTTCATCAGAAATATTCATTGTACGATATGCGTCCTTGGCATCATTTCCCGCATCATCAGACACGCGCCTTATTGCAAGAAAAGGAATATCTGAATATTCGCAAACGTAAGCAATTGCCGCAGTTTCCATATCACAGGACATTGCGCCAAAATTTTCTGCAAGAGAAATTCTTACTTCATCATCACAAATAAAACGGTCACCCGTAACGGCTGTACCTGTTTTAACGTTAGGAATAATTCCCTTTGCAAGATTTAAAAGTTCATTGTCAGCACCAAAAATGTAATTCGGTTGACCGGGCTTTTCGCAGGGCTTATAGCCTAACACCTGCAAATCAAAATCGTGCTCTAAAAAGCGGTCGGGCAAGCAAATTTCACCGCGTCCTATACCGCTAACACCACCAGACAGACCGTAATTTAAAATAACGTCACAGCCCATACTTATAAGACAAACTGTGGCGGCTGTTGCATTAACCTTACCGATGCCGCACAAAATTGAAATAACTTCAACGTTTCCCTTTTCGGTTGAAATTAAATATTTATGTGCTTCTCTTTTTAAAATTTCAAGCTTCTCATAATCCCCAAGCTCAACGTCTGCGCGCAAGGATTTATATTCGTCACCGTCGGCAACTACAATTCCTATTTTGTTATAATTCATTTAATTTTCCTCATCATCACTTGTAAATTCTAATTTCTGACCGCAAATGGGACAAAAAATTGTATCCTTTTCAATTGCGGCACCGCAATTAGCACAAACACGGTCTGCCTTTGCTTTACGGATTTCTTCCTTAATTTCTTCAATTTTTTCTTTCTTTTCATCAATTGAGGCAATTAAAGCATCAACGGCATCATTATCAATTTCACCGTTTTTTCTGAAAGCATAAAAAGCCTCGCCCAAAGCCTTATAATCCTTTGTAAGCTTGTTTTCAAGGGATGCAATGTTAAACTTCTGCTTACCTGTATCGACTGCATCTTCAGTTGCTTTTACCGCAACGTCAAAGGCAACCTTTGCTTTATCTAATAATTCATCAAATAAATCCATAAAATAACCTCCGTTAAATAATTGGATACGTTTTATAAAAATCATCAATACCGTCTTTTCTGGCCATCAGTTCATCAAAACGGCTGATATATTCATACGGATATTTAAAATTGAAAATTCTTTCAATTTTATCACCATTTGGCTCGCGCAGCTTTGTAACAGCCGAAGCGCCGCAAGCAAATATTGTGTGGGTTTCATCCATAATGTAAACGTTATAAAGACATTCATAACCCGCCTTTGCATAACCGACGTTTTCAAGATTACCCACCGTCTTGCTTTGGCGGTACATATAATAAGGACTAATGCCCATTTTACTTAAATAATAATATGCAAAGTCCACCATATCAGATGCCTCTTTGCCAATTTCGATTTCAGGAAGAAGACCGTTGACCGTGAGATTAGATGCACGCTTCATTGAAAGTGAATGTACCGTTACACTTTCGGGATTTAGGCTTACGACAGTTTTAACCGTATATTTAAAGCTGTCTAAATCATCACCCAAAAGCCCTGCAATAAGGTCCATATTTATATTATCAAACCCACACGCGCGCGCAAGCAAAAATGCTTCTGTCACCTGCTGTGCGGTATGCCTGCGACCTATGCTTTTCAAGACATCATCGTTCATTGTCTGCGGATTAATGCTTATGCGTGTTGCGCCGCCCTGCTTTATTGCCATAAGCTTTTCTTGTGTAATGGTATCGGGTCTGCCCGCTTCAACGGTATATTCCAAAACACCGCTTAAATCAAAATTATCACGCACGGTATTCATAACCCTTGTAAGCTGTTCAGGTGACAAGGTGGTCGGTGTGCCGCCACCTATGTAAACCGTCATAAGCTTTAAATTGTTTGCTTTGGCTTTTTGCGCGGTAATTTCAAGCTCGCGACACAAAAGTTCAACGTACTGCGGGATATATGCCTTTGCCTGCTCGACCGAATGTGACACAAACGAGCAATAATTACATCTTGACGGACAAAAAGGAATTGATATGTAAAGTGAAAAAGAATCGGGTTTTGATTTAGTTGTTATATCATTTTCGCCCTTTATGGTTTCCTTACAAAGTGCAATTTTTTTGTCACTTACCATTAAATAATTTTTGAAATAATTTTCGGCAAAATCGGGTCCCTTTGATTTTGTTATGCGTGAAAAAAACTTTGCAGGGCGAACACCTGTCAGAATTCCCCACTGGGGCGAATAATTAAAGCATTCTTTAAGACATTCAAACAAAGCAATAGCCAAGAACAACTCGCTATCCTTCGAAAAATCACCGTTAACGTCTTCAATTTCGCAAGTGTGAGAAAAGTGCTTGCCGTCATAAAAAAGCTCAGCAAAGGCATCTTTTCGTAGCTCTGCAACTGCTACAGAGTCGCCATCTGCCCTTTCATTTAAAAACTCAATTTTTTCAAAGGGTAAAAAAATTCTTATTAATTTTTCAAGTTCATACTTAAAATCGTTATTAATTAAACAAAGCTGCATTTTAACCTCTTACAAAAGGATTATATCTTTTTTCTCTGCCAATGGTTGAAGGCTCTCCGTGACCTGAAAGCAATTGTGTGTCATCGGGCAAGGTGTAAAGCCCTTCAATTGAAGCCTTAAGTGTCATAAAACTGCCACCGGGAAAATCAGTTCTGCCAATGCTTCCGCCGAAAAGTGTATCACCCGAAAACAAAATATCACCGCAAAGACAGCAAATACCACCAACGGTATGACCGGGAGTATAGATAATTTTTAAGCTTATATCACCAATGCTTAAATTTTGACCGTCAGATAAAAGCACATCGGCTTCAAACGGCTCGATAGGTGCGCCAAACGGTGCTGAAAGATTTAGATAATTATCTTGAAGAGCCGCGGCATCTTTTTCACCGATAGCAATTTTAGTATCTGTCATATCGGACAGTTCTTTTGCAAAACCGATATGGTCAAAATGCCCGTGAGTCAGTATAATAAGGCGCTGTTTATCCTTTGATTTTTTCAAAAAATCAAGTGCTTCATCACAGTAAAAACCGGGGTCAATAACCACCGAAGCATTATCACTGGACAAAAGGTAACAGTTAACCTCAATATCACCTAAAACAATTCTTTTAATTTCCATTCTTTCTCCAAATTTTGGTATCAAAAAGTATCGTAACAGGCCCGTCATTAACAAGACTTACCTGCATATCTGCGCCAAAAATGCCCTTTTCTACCCTTTTAACGCCGAATTCTTTAAGCTTTTCGCAAAAAATATCGTAATACTGACTTGCTAAATCGGGCTGCATTGCGCCGATAAATGACGGGCGGTTTCCCTTTTTAACGTCGGCGCAAAGGGTGAATTGTGAAATGCAAAGCACTTCACCGTTTATATCAAGAATTGACTTGTTCATTTTATCATTCTCATCACAAAAAACCCGCAAATTCACAGTTTTGCGTGCAAGAATGTCAATATCCCCAAGCGTATCCCCCTCTGCCGCGCCGAAAAGTATCATATACCCTTCGTTACAGCTACCGACAATTTTTTCATCGACCGTAACAGAAGCGGAGGAAACCCTTTGAATAACTGCTTTCATTACTGATTTATCCTTTCAACACTGAAAATACCGCTTACCTTTTCTATGCGCATAATAATGCTGTTGAGATGCTCAACGCTTTCTGCACTTATTGTCATAATAATTGTGCAGTTGCCGTTTTTTAGCTGTCGGGCATTAATGCTGTGAATCGGAACACGCATATTATTTACAGCGTTCATTATTTCTATTAAAATACCTTGACGGTCAATTGCAGTTGCACGAAGTGTTGAAGTAAGACTTTCACTCTTGGTACCGTCCCAATAGGCCGCAATCCAACGGGCAGGCTCGGGACTGTCAGCAATATTAACGGGTACGTTATTACAGTCGCGCTTGTGAATAGACACACCGTGACCGCGGGTAATATAACCGATGATATCATCCCCCGGCAATGGGTTACAGCAATGTGAAAATTTGATAAGACAATTATCAATTCCCTCAACAATAACACCGTCGGATGATTTTCTTGACCGCATTTCATTAATGGGCACGATTTCGGGCGGTTTCTTTTCGGCCGCCTTTTTATTATAATCATCCTTGATACGGGGAATTATTTTTGAAAGCAAGATGCCGCCATAACCGATAGCCGCATAAAATTCTTCACCATTTGCAAGGCGGTAACGGCGGGCTATGTCATCGACAAATTCATCCATTTCACTGTCGGGAATATCAATGTTATTTCGGCGAAGCTCTTTTTCAAAGTCGGCTTTACCCGTAACAATGTTTTCGCTTCGTCTTTCCTTTTTAAACCACGAGCGTATCTTTGCTTTGGCCGATGACGTAACGGCAATATTAAGCCAGTCGCGGCTGGGGCCGTGCCCCGCTTGATTTGTGGTTAATATTTCAATAACCTCACCGGTTTTAACCTCGTGATTTATCGGCACAATTTTACCGTCAACCTTTGCACCGACCATTCGTGTACCAACGGCAGAATGTATCTGAAAAGCAAAGTCAACAACCGTTGCGCCAAGCGGAAGATTTATAACATCACCCTTTGGTGTAACGGCAAAAACGTCTTCCTGCGAAAGGTCAACCTTAATGTTTCGTATAAGCTCAGTGCTGTCGTCGGTAGCTTCCTGATTTTCAATTATCTGACGCACCCACGCAAGACGGTCTTCAAGCTTTTTATCGTTATCCTTTATGCCTTCTTTATACTTCCAATGCGCCGCGATACCGTATTCGG
Organism: Acutalibacteraceae bacterium; assembly: GCA_045580625.1. Classification (GTDB taxonomy): domain Bacteria; phylum Bacillota; class Clostridia; order Oscillospirales; family Acutalibacteraceae; genus UBA737. Next base: position 91,838 of record JAZNOE010000013.1, on the reverse strand, counting down.
CAGTGTGGTGCATTTCAAAGGTGCGTATCTGAATTTCAAACGGAATACCGCTTCGACCGATAACCGTTGTATGAAGCGACTGATACATATTAGGCTTCGGTGTAGAAATATAATCCTTAAAACGGTTAGGAATCGGTCTGAACATATCGTGCATTATACCTAGAATATTATAACAGTCAGCAACCGTATCGGTAATTACACGAATGGCATAAATATCATAAATTTCATCGAAATCACGGTTCTGAATATACATTTTTCGGTATATACCGTGAATAGATTTAACGCGCCCCTGAAAAGACAGCGTAACGTTTGGCATTTCTTCACGAAGACGCTCTTCTATGCGGCTTTTAATTTCATTCAGTATCTGCTCGCGGTGTTGCTTGCGATGCATAAGCAGTTCTTCAATATCGTGATAAGCCACGGGGTCAAGGTGCTTAATTGCTAAATCCTCAAGTTCTTCCTTAACAGGGCGAATACCAAGTCGGTGAGCAATTGGCGCATAAATTTCAAGCGTTTCAACCGAAATATCGCGTTGCTTTTGCTCGCGCATAGCATCAATCGTTCGCATATTATGAAGTCGGTCAGCAAGCTTAATAATAATTACACGGATATCCTGACCCATTGCAATAAGCATTTTGCGCAGGCTTTCAGCCTGTTGCTGTTCTTTAGTAGAAAAATTCAGTCGACCGATTTTTGTAACCCCGTCAACCAAAAGTGCAACCTCTGCACCGAACATTTCTTTAATTTCTTCAATTGTGTGCTCGGTATCTTCAACTACGTCGTGTAAGAGCGAAGCCGCAATTGACTGACTGTCCATACCGAGTGAAATAACAATTTTAGCAACGTTAAAGGGGTGGTAATAATAATCTTCACCCGAAATTCGCTTCTGACCTGCATGAGCAGTCACACAAAGGGTAAATGCCCTTTCGACCATATCGAAATCATAATTACCGCCGAAATTTTGCATAACGCACTTTAATTCTTCAAGATTTTTCTTTTCGATATCAGTCAAGCTGTTCACGCTCCTTTGTCAATAAGCTGAAGATTTCAGAATTCATTAAATTGGTTTTTTCGGCAGTCGGCAATAAGCTATATTTACCGTTTTGCAATTTTACAAGACCGAGCTGTGACAAAACATCAAGCGAGATTTTAATTTTGCCATAGCCAAGCCTTCTTAAAAACATATTTACAAGCTTTTCACCCGAAACACCGTTTTGGGTAATTGCGCGATATATTTCACCCACTTCTGCGCGGGTTGGGGTTATTCTTTCTGGGCTATATTCCCTTTTGGCTTTAAAGCCTTCATAGCTTTCAATATCGGAAAACAGCGCCGCTTCATCAATATCTGCTAAGCGCATTTCTTTTATAACAACGTTAACGGTATAATTGCCGTTAAAATAATTTGTAGAAACCGTAACCGCAAGATCGAGAAGATCACCAACGCTGTAATTAAAAGCATCTGGCCCAACACCAAACAATAATGCCTGAAAGGTGTTATCCCCCTTTGTGAGCAAAAGCTTTGTATGCTTATTGTTAGCAATAGGGGTAATTCTTTGAAGTGTGACACCAAAAACGCCAAAAAGCGGCTCGGGATTTTCAAAACCAAAGGGTTCAAGTATTTTTATACTGTCAGACAAGTCAACCGTTAAAGCGGCGGGGTTTATCTTGCAGTCAAGGTTAAGCGCAGGCACAACAAAATTAACCGTTACGGCATAATCATTAATAGCTTTTCTGAAGGCTTGAATATTCTCACTTTCAAGGCTGATTCCCGCAGCCTGTTCGTGACCTCCGAATTTAGTTAAATAATCTTTAGCGCTGAAAATTGCATCATAAAGCGAAAAGCCTTCATAGCTTCTGCCCGAGCCGTGAGCCGTATCACCGTCACGAGAAATTACAATAGCAGGCTTGCCGTATTTTTCACAAATTCGGGATGCGACAATGCCCACAACACCGTGATGCCAGTTTTCACCGTCAACCACAATTATGCGGTCATAGGCATAACCGTTTTGCTCAATTTTTTCAATTGCTTCTTCGCATATCTTTTTTTCAGTTTGCTGACGGGCGGAATTATCAGCATCAATTTCGTTTGCAATTTCAAGTGCTTGCATCATATCTTCGGTCACAAGTAATTCAACTGCACGCGAAGCGGCACCCATTCTGCCTGCCGCATTTATACGTGGGCAAATACCAAAAGCAACGCGAGAAGCATTAACATCCTTTAAATTAACACCCGCAACGTTTAACAGCGCACGAATACCCACAAGACAAGCAGATTTTTTAATTTTTTCAATACCGTATTTCACAATAATGCGGTTTTCAAGCGTAAGCGGCATAATGTCGGCAATTACCGCCACTGTCAGAATATCGGCATAAAGCGGTAAAAGTTCTTCTGGCTCGGCGCCTTCCATTACGCAAATAAGCTTAAAAGCCACTTGGGCACCGCAAACCGACTTAAAGGATGACGGGCAGTCACGTCTGTGTGGGTCAACAACCGCCGCGGCTTCGGGTAAACGTTCGGGCGGTAGGTGGTGGTCGGTAACAACAACAGTCATACCAAGACTGTTTGCAAGGGCAACTTCTTCATAACAGGAAATGCCGTTATCAACAGTAATTATAAGGTCAACGCCCTGCTCTTTAAGGCGGCGCACCGCGTCACAGTTCATACCATAGCCTTCGCTGAAGCGGTCAGGTATATAATAAACACAGTCAACCCCGCGCCCTTTAAGATATTTATACAAAAGCGCAGTTGCAGTAACACCGTCACAGTCATAGTCGCCGTAAACGGCAATTTTCTTGCCTTCACTTATTTTTAAATTGACAATATCGGCGGCGTGCATTATATCGACAAGCTCATACACATCAGAAAAATACGGCTCATCAGACAAAAACTGTTCTAAATCAGTTGGGTCAGTATAGCCGCGTGATGCGGCAATGAGCGCCACAATAGGCTCTACGTCACATTCAAGAGCCAATTCCTTTGCCTTTATTCTGTCAACCGATTTGACTTCCCATTTTTTATATGCCATATTTTTCACCGCCTTTAAGATATAATTATCCAATATAATAATTTATAATAACATATTTAAACATTTTTTTCAACAATTATATAGACAAAAAACCACAGCAAAAGCAAGCTTTTGCTGTGGTTAAATTATATTTATTTATAAGAGCTTTGTTTTGCGAGTGAAAAATCAACCTCGCCAAGATATTCAACGCTGTCAAGACCGAGATAATCACATAAATCCTTCATTTCGGCAACAGTATTGATATTAACGTCAATGCCGTTTTTCATTCGGTCAGCGCTTGCAATAATTTCCTTTTCACCGTGGGTATAAATGCGTTCCTGTCCTTCGGCTTTTGGTGCGTCGCGAAGCTCCTGCAAAAAGACTGAAAAACGTTCTTTAAGCGCATCGGTATCGCCAAACACCTTGGGGTCAATTACCATAAAGCCGTGACAAGTTCCGCCCTTTCCATCAACATGGGTGTGGTTGGAAGTAAGACCGCCCGAGAAAATTGAACAGAAAATTTCACACAACATACCATAGCCGTAACCCTTATGACCGCCAAGCGGCTCAGTGTCACCACCAAGCGGCACAATTCCGCCACCATTTTTGCCGACAATATTTTTAAGCACGCGGTCAGCATCGCTACAGGGCTTACCGTTTTCATCCAAAGCCCAGCCTTCGGGCAATGGTTTTGAAAGCTTATTGTAAATTTCAAGCTTACCCCTCGTTACAACGGTGGTTGAAGAATCAAAAAAGAAGGGATAAGGCTCGGCCGGCATTGAAATTGCAATTGGGTTAGAGCCAAGCATTGCCTTTCTTGCATAGGTTGGCACCATTATAGCTTCAGAGTTGGTCATTGCAAAACCGATAAGGCCCTGATCACAAGCCATTTTTGCATAATAACCCGCAATACCGAAATGGTTTGAATTTTTAACACTTACAACCGCCATACCGCTTACCTTTGCTTTTTCAATGGCAAGGTTCATCGCATCAATTGAAATTAACTGACCCATACCGTCGTGACCGTCAATAACAGCTGAAACCGGAGTTTCAAAAACTATTTCAGGCTTGGCATCAACATGGATAAGACCCTTTTCAATCCCCTTATGGTAGCGAACAAGACGTTGCATACCGTGTGATTCAATACCGTAAACGTCAGACAAAAGTAAAACGTCGGTTATTTTCTTTGCCTGTTCATCAGTAAAACCGAATTTTACAAAAGCATCAACACAAAATTTGTTCAACTGTTCATAAGTATATCTGATATACATACCATTTGCCCCTTTAAAGCCGTAATTTTACATTTTTATTTTACAGCAAAGGCGTTATTTTATCAAGAACTTTATGCACAAATCAGCATTTATGTCAAAAAAATAATATATTATATTTTTTAAACAGTCTGCAAATTATAGTTTATCGCTCTGTTTAATTGGCGGCACATCGTAGGGACAATTCACGAATTGTCCGAAAAAAATAGTTAATCGCATCGGGCGATTCGTGAATCGCCCCTACGGGTAATATCAATTAAATTACAGATTATTTACATCCGTCACGGAGCGACACCTAACCTCTTCACTATTACCTCTTACCTCGCCTCAGCGACAAACCCCAATTTATCCAATCTTCAGTTTAAGGCGAAGCTTATCGCTTATCATTGCAATGAATTCAGAATTTGTGGGTTTACCGCGTTGGTTTTGAATGGTATACCCAAAATATGAATTCAGCACGTCAATATCTCCCCTATCCCAGGCAACTTCAATTGCGTGACGTATTGCACGCTCTACACGGGAGGCGGTGGTTGAATAGGTTTTGGCAATTGTGGGATATAATAGCTTTGTGACCGAATTAATAATTTCACTGTTTTTAATTGAAAGAATAATTGATTCGCGCAAATAATGATAACCCTTTATATGTGCAGGTACACCAATCTGGTGCATAATTTCGGTTACCATAATTTCAAGCTCGTTATCACCGACAGAAGAATTATTAAGTACAAGCGGAGTCTTTTCATTTTTCCAGCCCGAAAGCTTAATTATCCTTTCAGCCATCACATTAACGTCAAACGGCTTTAAAAAATAATAACAAGCACCGGCATTTAAAATTTCTTTTTCAAGTCTTGGATTTGCATACCCTGACATTACCATAACAAGCGGTACGTCCTTTTTATCAAGCTTACCCAAAGCATCAAGCACACCTAAAATGTCTAAATTAGGCATAAAAATTTCGGCCAACAAAACGTCGGGCTTTTCGGCTTTTACTGTCGATAAAGCCTTTAAACCGTCTTTTTGGGTAAGAATAACGTCCATTCCGTAACTGTCAAGAACTTTTGCGCAATTTTTAGAAAAATCGCTCACATCATCCGCAATTACAATTTTTAACCTTTTTTCCATAATTTTGCCTCCAGTAATTTTGTTTTTACATATATTACCATATTTTAACAAAGAAATCAAGCAAATCGGTAATATTTGTCCGTTTTTTACACAAAAAACGTAAAAATAACACGTTTTTACATTTTTCTACATAGTTACTTGACAAAATTTTACATTGCATTTAAAATTATTATATTAAAAATTTGGGGACAAGATTATGAACACACAATTTTCACGAACCGAAAATTTAATAGGTAAAAATGCACTCCATAGGCTTAAAAGCAGTCACGTTGCAGTTTTTGGGGTTGGCGGTGTCGGCGGTTATACTGTTGAAGCACTTGCCCGCGCAGGGGTTGGTAAAATTGACATTATCGACAGCGACTGTGTTGATATAACCAATATTAACCGACAAATTATTGCACTGCACTCAACTGTTGGCAAGTTAAAGGTCGATGTTATGCGCGACAGAATTTTGGATATAAACCCAAGCGCTGTTGTTAACACCTTTCCTGTTCTTTTTTTGCCGGAAAATTCAGATAATTTCGATTTTTCAAAATATGATTACGTGGTTGATGCAATTGACAACGTCACCGCCAAACTTGAGCTTGCAGTTAAATGTCAGCAAAGCGGTACACCGCTTGTTTCTTCAATGGGTACAGGCAATAAGCTTGACCCTACAAAATTTGAAATTGCCGATATTTATAAAACAAGCGTTTGTCCATTGGCAAAGGTTATGAGATATGAGCTTAAAAAACGCGGCATCAAAAAGCTTAAGGTTTTATATTCAAAGGAAAACCCAATTAAAAATGATATTGACCCGCGCACACCAATGAGCATCAGCTTTGTACCTTCCGCCGCAGGGCTTATAATTGCGGGTGAAGTAATAAAAGACATAATAAAAGAAGAGCTGTAATCAGCTCTTCTTTTTCAGTTGAATATTAAATACAAAATTCCCCAAACCATTGGCAAAAGCGGTCCGATATACTTAATTGTAAGTATAAACAACCACACAAGCGTTTCTAAAAACGGTATTTTAATATACATTGTCATTGTGCGCTGCAAAATTGAAATTACAAATGCGGCGGCAGAAGTAACGGCTGCTGCAAGCCAATATTCATCAATTTGGATAAACATACCTGCCACGGCACAAAAGGCGGCTGCAAAAATGACAAAGGCAAAACGCTTTAAAAAATAAACAAACAAATATTTATTAAGCTTTTTCTTTTCGAAATGGCCCGACACCTCAGGCTCATAGGTAAGGGTTGTCTGACATATTGGACAGGCCATATCGGCCTTTACGGTCATTTCACAAATTGGACATTTTTTCATTTTCTTTTTCCTTAAACTTTTCTAAAAATGAGTGAACTTCACCCGAATCACAGTCGCGATAACCGGGCATTGTTGCAAGATTCACGTTATGAAGACTGCGGAAAATATTATCTGCAGCGTTGGGATTTATCGAATTTATATATTTAATTAAAGCCTTGGTCTCCTTACGCTTTGAAAGGTCTTCCCTGTCCTTACTTTCAGCAGTCAGCTTGCAGGCGCACTGCAAAAATTGAAGTCCGTTATACTTTGCCCAGGAAATAATATCGGCTTCTTTAACGCGGTACAAAGGTCTTATCAGTTGCATACCTTCAAAATTAGTGCTGTGAAGCTTTGGAAGCATTGTTTTAATTTCGCTTGAATAACACATACTCATTAAAACGGTTTCAATAACGTCATCAAAATGGTGACCTAAAGCAATTTTATTACAGCCAAGCTCCTTTGCCTTGCTGTAAAGACAACCGCGGCGCATACGGGCGCACAAATAACAGGGTGAGCCGCCTACACGTGTTGTAACGTCAAAAATATCACTTTCAAAAATGGTAATTGGTATATTAAGCGTTTTTGCGTTTTCTTCAATTTGGGCACGATTTTCCGGTGTATAGCCCGGATCCATTACCAAGAAAACTAGCTCAAACGGATATGCACTGTGTTTTTGAAGTTGTTGCATACATTTTGCAAGTATCATTGAATCCTTACCACCCGAAATACAAACGGCAATTTTGTCATTTTCCTGTATCAGCTCATATTCCTGCACGGCGGCAATAAAATTAACCCAAATCGTTTTGCGATATTTTTTAATTATACTGCGCTCAATTTCAATATGCTTTTCAAATTTTCTTTCAGCCAAAATAAACTCCTAAAAATAAAATTCCGTTACAGATATTATACCTGTAACGGAATAAAATTTCAATATAAATTATGCCACTTTCTTTTTGGTAAGTGCTTTAATAACAAACAACACACCAATTGTCAAAACTGCAGCAAATGCAAGTGAAATCCAGGCATTCTGAACAAAGCCTGCAAAGATATAGCTTACGAAAGAAATACTTGCAACAGTCAATGCATAAGGCAGCTGTGTAGACACGTGGTTGATGTGGTCGCACTGTGCACCTGCTGAAGACATAATTGTGGTATCTGAAATGGGTGAGCAATGGTCACCGCAAACTGCACCGGCAAGACAAGCTGACATACTCATAATGCCAAGAGGTGAACCTATGTCGAAAATGCTGGTAACAATGGGGATAAGAATACCAAATGTACCCCATGAAGTACCGGTAGCAAATGCAATACCGCAAGCAACAATGAAAATAATTGCAGGCAAGAAGCTATTTAGACCGCTTGCATCTGCAAGAGCTGCTTTAACGAAACCGTCAGAATCCAAAAGACCGGTTATATTCTTAAGAGCAGTAGCCATGGTTAAGATAAGAATAGCAGGAACCATTGCATTAAAGCCCTTGGGAATGCAAGCCATTGCATCTTTAAAGGAAACAAGACGGCGTGCAATGAAATAAATAACTACAAAGATAAGTGCAATAAGACCGCCCCAGGGAAGACCAACGGTAGCATCGGTATTACCGAAAGCGTCAGCAAATGAAAGCTTACCTGTCTGACCTATGTAATAAAGAGCATATACACAAATGCCGATAAGAACGATGATGGGTAACACAAGGTCAATAACCTTTGCCTTGGGGTTAGCATCACTTTCTTCATCATTTGCAGCAACCATACCTGAAGTGAAGAGGTCACCGTTATCTGCATTTAATTCGTGAAGCTTCATCGGGCCATAGTCAAATCTCATAAGAGTAATTGCAATAATGAAAACGAAGGTCATTAATGAATAGAAGTTATAAGGAATGGCCTGAATAAACATTTTAAGACCGCTTACACCTTCGGGAGCATATTCAGAAACTGCAGCTGCCCAAGACGAAATAGGAGCTATCATACAAATAGGTGCTGCGGTAGCATCGATAAGGTAAGCCAATTTTGAACGTGAAATCTTTGCCTTATCGGTAACGGGACGCATAACTGCACCAACGGTCAAACAGTTGAAATAGTCATCAATAAAGATAAGTACGCCAAAAGCGAAGGTTGCAAGAGATGCACCGATTTTGCCCTTAACGTTTTTAGCTGCCCAACGGCCAAAAGCCTGAGCGCCGCCTGCCTTGTTTAAAAGTGCAACAATAACACCCAAAATTACCAAGAAAATAAAGATACCTGCTGTACCCGAAACAGATGCAATAAGACCATCATTTATTATCGAGTCAACGGTTTTGATGGGTTTAAAGCTAGTTGCAAGCAAGCCGCCTGCTAAAATACCGATAAAAAGTGAGGAATAAACTTCCTTTGTGAGAAGTGCCAGGCCGATAGCAATTACAGGCGGGAAAAGTGACCAGAGTGTGCCGACAGGCTTCATAATATTACCTGAAAAAGCACAAAGTACACCAAAGCCCACAACAAATGCAATAATCAGCACTTTGGGGATAATTTTCTTTGCTTTCATTTTAATTCTCCTTAAAAAATAAATAAAAACCGTAACTGCAAAAAGCAATTACGGTAATTTAAAAAATAAATAACCGATAGCTCTCCACAAAAGTGACAGTCAGCAGCATATTTTACTGCAAACCAACAGAAGTTTTAAAGGCAATACAACTTCCATTTCGGCGGTTTTCCCTTTCGTATACAGATTTGCCTATCTGAATGTATACTACTGATGAATACCGCACCTCTATCAAACGAATAATAACACATATATATTTTTTAGTCAATAAAAAATTTACAAATTGTTAAAATATGCGATAATATCATCGGCATTTTGCTCATTTATACCTTTTACAGACATAAGCGCCGATTTTTCGGCCGACTTAATTTTCGACATACTTCCAAAATGCTTAAGCAGTAAATTCGCCTTTTTGTCCCCTATTCCCTTAATATTCGTAAGCTCTCTGCCCAGCATTTTTTTGCTTTGCAGCTGTTTTTGATAGCTGATTGCAAAACGGTGAACTTCATCCTGAATATTAGTAATAAGTGTGAAGACACGACGGTTTGATTTTATAACAATATCACCGCCGGTTGTAGCAATTGCGCGAGTACGGTGTTTAGAATCCTTAACCATACCGAAAAGCGGGATATTAAGCCCGTATTTTTGCATAACAGGTAAAACTGCGCCTATTTGTCCCTTTGCGCCGTCAAGCAAAATAAGGTCCGGCAAAACCGAAAAGTCAGGGTTTTCGCCCTTTTCATATTCACTAAAACGTCGGTCAAGCACCTCCGCCATGGAACGGTAATCGTCCTGACCCAGAAAGCCCTTAATTTTAAACCGCTTATACCCTGCCTTATACGGCTTTGCATCCTTAAAAACTATCATACCGGCAACGTTGTTATCGCCCGACATATTTGAAATATCATAAGCTTCAATTACACGCGGTGCTTTATCTAAATTAAGCAAGTCCTTGAGTTCATTAAGCACCGACATTTCGCGGGTGGTTTTTTCGGTTTTTTCAGAAAGGTTTTGCACGGCATTCTGCTGACACATTTCAATAATACGCTTTTGCTCACCTTGTTTTGGAACAATTAAGCTAACCTTTTTTTCGGAAATATCGCCAAGCCATTTTTCTAAAAGCTCACTTCCGTCAAATTCCTCATCGGTTAAAATACGTGAAGGAATATCGGTTTTCCCTGCATAAAACTGCTGCAAGAATTCGGCATAAAAATCACGTTTTTCTTCAACATCTTCAATAAAGAAATGCTGCTTGTCCCACAGCTTAAAATTGCGGAACTTCAAAATTGCAACACAAGCCGTACCGTCAAAAATAACTGATGAAAAAACATCCTGCTCTTTATAGCTTATTTCAACAACCTTTTGCTTTTGCTTAATTTTATTAATAGCATTTATACGGTCGCGAAGGCGCGCCGCAAGCTCAAAATTAAGGTTTTCGGCGGCATCCTCCATCTGCTTTGTCAAAATGCTTATTGAATTTGCCTGAATATCACCGTTTTTAATATATTCAACCGCCGAATCAATTACAGCATTATAATCCTTAACGGAAATATTTGCTTTGCAGGGCGCATCACAAAGACCGATATGGTAATCAAGGCAAGGCTTTGTGGGATTATCAAAGGTACGGTTACAGCTTGGAAGCCTGAATATCTTACGCACCTCATCAACCGTTTGAGAAACGATAAAACCCGAATTATAGGGCCCTATAAATTCACCGCTTTTGTCGAGTTGCTTAACCGACTGAATTCTTCGCCATTTTTCATCGGTGATCTTAATATAAAAGCTGCCCTTATCATCCTTGAGCAAAATGTTATACTTCGGCTGATGCTGTTTTATAAGTGAATTTTCAAGTATAAGAGCTTCAAATTCACTGTCGCAGATTATATATTCAAAGTCAAAAACGTTAATAACCATTTTGTGCACCTTTGGTGTGTGCTGGTTACCCGCGCCAAAATATTGTGTAACGCGGTTTTTAAGCGCTTTCGCTTTGCCGACGTAAATTACCGTACCGCTTTTGTCCTTCATAATATAAACGCCCGGTTTTAGCGGCAAATTGTTGGCTTTTGCCTTAAGCTCGGTCAAATTCAAAAAGATCACCACCTCTATTATCATTTTATAATATTTTGTGCTTTACTTCAACAAAAATATTTTATATAATAATTTCAAACATCAAAAGGGGGAATTTATATGAAAAAGCCTTTAATATTGTTTTTAGCTTTAATTCTCATCTTACTTTCTTCCTGCAATAAATCTGATACCACTTCTCACCCCGATATTGAAGTAAAGCTGCCCGACGGCACAACAATTGACGGCCAAAACAGTCTGCCCGACAAGATCGATGAAAACAGCGTCACCATTGCCGAGCCCGAGAAAATAGTTGATTATTACGTCGGCAGTAACAAAACCAAAAAATTTCATTTAAAGGACTGTGTCTGGGCAGAAAAGATGAAAGACGAAAACAAGGTTTATCTTTCGGGTTATAACGAATTTATAAAACAAGGCTTTACACCCTGCAAAACCTGTAATCCATAATATTTTCACAAAACCTCCATATAATTTAATATGGAGGTTTTTATTTATGAAACTTAAAAATTTCATTTGGGCTTTTTTAATTATTGGTCTTGCGGGCGGACTGGGACATTTTGTTTATAAATGGAGTGGCAACAACACCATTTTAGGGTATTTCTTCCCCGTAAACGAAAGCACGTGGGAGCATTTGAAATTACTATTCTTCCCCACCGTTGCGTTTTCAGCAGTTGAATATTTTTTAGTTAAAGACAAGGTTAAAGGTTATGTACCGTCAGCAACAATTTCACTGATAATGGGACTTTCAGCCATTGTGACCATCTTTTACACCTATTCGGGCGTTCTTGGTTTTAAAATTGAATGGTTTAATATCGCAATATTTTATGTTGCATTGTTTTTAATGCTTGCAATTAAAATGTTGTTAATTTTAAGCGAAGCGCTTGATTTTAGATGGGCGGTATGGGTGTCGTTAATTTGGATATTTGTAATGGCATTGATGTTTATAATTTTCACCTATAACCCACTTGATTTTGGAATATTTCAAGAGCCATAAATTTGGGTTTGTCGCTGAGATGAAATTATATTGACAACACGCGTAGAGGCAAGCGGTCTCACGCTGCGGCGTTCGGTCCCGTCGCGGTTCTGACAACACACTGTGTTGTCATTCATTACCGCTCTGCACGCTTTGCTACCTCGATTGCCCGCCCGCAATTTACCGCGTTTTCGCGGACAGTCCGGGAGGCCTGTCCCTACACTGCAATTTTAATTTAACCGAGTGATAAACCATAATTTAAAAGCAGTAGAACTAATTAGCTCTACTGCTTTTAAAACTTAATCTGTTGCTCTTTGAATAATATCAACAACAGCGCGATAATTTTCACTATTGAAAAGGCCGACAATTGAAAAAACATCATCGCTTATCGGTTTAGTTGCCGTAAACGAATAAAGCTTTTGACTCGAACAATAAACGGTAAATTCCTTGCCGCCGCTTTGAATATATGCTTTATTTAGCTTATTTTTACCGTCTTCGGTCAAGTGAATATCAATATCAACTTGCTCGTTATTATTCCAATCTATTGAATAATTTGTAAAGAAAATATCTTCATCACATACCACGATTTTGCCGGCAGAATCAACAATTTTAAAATAATGCACATATTCGTATTTACCACTCGGGTTAATTGATTTATTCTGAGCGAACATCCAACTGAACAAATCACGGTCACGGTATGCGGGATTCCATGCATCGTGTCCAACACCCTGAAGCGGATAAAGCGAAACCTTTTCACCGCCTGCATTTCTTATTGAATTATACATTTGCTGCGAACTGCTAAAGGATACCGTAGAATCAATTGTTCCGTGATAAATCCTTATCGGAATATCCTTAAATGCCGCACCGTTACTACTGTTACCACCGCCGCAAAGCGGAACACCCGCAGCAAAAATATTCCCATAATGCTCGAGCAAGTCCCACGTAGCATAGCCGCCCATCGAAAGACCCGTTACATAAATTCGGTTGCTGTCACAAGAGTATCTACTTTGAATTTTTTTAAGCAAATGCAATGCACTGCCAAGTGTACCGTTTTGGTCTCCTGTATATTCACTGTCTAATCTCCACCAAGAAGATGTTTGCGGACAAATCAAAATACATTGTGATATGAAATCACCGTTGTATGTAAACATATTTTTAATGTTATTCAGCTGCTTTTGATTATCGTTTCCCAATTCACCTGCACCGTGTAAAAACAAAATTACAGGATATTTTTTTGATGCCGAATAATCTTTGGGAACATACAATGCATACGGAAGTGAATTACCGTTTTGCGAATCATAAAATGTATCTTTTATAGGGTCATTTACTTTTAAACTTAAATCGGTGTTGTATACCTGTGTCACCTTTTCGGGACGGGTTGGTTCGGTATTAACATTTGAAGAGGTGTCGTTAGGTTCAGTATTATTAGTCTCATTTGGTTTAGAGGTTGAAAACTCATCATTCGAAGAGGTTTCAGGCTGTGATGAAGGCACAATATTATCATCTTTTGTATTTTTACAACCAACTGTAGATAATAACACAGTTAATATTAAAATCATTGATAAAAATAATACACGTTTCATAACATCACCCTCCAGGTAGAATTATATCATCTAATAATGAAAACATCAATAAAATAATTATATCAATAAAGTTACAAATTATAGTTTATCGGGACGTTAAATTGGTGACACATCGTAGGGACAGGCCTCCCGGACTGTCCGCGAAAACGCGGCAAATTCCGGGCGGGTTTCATTGTAGGCACACGTAGGGAACGGATTAATCCGTTCCGTTTTATAATGCTGTTTTTCCGGAATAGATAAATCCATTCCCTACATTATTAATTTAATTTCATCTCACCGACAAACCCCAATTTGCGCACCTCACCCTCTCAGAGTTCGAATCTTCTTATATATCAGATAGATTGCAAAAAAATAAAGACCTAACTTTTCAGTTAAGTCTTTACTTGGCGCGCTGAAGAAGATGTAACCGCTACGCGTTTACCGTGCTCGGCGACCGTTTACTTCGTAAACAGTACCCTCCTCACACTTCGGTGCTAAAAACAATTATCAATTGTTTTCTTGACGCACCTCACCCTCTCAGAGTTCGAATCTTCTAGTGCAAAAATATAATTGTGTAAAAAATAAGGAACCTACTTTTCAGTAGATTCCTTACTTGGCGCGCTGAAGAAGATTCGAACTCCCGACCTTCTGGTCCGTAGCCAGACGCTCTATCCAGCTGAGCTATCAGCGCAAATCAGTCATTTTTAGACCGCCATAGTATAATAGCACATTAAAACAAAAAAATCAAGTGTTATTTTTATTTTTTTAAAAATATTTTTTCAAATTTATGCTTGACTTTATAAAGAATATTATGTATAATAACAAAGTCGTAAATATTTGCTGCTATGGCTCAGGAGGTAGAGCGCATCCTTGGTAAGGATGAGGTCACCAGTTCGACTCTGGTTAGCAGCTCCAAAAAAGACCATCAATAGATGGTCTTTTTTGTTGTATAACGAAAACAGCCCCAACTCTCGTTGGGGCTTTAAAATTATCTTATACCGTAATTTTCAAGAATATAATCCATATCCTTATCACCACGGCCCGAAAGATTAATTAAAATTGAGCCGTGCTTCATTTCTTTCGCCAAACGAATTGCGTGTGCAACTGCGTGTGAGCTTTCAATTGCAGGGATAATACCCTCTAAACGGGAAAGCTTAAAGAAGGCATCAATTGCTTCTTCATCATCAACAACATCGTATTTAACACGACCCAAATCACGCAAAAATGCGTGTTCGGGGCCGGACGACGGATAGTCAAGACCCGAAGCGACTGAATAAACAGGTGCGGGTTCACCGTTTTCATCCTTAAGCATTATACTGTTAAAGCCGTGCATAATGCCCTCTTCACCGTACTGAAGACTTGCGGCATGGTCGCCAAGCTTTGCGCCCTTGCCCAAGGGTTCAACCCCGTATATTTCAACAGGGTCATTTAAAAAGCCTGAGAAAAAGCCAGCAGCATTTGAGCCACCGCCAACACAAGCGGTGATGATATCAGGCAAATGACCGGTCATATCTAAAAACTGTTCTCTCGCCTCAATGCCAACAACCTGCTGGAAGTCGCGAACCATCATCGGGAAAGGATGCGGTCCCAAAACAGAACCGATGCAATAAATGCAGTCCTTATATTCCTTGCTGTAAGCCTCGAAAGCGGCATCAACGGCTTCCTTAAGGGTTGCAAGACCGTGAGTAACCTCAACAACGTTAGCGCCCAAAATCTTCATTCTGGCAACGTTTGGAGCCTGCTTTTTAATGTCAACCGAGCCCATATAAATATCACATTCAAGACCAAAATAAGCCGCAGCAGTTGCCAATGCAACACCGTGCTGACCTGCGCCGGTTTCGGCAATAATTTTTTTCTTGCCCATATATTTAGCAAGAAGGGCTTCACCCATACAGTGGTTAAGCTTGTGTGCGCCTGTGTGATTTAAGTCTTCACGCTTAGCATAAAGCTGAACGTTACCTAATGAATTACTTAATCTTTCAAGATGTGTGACGGGTGTGGGTCTGCCCTGAAATTCTTTTCTAACGCGGCGTAGCTCGTTAATGAACTTGCGCGACTGGCAAATTGAAAAATAAGCCTGAGTAATTTCTTCCATAGCATCCTTAAGCTTTGGTTCGATATAGCATCCACCGTAACGACCGAAATAGCCGTTTTCATCGGGATAATTCTTAAAATAAGTGTCAAAATTTATATTGTTAAATTCCATTACTAAAACCTCTTTTTATATATTAATAGTTTGTGTGTTAGTAATTACACCATCGTTTTGTAAGTAAAAACATAATTATCAGTACCTTTCAAAAAACAAACAAAAAGTCTTGCCCCATTCGGGACAAGACTTTTATTATAAAATCCTGCGGTACCACCCGAGTTGCCGAAATAAATCGACCGCTCTGCATTGCACAAAAATGCAACTTGCCTTGGTAACGGGCGCAAATCCCGTCGACTGCTACTAACACTTACGTGCTTTCGGTCGCCCTCATAAGTCCATTCACTTAACTTCAATGTTGCGGCATTTCCACCATCAGCCGTTCTCTGATAACCTGAAGAAAAGTTACTTACTCTTAATCATAGGTTTAAAATATTAAAACTTAAAAATTAGTTCTGGAAGAAGCTCATAACGTCGTCATAGGTTTCATCATCATCTTTATTGTTGTTCATAAAAGATGAGAGAAGATCGCCGCCTTTGTCTTCCTTCTTTTCATCACCAAGACCGGTAGCTACAACAGTTACACGGATGGTGTCTTCAATGCTTTCATCAAGCTGAGCACCCCAAATGATGGTTGCATCAGGATGAGCCATTTCAGAAATGATGGTTGAAGCAAGTTCAACTTCTTCAAGGCCAATATCAACAGAACCTGTGATGCTGATGATAACACCGCGTGCATTTTCCATTGAGGTTTCGATAAGGGGACTTGAAATAGCAGCGCGAGCAGCCTGTTCAGCCTTATCACGACCGGTAGCAACGCCAACACCCATATGTGCATAGCCTGCATCAGCCATAATTGACTTAACGTCAGCAAAGTCAAGGTTAACAAGTGCGGTAACGTTGATAAGCTCAGAAATGCTCTGAACACCCTGACGAAGAACATCGTCAGCAATGTCAAATGCGTTCTTGAATGTAATCTTTTCAGCAGAAACAAACTTAAGACGCTCGTTAGGAATAACAATAAGGCTGTCAACATATTCGCGTAAAGCAGCAATGCCGGATTCAGCCTGAGTCATACGCTTTTTGCCTTCAAAAGCGAAGGGCTTTGTTACGATACCAACAGTAAGGATACCAAGCTCCTTAGCGATGGAAGCAACAACGGGAGCTGCACCTGTACCGGTACCGCCACCCATACCTGCGGTAATAAAGATCATATCAGCTTCGCGAATAACAGCTGCGATTTCATCACGTGATTCTTCAGCTGCTGCATGGCCGTTGTTGGGGTTACCGCCTGCGCCCATACCTGCAGTTGTTTTGTCACCAATCTGTAATTTAACGTCTGCCTTAGATTTAACCAAAGCAGCTTTATCGGTGTTGATAGCAACAAATTCAACACCCTTAACGCCGGCATCAACCATGCGGTTAACAGCGTTTCCGCCGCCGCCGCCTACACCGACAACTTTAATCTGTACTACGTTTTGATCATCTGCGAATTCAAATGGCATTTTTCAATTCCTCCGTGTATGTAAAATAAGCATAAATAGACTTTTTATTTAGACATATATAAATATAACATAACATTTTGCAAATTTCAACACTTTTTATTACAATTTTGTTATTTTTTTATTTTGTATGATTTTTCACAAAAGTTCCCTCGGGTTTTTGTTGATTCCACATAGACAAATTTATGTCTCCTGACTCATTATCCGCAATATTTTCTATCATAACCTTAAGCTGTCTGACTTTATTTTCCAAAGAATTTTCCGTACCAAAATTGACGTTAAATCTTCCTTCAACACCTGCTTTTAGGGTTATTGTATTAGTAACGTCAACATAATCAACGTTAAGTTCATTTTCTTCAAGAAGCTCAATTAAATCATCAAGCATTTTTTTCGATTTATCATTTTTGAAAACTATCGCACTGCCAACACTGCACTCAACGTCGGGCAGCATAATTTCAAAAACGTTTTCAGACCTTTCATTTACCTTTTCAAGCACCCAGCCAGCCTTACTTACGTTATAGTATGCCCCGTTTTGCGCAACACAATAATATGCTTTAGCATCATATACCTTAATATTAAGCGTATCGGGCAAATCGCGATTAAATTCAACCTTTTCAATAAAAGGAAGCTTCGCACGTAACAAATCGGTGGCGCGCCCTTGACCGAAGGTGAAAATATTATCCCCCGACTTTATGCCGCTGTTTGCAATAATTTCTTCGCTTGTGTAAATTTTACTGCCCGTCGCATTTATTCGCGTTATCGGAAAAAACACTGTGAGGCAAAGTATTACCGCAGTTATAACCAAGGCATTTATTAAAAGAATAAAGCTTATAATAAGGCGGCGTTTACGCGCCTTTTTTTGTCTTGCTTTACGCTTTTCGAGAAACTCATCACGAATGGGTTGGTTTTTCAAAAAATCATTCCTTAATCTTAATATCGGCACCGACTGATGCCAAAACACCGGTTATATCATCATAACCGCGCTGAATGTGTGAAATATTTGTAATTTCGCTTTGGCCGTTTGCCGCCAATGCCGCAACCACAAGTGCCGCGCCGCCGCGAAGGTCGGGACAAACACATCTTGCCGCCGATAAATCATTGACACCTTCAATAACGGCAACCTTTCCTTCGATTTTAATATTAGCACCAAGACGGTTAAGCTCGTTTATATAACGAAAACGGTTTTCAAAAATGTTTTCAACAAAAACCGTTGTTCCTTTCGCCCTTGTAAGCATTGCAATTAAAAGCGGGCCTGCATCGGTCGGAAAACCGGGATAAACCAAACTTCTTATAGTCGGCACACGGTAAAGCCGTTTCGGTGATGTGATAACAAGTGATTTTCCTTTTACCGAAATATCACAACCGCTTTCACGAAAAGTGTGAAGAATTGACACCATATTTGACGGCATTATGTGTGTAAGAGAAAGCTTACTGCCCGTAATTGCCGCCGCAGACATATAGGTCGCCGCGACAATTCTGTCGGGAATTATTGTATGTGTTGTGCCGTGAAGCTTATCAACACCGTGAATATACACCGTGTCAGAGCCACTGCCGTATATCCGCGCCCCCGCACTGTTTAAAAAATCGGCAAGGTCACTTATTTCGGGCTCGCGCGCGGCATTATGAATAACCGTTACACCCTTAGCGGTGGCGGCAGTAAGAATAATATTTTCGGTTGCCCCCACACTTGGGAAGGTTAAATGAATTTCAGCACCAAAAAGTCCTTTTTCGGCATTACAATTTAAAAAACCGTGTTCTTCATTAATTTCAGCACCCAGCTTTTTAAGTGCCGATAAATGAAGATCAATTGGTCTGGGTCCTAATTCGCATCCGCCCGGGCTTGAAATCACCGCACGCTTGGTGCGGCCTAAAATACCGCCCAAGAACACAACAGATGACCGCATTTCACGCATAAGGCTTTCGGGTATTTCAAAGTTATCAATACTGCGACAGTCAACCGTTATTGTTTTATCGCAAAAGCTTACCCTTGCACCGAAATTTTCTAATATTTTAATTGATGTTTGAACGTCAGACAAATCGGGACAATTATGTATTACACATTCGCCATCACATAGCACAGCGCCTGCAAGCACGGGCAAAACACTGTTTTTAGCACCCTGTACCGCAATTTCACCCGACAGCTGTCTGTTACCGCCTACAACAATTTCTGCCAATTTTATGCACCCCGCAAGTATAAATTGTTTTACAACTCATACTATGCCGAAATGCAGATTCGGTCACGAATTTGAATAAAGCTCCATCAAAACGGCATAAATTCTTTCATTAGCATCAATAATTGCATTTTCACGCGCCGCTTTTTCCATTAAAGCAATTTTCTCTTTATTGTCTATAAGCTCTTTAACCGTTTCAATTATTTTTTCTTTGGTCAAATCTTTTTCTTCGATAAGCTCGGCCGCACCCGCGTTTTTAAGGGTCATACCGTTATGATACTGATGATTTTCGGCAACAAACGGTGACGGAATTAGCACAGCGGCTTTACCGCAAGCACCCAATTCACCAAGAGTAATTGCCCCTGCCCTGCTTATAACCAAATCGGCCGCCGCCATGCAAACGTCCATATCGGTTATATATTCGCGGATTTCAATGCCGTCGTGAAGTTCAATGCCTTCAAGGCTTTTAAGCATATCATCATAACCGACCTTACCTGTTGCGTGGATATGATAATAATTCTCTGTGGGGTTGTGCCACTTTATAAGCTCGCTGACCGCTTCATTAAGATGCTTTGCACCAAGCGAGCCACCGAAGGATAAAATCAAGGGACGGTTGTCCAGCTTTAAAATTTTGCGCGCAGTTTCTTTATCCATTGCAAGAAGCTCGCGTCTGATGGGATTGCCGGTAACAATTGGCTTTTTATCAAGCTTTAAATACTTTTCGGCTTCGGGCATTGCAAGCATTACGCGGTCAGCCTTAGGTGCCAACATTTTGGTTGTAACACCCGGAAAAGCATTTTGTTCGTGAATTGCCGTTTTAATTTTAAGCTGCTGCGCCGCACGAAGCACGGGACCGCTTACGTAACCGCCCGTACCGACAACAAGATCGGGTTTAATTTCCTTCAAAAGCTTTTTGGCCTTTGCAGATGAAGTAACCGCAAGCTTTGCGGCATTAATATTATGAGCAATACCCTTAAGGTTAAGTCTACGAGAAAAGCCTGCAACCTTAACGGGATAAAAGGCATAGCCCTTTTCGGGGACAAGCTTTGCTTCAAGCTTATCGGGTGTGCCGATATAATGTATTTCAGCATCGGGATGCTTTGACTTAATATAATCGGCCACAGCCAATGCAGGATTAATATGTCCTGCAGTACCGCCGCCTGCAAATAAAACTTTCATAATAATTCCCCTTTAAGTTTTTTCGAGATTCGTACTTCGAGAAATTGACAAAACTATTCCCATTTCGGCAAGCAAAATTAAAAGTGAAGTACCGCCATAGCTGAAAAACGGAAGACTTATACCCGTATTGGGCATTGTATTAGTTACAACCCAGATATTAAGCATTGCCTGCAGTCCAACCTGGAAGGTAAGACCAATAGCCATTAACGAACCGAATTTATCATTTGCACGCATAGCAATTGTAAAGCCGCGCCATACAAGCAAGCAGAAAAGTATGATAATAACCATTGCGCCGATAAGACCCAATTCTTCACAAACAATCGAAAAAATAAAGTCGTTATGGGGTTCGGGCACCCAAAGATGCTTTTGTCGTGACTGACCAATGCCTCTGCCCAAAATTCCGCCTGAGCCAATTGCTAAAAGTGACTGAATTGTCTGGAAGCCCTTACCCGCAGGGTCAAGCCAAGGGTTTTGCCAATACTGTAAACGGTCGTAAGCATAACCGATAGCACCCGTAAAAATCAGTGCGGCAACACCGATAACACCAACGCCGACACCGCCGACGATGTATCTTTTTGCAAGACCGCCACAGATAAGCAAAACAATGCCAAGACAGAACACAAGAATTGTTGCAGAAAGGTGTGGTTCAAGAACAATTAAGCCGCAAGGCAATGCAATTAACACTACAAGAAAAATTACAAAGCCCAATTTGTCCATTTGCTTATAATTTGCGGCAATTAAAGAGGACAAAAGCAATATAACCGCAAATTTTGCAATTTCGGACGGTTGAAAGTTTATAGGTCCGATAACCAACCAACGCTTAACGTCCATACCTTCCAGCATTGGCGGCATTATGAGCAAAGCGCCAAGCACAAGAATTATAACAATGTAGAAAATCCAAGCGAATTTACGGTAAAAATGATAATTAATTGTGGATACAAAAAGCATAACCGCAACACCCGCAACAGCAAAAACTGCCTGACGGGCAATAAAGCGATAGCTGTTGCCGTAATTTTCATAAGAAAAGGCATAGCTTGCAGAAAAAAGCATTACAAGACCAATGGTAAGCAATATAAGCACCAAAGATAAAAAGGTGATATCCATCTTACCGTCAGTATTAAAAAACGATTGTTTTTTCCTTGACTTTTGCATGAAATATCACCTCTAAAATTTTATAATGAAAATATAATAGGAAGTATCGCGAGAACGCAACCGATTAAGGTCACGAATGAGAAAATAAGAACAATTTTATCTTCAGACCAACCGCATTTTTCAAAATGGTGGTGTATAGGCGCCATTTTGAAGATGCGCTTTTTAGTCTTTTTATAATATACAACCTGAATAATATCAGAAAGGGCTTCAATAAGATAAACTATACCCGCAAGAATAAGTAATATAGGACGGCCTATGCCAAATGAGAAAGCAACAACCATACCGCCTAAGAACATTGAGCCTGTGTCACCCATAAACACCTTTGCGGGGTGAGCATTCCAACAGATAAAGCCGACAAGCGCACCTGCCAAGGCGGCGGTTAAAACGTTAACTGTTGCAATTTGCAAAAAGCCTGCCGCCATCATAAAACCGCAAGAAACAACAAGTGTAACACTTGAAGCCAAGCCGTCTATACCATCGGTTAAGTTTACGGCATTTGTAAAGCCGTAAATAAACATTAAAGCAATTGGCCAGAAAATAAGACCAAAGCCGCTTGTGATATTAACATCACCTATAAACGGAATATAGGTTGTTTTCATACCGCCAAGCGCTAAAGCCGCAAGATAAGCGGCGGCAACCAAAAACTGCATAAAGGTTTTTTGGCGAGCCGTAAGACCGAGGTTGCGTTTTTTAACAACCTTGATATAATCATCAAAAAAGCCAATAGCCGCCATACAAAGCGCCATTAAAACACCTGCAATAAGGGCGATAAGTTTAAATTTATCCTGACATTGCAGATAAAAAGGCTTTTCAAAAATCAACGCATAAAGAAAACCAAAAAGCAGTGCAATTACAACACCACCGATAAACATAACACCGCCCATTGTGGGTGTGCCCTGCTTATCCTTATGCCAATTAGGGCCGATTTCCAAAATAGTTTGCCCAAATTTAAGCTTTCTTAAATAAGGTATTACAATAAATCCTGAAAGTGCCGTCACAGCAAATGCAATTGCCGCAACAATAAGAGAAGTAAGATCCATAATTTTAAACCCTCTTTTAAGACAACGCCTGTCTTACGACCTCGCGTTCATCAAAATGTATTTTTTTCTCACCTATTATCTGATAGGTTTCGTGTCCTTTGCCTGCAAGTACTATTATATCATCTTTTTGCGCAATTGAAAGAGCAAATTTTATTGCTTCTTCCCTATTTTTAAAAACTTTGCAGGGTTTTGTGCGCAAAACGCCCTTTAAAATATCGGAAATTATCGTATCTGCATCTTCTGTGCGGGGATTATCGCTTGTGACAATTACGTAATCGGCATAAATTGATGCGATTTCACCCATTATGGGGCGCTTTGTTTTATCACGGTCACCGCCGCAACCAAACAACACAATTAAGCGGTTTTTCGGGCAGTCCTTAAAGGTTTTTAAAACGTTTTTAAGTCCGTCCGGGGTGTGGGCATAATCAATTATAACAGTAAAGTCGCCCGTATTGTCAATTATCTCTGCCCTGCCCTTTACACCTTTGAATTCTTTAAGTGCCGCGACTGACGTTTCGAAATCAATTTTCAAGAAATCAGCCACTGCAAGTGCACAAAGTGAATTGTAAACCGAAAATTTACCGGGAATGTTAACACGAACGTGATAAATTTTATCGGTCAGAATTTTATATTCAACATAACGCGACTGTAAATTAACCGATTTTGCAACAAAAACTGCACCGTTTTCTAACGAAATTGAAGACTTTTTACAAGTAACTTCGTTATATAAACGCTTACCGTATTCATTATCGACGTTTATAACCGCATTATCACACATTGAAAAAAGTTTTTTCTTTGCTTTAAAATAGCTTTCCATATCCGCGTGATAATCGAGATGGTCTTGTGTTAAATTTGTGAACACCGCCGTGTCGAAATGAAGACCGTCTACCCTGCCCATTGAAAGCGCGTGAGATGATACCTCCATTATAACGTATTCACAACCCTTTTCACGCATAAGTGAAAAAAGTCGGTTAAGCTCCCAGGCATTAGGGGTGGTGTTAACGGTAGGTAAAGCTTCACCGTTAATAACGTTTTGTATTGTGCCGATAACACCGACCTTTTTACCCGCTTTTTCTAAAATTTCTTTAATTAAGTAGGTTATGGTAGTTTTTCCATTCGTACCCGTAACCCCTATAAGCTTAATATCCTTTGAAGGGTCATCAAACCATTTTGATGACATTTGCGAAAAGGCCAAAACGGCATTTTCAACAACTATTTCATTTTTAAAATCCGCTTTATTTTCAACTACCAGCGCAATTGCACCGTTTTTTACGGCATCCGCCCTGTATTGCGGATCATTATGGATATCAACAAAGACAAAGCCGTCTTCTACCTTTTGTGAATTATCGGTAATACCCATAACCTCTAACTGCCCAAGTGCTTCATCACAGGCAATTATCGTGCCAAGCTTCATTTTTTCCTCCAAATTAGTCCACTGTGGTTTCGTCCCGGAAATAAACTGTAATTATTGTGCCAACGTCCACTTCAGTACCTGCGGCTATGCTCTGACTGTATGCGCGAAGACCCGAAATTGCAATATTGCCCGAAAATTCAATATTAAGACCAAGCTGTGCGGCCCTTGTATTGGCTTCGGTTGCGGTAAGTCCCGTAAAGCTTGGAACCATAACCTTTGCCGAATCGGTTTCTTCGGTATAAAGTATCACAACGCCGCCCGTTGCAACCTTATTGCCAACCTCAGGCAACTGACGAATAATCTTATAACCTGTGCCGACAATCTTATATTCAAGCTTCGCACCTGTAACCTTTGCCTTAGCCTCATCAACTGTAAGACCAACTGTATCGGGTACGTCAATTGCAAGCTTTTTAATTTCTTCTTCGGTATAGCTGGGCTCATAACCGAGATAAGGCAATATATCTGCCATAATTTTAGAGTTAACAGGTGCCGAAATAACACCGCCGTAGTAATTAGAGCCTTTAGGCTCATCAAGCATTACTAAAACGGCAATTTCCGGGTTATCAATGGGGGCAACTGTCATGCATGAGCCGATGTAAAGATAGGTGTCGCCCGTTGCCTGAATTTTTGATACCTTTTGTGACGTACCTGTTTTTGCACCGATTTTATAACCGGGGACAAGCGAGTTTTTAGCGCCATTTTCCGCAACGAAGCCCATAAGCTCGCGCATTGTTTGTGATGTTGTTTTTGAAATTACCTGACGCTTATAGGTTGTAGTTGTGGTGCTTACAACCTTATTATTCTGGTCAACGGTCTTTGCAACAAGATGCGGCTGAACAAGATAACCGCCGTTTACAGCGGCAGAAACCGCCGCCATCATTTGAATGGGTGTTACGTTGAAGGTCTGACCGAATGAAGATGATGCAAGCTCTACCACGCCCATATTTTCCTGCTTATGGTAGGTGGAACGTGATTCACCGGGAAGGTCAATACCTGTTTTTTCGGCAAATCCGAAGGCCTTAAAATATTTAGAAAAGGTAGGAACACCCACCAATTGACCGATAGTAATAAATGCAGGGTTGCAGGAATTTGCAATTGCCTGCTGTAAATTTTGTGTACCGTGACCGCCATGCTTCCAACAGCCATAACGCTGACCCGCAACGCTTGTGTGACCGTTGCAATAAAAGCTGTTGCCTTTATTTACAAGGTTTTCTTCAATTGCAATTGCGGCGGTAACAATTTTAAATACCGAACCCGGTTCGTACGAGTCGGAAATTACCTTATTTCGCCATTGACGGTTTAAAAGCTCGCTTTTAAGGCTGGATTTCTTTTCTTCATCCATTTCAGAGTCAACCTTAGCCTGGTCAACGGTTGATAAAGTAAAGGGATCATTCGGATTAAAGTCGCCCTTTACGGCCATTGCAAGAATGGCACCCGTATTTACATTCATAACAACTGCGGCGCCACGTTCGGCAACCTGGTTTTGTTGAATTGCAGTTTCAAGATATTTTTCAGCCGTGTACTGAATATATGAATCAAGTGTTAAAACAAGCGAATTGCCTTTTATAGCTTCTTCTACCTTTTCATAGGTAAACGGCATATCGGTGCCAAGCGCATTTTTAGCGGCAACTACACGACCGGCAATACCTGTAAGCTCGTTATCATAAAAACTCTCAAGACCCGAAAGTCCCTGCTCGTCAGAGCCGACAAAACCAAGCACAACCGATGCAAGGCTATCATTCGGGTAATATCTTTTAGTCGTTTCATCAAGACCGATATATTTTGTAAGCTTATTATCAGATATAAACTTTCGCACTTCATCTGCGGTAGATTTTTCTATCTTCTTTTTAACAATTACATAATAAGAATTCTTATCGGTGTTTTTATAAACCGTTTCGTAATCAACACCGAGTATTTCAGAAAGACCCCTTGCAACCTTATCACGAATTTCGTCACGCTCATCGGCTTTTTTTATCTTTTTAATTGCATTCGGTGTGATATAAACCGTCCAAGCGGTTGAGCTTGTCGCCAATACCTGCATATTGCGGTCATAGATATCACCTCGCGGAGCAGTTACAAGACTGTCATAAAGCTGCTGTTCAGATGCTTTTGTCTGATATTCTTCGCCGTGGAAAATCATAATATTAATAAGACTGACACCCGAAACGCCCGAAAGCGCAATAAGCATTACAAGCATTATTATAAAGGTGCGTTTTATCATAAGCTTACCCGGTTTTAGTGCCATTTTGCGCTTCCCCCTTTTCTTAAAAAACGTAAATTTCTCTTGCCTTTTATATGCCCGAATACGAGAGCCGACTTTTTTCAGCTCTCGTACCCTTTATTCAGTATATTAAATTTTGTGAATTTTATTACTCATCCTTGAGCAATTTACCGTCAGCAGTTTTAGCCGCATTGGTGTCATTTACCCTTATATAAGTAACGTCATCCTTATCGGGTTTTTTCATACCAAGCTGAACTGCTTCAAGCTCAAGATTCTGGTAAGAAATTCTTCTTTGAAGCTCAACCTCTAAAACAGTTTTTTCACTGTCAAGCTCGGCAATTGCGGACCTAACGTCATTAATTTCGGATTTAACTTCATTAATTTTAAGGCGGATAGCAAGATTACAGCAAATTGCCGAAAGTGCAATAACTGTTACCATAACTACCGAAACAGCGGGAGAAAGACGGCGAGCAGCAGCGCGGCGTTTTGCCTTGGCTTTTTTATTTGCTTTTGGCATAACAACAATATTGTCTTTAGGCTCTGCCTTTTTCTCAGGCTTGGGCATAAACATTTCAAAATCATAAGCTAAGCTGTCATTATAATACTTGATATTATTCATAATCTCTCTCCTTTCTGTTAATTTTTAACTATTACCCTAAGCTTTGCACTGCGGCTTCGGGGATTTATTTCAAGCTCTTCCTTCGAAGGCTCAATAGGTTTTCTGTGAAGTAAATGTCCGCGCGGGGTTTTGCCGCACACACAAACAGGACAGTCGGGCGGACAGGTGCAGCCCGTACAATATTCTTTAAAGCGAAGCTTAACCATTCTGTCTTCTAACGAATGGAAGGTTATAATTGCCAACACACCGTCTTTATTAAGCATATCAAAAGCAACGTCAAGTGCTTCATTAAGGCGGTCAAGCTCTGCATTGACTGCAATTCTTATTGCCTGAAAGCACT
Source organism: Acutalibacteraceae bacterium (assembly GCA_045580625.1). GTDB lineage: Bacteria > Bacillota > Clostridia > Oscillospirales > Acutalibacteraceae > UBA737. The sequence goes on along the minus strand of JAZNOE010000013.1, from coordinate 64,234 downwards.
TTCTTGCAGGGTGACCGTCACGGCGGGCGGCGGCAGGATAAGCCGACGCGATTATTTCAGCAAGCTGTGTTGTGGAAGTAATTCTTTCCTTGGCTCTTTCACTTACGATTCTGTCAGCAATTTTTCTTGAAAACTTTTCTTCGCCAAAGCGCCAGAAAATATCGGCAAGTTCAGTTGCGGTGAAATCGTTAACTATATCTTCAGCAGATAAACCACTTTGGCTCATTCGCATATCAAGACGCGATTCCTTATGATAAGAAAAACCACGTTCGGCAGTGTCAAGCTGATAAGAAGAAACGCCCAAATCAAGCAGTATGCCGTCAACCTTATTAATTCCTTCGCTTGCGGCAGCCTTGTCCATATCGGCAAAATTGCTTTGAATCACCTTTGCGGGCAAGCCCTTTAGTCTTTCAGTGGCAATTTTAACAGCATCGGGGTCCTGGTCCAAAGCCAAAAGCAAGCCGTTTTTTAGTCGTTTTGCAATTTCCTTTGAATGACCGGCGCCGCCTGCTGTGCCGTCAATATATATTCCGTCCGGCTTTATATTGAGCGAAGCGATAGTTTCATTTAATAAAACAGATATATGATTGAATTCCATATCAGAAATTCAACTCCTCAACAATTGAAGCAATTGCTTCGGGTGTGTACTTGCTGTTTTCCTGAGCCCAAAGTTCAGTATTCCAGATTTCAAGGTTTGAAGCCATACCTATAATATGCGCTTCTTCGCCTAGCATTGAATATTCACGAAGCGATGCGGGGATTAAAATTCTTCCCTGACTGTCAAAGCCGACCGTAAAGGTGCCGTCATATAAAAAGCGCTTTACGTCGTTTGACTTTGTGTTTGGCAGGGTGCTTATTTGTTCAACAAGCTTGTCCCATTCTTCTTTAGAATAAACACAAAGGCAACGTTTACCGAAAATACTGCGGCAAATAAAGAATTCTTCGCCAAGCTCTTCACGAAGCTTTGCAGGAATGAAAACCCTGCCCTTTTTATCTATATTGTGTTGATAGCCACCAAAAAGCACGGATTTTCACCTCGTTTTCCACCACTTTAATGCACTTTTATGGTTTTTTATGCCACTTTGCACCACTACAATGTTATTATAATGCTCCAAATCGTAAAAATCAAGTGTTTTTTAGTAATTTTTAAAAAAATTCAGTATTTTTCGATAAATTTCATATAAAAAATAAAAAAGCAAGGAATTTTTCATTCCTTGCTTAATAAAATTATGCTATTTCACATTAAAAACAAACTCATTGTTTTGATAATCGCACAAAACGTTGTCCCCTGCGTTTATACTGCCATCCAAAATTTTTTCGCTTAAAGCGTCTTCAATTTTATTTTGAATTTCACGTCGTAAGGGGCGCGCACCGTAAACGGCATCAAAGCCGATTTCCGCCAGCGCCGCTTTAACGGACGGCTCAAAAGAAATTTCTATGCCGATGGCCTTTGTTCTGGTACTCAGATTTTCAAGCATCTTTTCGGCAATTTCTTCTATTTGAGGTTTAGTAAGCTTTGAAAAAACAACAATATCATCAACACGGTTTAAAAACTCAGGTCGAAAAGCATTTTTAAGCTCTGCCAAAACAGCGGCTTTAATATCTTTATTGTCATCTTCATTACTCTGCGAAAAGCCAAAGCTTACACGCTTATCGGTTATTAGTCTGGCGCCGATATTTGACGTCATAATAATGACAGTATTTTTAAAGTCAACACGTCTTCCCTGTGAATCGGTAAGAATACCGTCTTCAAGTATCTGTAAAAGAATATTAAAAACATCGGGGTGAGCTTTTTCAATTTCATCAAATAAAATTACCGAATACGGACTGCGCCTTACTTTTTCGGTAAGCTGCCCGCCTTCCTCAAAGCCTACATATCCCGGAGGTGAACCAACAAGTCTTGATACGGTGTGCTTTTCCATATATTCCGACATATCGAGTCGTATCATCATATTTTCATTGCCGAACATTGCCGCGGCTAAGGCTTTACAAAGCTCGGTCTTACCAACACCGGTCGGACCTAAGAAAATAAACGAGCCTATCGGTCGCTTAGGGTCCTTAAGACCGACACGGCCGCGGCGAATTGCCTTTGCAACGGCGGTAACCGCCTCTTCCTGCCCGACTATTCTTGCGTGAAGCTCATCCTCCATTTTTAAAAGGCGCGTGCTTTCCTCTTCGGTAAGCTGTGCCACGGGAACCCCCGTCCAGCTTGATACTATATCAGCAATTTCATTTTCGGTGACACTGCCATTTATATGAACGTTTTCCTTTTGCCAATTTTCTTTTTCAGTTTTAAGTTCATTTTTAAGCTTTGAAAGATCATCTCTTAAAGCCGCCGCAAGCTCGAAGCTTTGAGAAGCAATCGCATCCTCTTTATCGGATTCTGTTTCGGCAATTTGCTGCTCCAATTCTTTGATTTTTTCGGGAACGGCAGATGCATTAAGCCTTACGCGTGATGCCGCTTCATCAATAAGGTCAATTGCCTTATCGGGCAAAAAGCGGTCACTTATATATCTTGCAGACAGCTTAACCGCCGCCGCAATAGCATCATCGGTAATTGTAACTTTATGATGCGCTTCGTATTTATCGCGTATGCCCTTTAAAATTAAAACGCTGTCTTCTTCAGTCGGCTCGTTAACGGTAACGGGTTGGAAACGTCTTTCAAGGGCGGAATCCTTTTCAATATTTTTGCGGTATTCCGCAAGGGTTGTAGCACCTATAAGCTGAAATTCACCACGAGCCAAGGACGGCTTTAAAATATTTGCCGCATCGGTCGAGCCTTCTGCAGACCCCGCACCGATTATTGTGTGGATTTCATCAATAAACAAAATCAAATCGTCGGATTTTGTAACCTCTTCAATGACAGCTTTAATCCTTTCTTCAAAGTCACCGCGATATTTTGTGCCCGCAACCATACCTGTAAGGTCAAGTGAAAAAATTCTTTTATTAAGAAGAATTTCAGGCACGTTACCGTCAACTATCTGTTGTGCAAGACCTTCAATAATTGCAGTCTTGCCGACACCCGGCTCACCTACAAGACAGGGGTTATTTTTAGTGCGGCGGCAAAGAATCTGAATAACGCGCTGTACTTCATCGTGTCTGCCGATAACGGGGTCAATTTTTCCGTTTTTGGCATCCTCGGTAAGGTCACGGCCATATTTTGAAAGGGTGGGCGTTTTGCTGTCCTTTGGTGCCTTCTGCGCCTTTTCGGCTTTGGCATTTATGTCAACACCAGTTGCTTCTAAAAGCTCGCGCGTAATGTTTGCAACGTCGACACCCAAATCGTTTAAAAACCTTATGGCAAAATTATCACCCTCGCCAAGGATACCGAGTAATAAGTGCTCGCTTCCGACAAGTTGTTTTCCGCTTGAAGCCTTGCTTTGGATTGCAATTTCAATCACCTGCTTGGCTCGGGGTGTGAAAAAGTCTGGTGATAAACGTGTGCGGGTGCCACAACCTATTTGACTTCTTATAAGCTCTTCTACAGCATCTGCCGTGACACCATGACGGTCTAAAACGGCCGAAGCCACGCCCGAACCAACCCTTAAAAGACCTAAAAGCAAGTGTTCGCTTCCGACATAGGTGTGCCCGAGCATCTCTGCCGAATTTATAGCCTGATTCAAAGCTTCGTTCGCTTTAGCAGTAAAGCCTTTAAAATTATATTTCATTTAATATCGCCTCAACTTCTAAAGAAGCGCTTCCCTTACCATATTTGCACGATAAATATCACGGTCAGCGGCATCCATTGTGCCGTTTGCCTGCATCAGCATAAAGGGCTGTGCTTCAATTAAAATTTTAATTGGTGAGCATTCCTTATTAATTATGCCCATACCGATTCCCAATTTAACACGGGAAATTAAATTTATCATTTCTTCACTTGATAATATTCTTGCATTCTGCAAAGTGCCAAGTGCGCGAAAGCTGATATCTTCAACCTTTAAAAGGTCAAGCTTTTGTCTTGCGGCTTCTTCCTTTTCGATAAGCTGTGATGCAATTATCTTAAGGTTTTCAAGCGCACTGTTTTCGCTTATACCTAAGGTAATCTGATTTGACACCTGATAAAGTGATGCAAGCGACTTTGAGCCTTCGCCGTACATACCGCGTACAGTAAAGCCAATTTTACTTATGGTTTCAACAAGACCGCCCATTTCACCGCTGTTTTCAAGTGCGGGCAAATGCAGCATTACAGATGCGCGAAGCCCTGTTCCAAGATTCGTAGGGCATTCGGTAAGATAGCCAAGCTCGTCATCAAAAGCAAAATGTAAGGCATCGCATAAAAGCGTGTCAACACTTTCGGCAAGGTCGTAAGCCTTTTTAAGCTCCATTCCCGACATTATTACCTGAATTCTTAAATGATCCTCTTCGCCTATCATAATACTTATGCTTTCATCCTCCGACAGTATGATAGCACAGTCATCGGTTTTAGCGGCAAATTCGGGACTGATAATATGCCTTTCAACCATTGCGTAACGCTGAATTTCGGGTATGTCAGACATATTAATATATTTAAGACTTTTTGAAAAAGGCGTGTTACTGTTTAAAACGGCATCCTTAACACGTTTATTAAGCTCACGGCGATCTTCCGAGGTCATACGGCTCGGAAAAGGAAGCCCTTTAACATTTCGGGCAAGTCTAATCCTGCAGCTGACAGAAATATCATTCTGTGCAGATTCTTCAATATACCATCTGCTCATATTATTTGCCCTCCATTTCTTTAATTTTATCGCGTATAATTGCCGCCTGTTCATACTTTTCTTCAGCTATCATACGCGAAAGCTCTTGTCTTAAATCTTCAACCGTTTTTTCTTTCGGTTTCACAATAAGCGGTGCGCGGTTTGGTATTTTACCTGCGTGCCTTGTTGCACCGTGGACCCTTTTTATATAAGGTAAAATTTCATCCTTAAAGGTTTTATAGCATTCACCGCAGCCCATTTTGCCGTTGTGTGCAATATCTGAAAAGGTTGCACCACAAACCTCGCAACGCTTCTGACTTTTAAGGGTGGGAGATGACATATCCCCAAGCATTGATGCAAGCATACCTGTAATTGAATTTGAACCATAACCGCTTTGCGCCGCACATGCACTGCACAGATTACATTCGGTCACAATACCGTTAACAACAGTTTTTATGTGTGTTGTAGCGTGATTTTTTCCACATTTTTCGCAAAACATATTTAACCCTCCTATATCTGAGTCATTAGCATTTGTTTTAGTATTACCGCACGGATAGCATCCTTATGCTGTGGCGGTATATGTTGCATAACAGAATTTGAAACCGCCGCAGCCATTACCTTTGCCGTTTCGGGTGTGACAATACCGTTTTCAATACAGTTTTCCAAAAGCACGCGGGTAGACATTGCATCAATTCTGTCACCAATTGCATTAATTATATGCATTAAAGCCGACGTGTGATTCATAACCACGCGCTTTATTCTTATATATCCCCCACCGCCGCGTTGACTTTCAATTATATAGCCGTGCTCGGGCGTGAAGCGTGAGGACAAAACATAATTTATTTGACTGGGGGCGCAACCCATAAGGCTTGCAAATTCGTTGCGCTGTATTTCAGCAATCTGCCCTTCGGATTCATTTAACATTCTTATAATTTCTTTCGTTATAATATCGCTTATTCGCATAACGTCACCTCAAACAAATTTGACCTTCTCTGACTTTTATTATACACAAAAGTCAGGAAAAGTCAAATGCTTTTTTAAAATATTTTTTGTAACACCTTTTTATGCGCTTACATAGTATGTAACGAAAACCAAAAAGGAGGTTTGTGAATATGTGTAATAATAACGGTTGTACCTGGATTATCATCTTAATCCTCATCCTCTTCTGCTGCGGCGGTTGGGGCAACGGTGGCTGTGGCTGTGACAACGGCTGCGGTAACGGCTGCTGCTAATCAGCACATAAAAAACACGGCATCCAGACGGATGCCGTGTTTTTATTGCATAATTAAATTTTAAAAAGCAAATCACCATAGCTTGGGTACGGCCAATAGCTTGAAGGAACAAAGCTTTCAGCACAGTCGGCATATTTGCGCACGTCGGCCATAAGGCTTAAAATAACGTCGCGGTATGCCTTTGACTTTTCAAAAATATCTTTATTTCTTTCGGCAGAAGCCACCGCCATTTTAAGGGATGAAGACAAACCAAAAAGCTCCTTATTACAAGCAGTAAGGCGGCTTAAAAGTTCAAGCTCGACACTGCTGTCAATGTGAAGTAAGTTTTTATTGTTCACCGTTTCGCACATAAAATTAGAATATGCCGTAATTGCGGGAATAACGTCACGGTTTATCATTTCAAGAAGTGTAAGCGCTTCGATATGTAAAACCTTAGTATAGTTTTCAAGAATTATATCCACGCGGGAATTAATTTCAGCGCGATTAAATACACCGTGGCGTTCAAATAACGCAATATTTTCCTCAGTTTTAAGCAGCGGCAAAGCGTCAACCGTGCTTGGCAAATTCAAAAGACCGCGTTTTTCGGCTTCCTTTTCCCATTCAGCGGAATAACCGTCACCGTTGAAGATTATACGCTTATGGTTATCCATAACGTCCTTAACGATTGCATTAATTTCTGAATCTATATCACTTGCATTTTCAAGTCTGGTTGCATATTCCGCAAAGACGTCAGCCACCATTGTGTTTATCATAACGTTGGTGTCGGAAATTGATGAAGCCGAGCCTAACATTCTGAATTCAAATTTATTACCCGTAAAGGCAAAGGGCGACGTGCGGTTGCGGTCAGCATTATCCTTTTTAAGCTCGGGTATAATTTCTGCCGCAATCTTCATTCTCACTCTTTCAGCATTATCGTGATGACCGCCGCTTGCAATCGAATTAAGCATTTCGGTAAGCTCATCACCAAGGAATATAGAAATAATTGCAGGGGGTGCTTCGTGACCGCCTAAACGGTGGTCATTACCCGCAGTCGCAACCGCAATTCTAAGTAAGTCCTGATGCTTATCCACCGCTTCAATAACGGCGGCAAGAGTAATTAAAAACAGCTTGTTTTCTGCAGGTTTTTTGCCCGCTTTCAAAAAATTAATACCTGTGTCGGTAGAAATTGACCAGTTGTTATGCTTACCACTGCCGTTAACACCGTCATAAGGCTTTTCGTGTAAAAGACAGACAAGCCCATGGCGAAGCGCGGTTTTTTTCATAAATTCCATTGTGAGCTGATTATGGTCGGCCGCAATGTTTGTGGTTGTAAAGATGGGCGCCAATTCGTGCTGAGATGGGGCCGCCTCGTTATGCTCGGTCTTAGCAAGCACACCCAATTTCCAAAGCTCGCGGTCGAGTTCTCGCATAAATGCGGCAACGCGTGGCTTTAAAACACCAAAATAATGGTCATCCATTTCCTGACCCTTTGGCGGCATTGAACCGATAAGGGTGCGGCCGCAATAAATAAGGTCGGGGCGTTTATCATAAAGTGCCTTATCCACCAAAAAATATTCCTGTTCGGGACCGACTGTCGTAGTGGTGCGCTTAACGTCGTCATAGCCAAGCGCCTTTACTATACGAAGGGCTTGCTTGTTAATTGCTTCCATACTGCGAAGCAAGGGGGTTTTCTGGTCAAGCGCTTCACCCGAATATGAGCAAAACGCAGTAGGTATACAAAGGGTTTCATCCTTTATAAAGGCATAAGAGCTGGGGTCCCACGCGGTATAACCGCGCGCTTCAAAGGTGGCGCGAAGACCGCCCGACGGGAATGAAGAAGCATCAGGTTCGCCCTTGATAAGCTCCTTACCCGAAAATTCCATAATAATATGACCGTCTTCAGTGGGTGAAATAAATCCGTCGTGCTTTTCAGCAGTAATACCTGTAAGGGGCTGGAACCAGTGGGTGTAATGGGTCGCACCTTTTTCAATTGCCCATTCTTTCATGGCAAAAGCAACAGTATCGGCTATACTGCTGTCAAGTGACTTACCCTCTTTAATTGTGCTTTTTAGAATTTCGTACGTATCGGCAGGCAGACGTTCCTTCATAACAGAATCGTTAAAAACGTTTGTGCCGAAGAATTCATAAACTTTTTCCAAGTTTATTCCCCCAAAAACAGATATATTATTAAATATACTTTAAAAATCAGTTTTTGTCAATTATGACTTGAAATATAAAAATAAAAACGGTTGACATTTTGCCAACCGTTCAGTTTCGTGGTTATGTATATAATGTATTTTTAGCACAGCTAACTGTACACTTGTGTCCTGTTTCCTAATTATACAATTCCACAGAAAATACAGTAGAGATGAATTCATTTATTTTCTCTTGGCTTGATGTTTTGGAATGTATAATATACGCATTTCTACCATCAATAACCACTCTACTATAGTTAAGAATTCCACCCCAAGTCAAAAAATCACTTTCGCGTTCACTTTTTCTATCTGCTACATTTTCGAAATACTCTTTACTTGTATCGCTATCCAAAAATTCATAAGCGAATATTTCAAAATTAAAGCTTTCAGAGCTATATTTACAAGCGAAAAAGTCATTATATTGTAAATCCTTTAAATACTTATCACCTGCGGGTGAATCATACATTTCAATTACGGCATCATCAGATTTGTAAGTATTAATATTTTGACATTCCTCAATGTTTTCAAAAATATACACTTTCATTTCCATATCAAAGCAAGCACATAAACCAAATATCAAAATAACCGATAAAAACAAACAAAGAACATTATTTATTCGCTTCATAGATAACTTCTCCTTATTAAGTATATAATAACACAATTTAATCACCGCTTGTGTTCCTATATTATTTTTGAATATCCTGTGTTTTCTTTTTCTTCTTTTTTCGCTTGAAAAACTTATCTCTATTTGTATCAAATTCAACATACACAATTAATACGAAAATGCCTTCAACAAAAATTATTAGAGGAATAGTTAATGGAATTGCTAGTTTTTCACCCTTGCGATAGTTTTCATAGGTGCGATATGTTGTTTCATTAGATTTTGCTTCAAGAATAATATTTTTTGAAAAACTATGTTCATAATATAAAATGTTTAATTCATCACCAAGGGATAAAGTATCGCGTAATTTCCAACAAGGATAATCTGAAAAAGACCCACTATTAAATATGTATTTTTGACCATTAGACCAAATATAAAGTTGATTTCCAAGTCTACCTCTATATGGGTAATATGTATCAGATATAACTATATTTGCTGATATAAGTTCAGATTTTGGAATCGGCTTGGCATAATCTATTATAAATAAAACAATTAAAACTATAACAGTCTGAATTAATAACACTTTAATGCAAAATGGTATAAGTTTGCTTTTGACAATTCTGTAGTATTTCATATTACTTCACCCGAAAAATTTCTTGAAACCCGACCAAGCAACTAAAAAGTCTTTTTCTTAATTTTACCATATTGTTTTATTGCTTTCAAGATATAACAATTGTCAATTTAATGATTGGCAAATTATAGTTTATCGGGGACTTCATTATAGACGCGCGTAGGGGCTGGCGTCCTCGACTGCCCGTTAAACCCCCACTTTATTTGCGGACAGTCCGGGAGGCCTGTCCCTACGATGTGCTACCAATATAACTAAGCGATAAACCCCAATTCATAAAAAGCAAACATTCTTAGCAACGTCATCCATAAAATCCGTCCAGAAATAACAGTCGGGCATTTTCATATCAGTTTTACCGCTGTTAATCAACATATTAAAAAAGTCGGCGCCTGTCCCCTGCTTTTCAATTTTTTCAAAAATTGCCTTAATAATTTTAATTCGCAATTCATCAGAATTATCCCTTGAAAGCAATTCAACAACCTGTGTACCGGTATAGCGCAAGGTTTCGGCATCTATTGTGAGATTTATCCCTTCAAAATAATCGCATATATCCCTTAATATTGAATAATCCGCCCCGATGGTATAATCGACATTATAACCCATATTCTCAACGTTTTGCGAATTAAGAATTACCGTAACGGCAGAATTTTCAAAATCTAAAAAGAAATAGGCATTTCTTGTGCCGATTTCAAACATAACGCCCTTATTATCGGGCAATTGAGTATAATATGGCACCGACTCGACTTCGTTTTCAACCTTTATATCGTGACTGTCAATGTAATAATAACCCAGCCCTAAAAATATCACAAGACACCAACCGCTTATAACAAAGGTTTTCAAAAAAATTTTAAAGCTTGACACATAAATCACCAATTATGATTATGCCCCAAAACGCAAAAAATAAGCGCCCCTTTCGGAGCGCTTAAAATTTTTATTCTTCAATTTCAGCAGGTTTATTTTCCATAATGGCAATGAATTCTGCACCATCGATTTTTTCCTTTTCAAAAAGCACCTTTGCGGTTTCGTGAAGCTTGGGCATATTGTTTTTAATAATTTCAATTGCCTTATTGTATTGCGAAGTAACAATTGCTTCAATTTCTTCATCAATTAAAGCCGCAGTCTTTTCGGAATAGTTGGGAGTAGATGAGAAATCACGACCCAGGAATACTTCGTTATTATCGTTGCCGTATTTTACAAGACCCAATTTCTCGCTCATACCAAAACGTGTAACGATAGAGCGTGCAATATCGGTAGCGCGTTCAATATCGTTTGAAGCGCCTGTGCAGATATCATTTTGTGTGAGCTGTTCTGCTGCACGACCGCCGAGCAGCGAGCATATCTGTTCAAGCAGCTGACCGCGTGAAACGTGACCCTTTTCTTCTTCGGTGGGAAGATACATTGTGTAGCCTGCCGCCATACCGCGACGGATAATTGATATCTGATGAACAGGATCCTGTGTAGGCAGGAAGTATGAAACAACCGCGTGACCCGCTTCGTGATAAGCGGTTATCATCTTGTCCTTATCACTTACAATATGCGATTTCTTTTCTGTACCCATTACAACCTTAATGGTGGCTTCTTCAACCTCTGACTGGGTGATGGCCTTTTTGCCGCGGCGAACTGCCAGAAGTGCAGATTCGTTAAGCAAATTAGCAAGGTCAGCACCGGTAAAGCCTGAAGTAGATTTTGCGATAGTTTTAAGGCTTACGTCAGGACCTAAGGGCTTACCGCGTGAGTGAACCTTTAAGATTTCTTCACGACCCTTAGTGTCGGGATAATTAACAGTAATCTGGCGGTCAAAACGGCCGGGGCGCAAAAGCGCCTTATCCAAAACGTCGGGGCGGTTTGTTGCCGCCATAATGATAACGCCCTCATTATCGCCAAAGCCGTCCATTTCAACAAGCAATTGGTTAAGGGTTTGTTCTCTTTCATCGTGACCGCCGCCAAGACCTGTGCCGCGCTGACGACCAACAGCGTCAATTTCATCAATAAACACAATTGCGGGGGCTTCCTTTTTGGCCTGCGCAAAAAGGTCGCGCACACGAGATGCACCGACACCTACGAACATTTCAACAAAGTCAGAGCCCGAAATTGAGAAAAACGGAACGCCTGCTTCACCTGCAACAGCACGTGCAAGAAGGGTTTTACCCGTACCGGGAGGGCCCATAAGCAGCACGCCACGGGGTATTTTAGCCCCCATTTCACTAAAGCGGGTCGGGTTTTTAAGGAAGTCGACAATTTCTGCCATTTCTTCCTTTTCTTCATCGGCACCTGCAACATCAGCAAAGGTAGTTTTGCGCTTGCCGTCGGCCTTTCTTGCGCGCGATTTACCAAATGTAAGTGTCTTATCAGCGCCCATTGATGCGCTCATTCTTCTGAATACAAGGAAGTAAAGCGCAACCATACCGCCGATAAGCAAAATTATAGGCAAAAGGCTTGTCAGAATTGCGCCGCTTTCACCGCGTTCATAATGATATTTTATCTTTTCGCTTTCTTTTTCGGCATTAGCATTAATTTCCTCAACGGCTTCGTGCACGTCATACCAGAACATCTGTGTGTCTGCAACGGTAAAACGATAGGTTTTTCCGTCTTCACGCAGCTTATAGGTAAGCTGACCGCTGTAATTATTAAGCTCATATTCGGAAACCTTGTTTTCCTTAATAAGCTCAACTATTTGATAATATTTCTTTTCGGCTGTGTTTTTGTTAAGGTATGAAACCATACCGACAGTTAAAATCAAAATAAGCGGTATGCCCAGATACAAAAGCACGTTTTTAAAGTTCTTCTTCAAGGGTATATTCTCCTTAAATATAATTATTTAGCATATACTTTCGGTGAAAGAACACCGACGTAATTAAGATTTCTATACTTTTCTTCATAGTCAAGACCGTAACCGATAACAAATTCATCGGGGATAACCTTGCCGACGTAATCGGCATATATATCAACCTTGCGGTTTGTGGGCTTGTCAAGAAAAGTGCATATTTTCACACTTGCAGGATTGCGCACTGACAAAACGTTTTTAAGATAAGAGAGAGTAAGACCTGTGTCTAAAATATCCTCAACTATAAGTATGTCACGACCTTCGGGATTTATATCAAGATCCTTCTTAAAGGCAACTCTACCTGTTGAGCTTGTGCCGCCTTCGTAAGAAGAAACTGCCATAAAGTCGATAGCAAAGTCAAGGTCAATTTTGCGGATAAGGTCGGTTAAAAAGGGCACGCTTCCCTTTAAAATGCCCACAACCAAAAGATTTTTGTCCTTATAATCTTCGGTAATTTGGGCGCCAAGCCGCGCACAAATTTCTTTAATTTCATCTTCTTCAACTAATACTTTTTCCAAAAAATCCTTTTGCATAAAACTCCCTCTACTCCAAAACGCCTGCGCGCACCTCAACACAGTTTTTACTGCTGCTTGTGGGTGAACATCTTTGTGAAACGCCCATACCGTAAACCCAAACAACACCCAAATCATCACACACGACGGGAATGCTGTCGCGAAGGTCGGGACTTATTTTGTTTTCGGTAAAAAGCTTATTTAATGTTTTTGTGCAACCACGGTTTTTAAGGCGGATGCTGTCCCCTTCCTTGCGTGTGCGCACTTTTAATTCGCCAACTATTTTATCACAGTCAATAAGGTCAATTGATAATAAATTGTTAACATTATCACAATTTATAAGTTCAACAAAAAATTGAACCTCTGCTTTTTGCTCACCATCGGTTATTATCAAAACGCCGTTTTCAACCTTGCCGTAAAGCCTGTCGGGAAGGCTTGTCTTACCGCCCGCCAAACAAATTTCATACAAAGCATTTACGTGAAAACAGTCTAGGCTTAAATCATTATAAAGTAACCCTGCATATTTTACAATAGCCCTTTTAGCAACTGCTGTGGGTGCCGTCTTTAATTCATCTGTTAACAGCCCGTCATCGGTCAAAGCCTTAAACAAGACCTCATTCGCATAAAAATCAAGTGCTGAATTATCCTCATTCAAGGTGTCCACCGTGCGGCTTATTGTTTCCTCCAGTGAAGGGTTTATATACCGCATAGTAGAAACTGCATTATGCCGTATCCTATTGCGGTTATAATCATCCCTTAAATTTGTACTGTCGGTCACGAAAGAAAGACTATTTAAAGCACAATACTCTTCAACATCGGCACGACTGCACAAAATAAGCGGACGAATAAATTCATCCCTTTTCGGAGGTATACCGCAAAGTCCTTTTAAGCCGCTACCGCGCGTTAAATTTAAAATCAATGTTTCGACATTATCCGACGCGGTGTGAGCCGTTGCAATAAGACCGTCGGAATTTCGCTTTAAAAAGTCATATCTTACTTCCCTTGCGGCAAGCTCAAGGCTTTGATGGTTTTCCTTTGCAATTTTCGGCACGTCGATTTGCTCGGTTACGATAGGTATATCAAGCTTATCACAAAAGAATTTAACAAACGCTTCATCACGGTCGGCTTCACCGCCGCGAATCATATGATTAAGATGAGCCGCTTTTAAAGTAAGCGAATATCTATCCTTCAAAGACCAAAGTGCGTGCAAAAGCGCAACCGAATCTGCCCCGCCCGAAAGCGCAACCGTTATGTTATCGCCTTTGTTTATAAGTGAAAAACGTTCAATGGCATTTAATACTTTTTCTAACATCATCGGTAACTATCCAAAGAAGTAAAGCGTGTGAACTGACCATTCCAATAAAGGTCGACGCTGCCGATTTCACCATGGCGGTTTTTAGCAACGATACATTCTGCCTTATTGGGGTCGCCCTTATCCTCATCTTCTTTCTTTTCATTGTCATAATATTTTTCACGGTAAAGGAACAATACGATATCGGCATCCTGTTCAATTGAGCCCGATTCACGAAGGTCAGCAAGCGCAGGCTTATGAGAGCCGCCCTTACTTTCAGTTCCACGCGAAAGCTGTGCGCAGACAAGCAGCGGTATTTTAAGATCCTTTGCCATTATTTTAAGATTTCGTGTAATTTCGGAAACTTCCTGAACACGGTTTTCTGTCTTCCTGGCGGATTTCATAAGACCCAAATAGTCAACAACCACCAAGTCAACCTTTTTCATTCTTAAAAGTTTGGCTTTCATTTCCTGAACGGTGATGCCGGAAGTTTCATCAAAATAAATCTGAGTTTTCGAAAGTGCTTCACCCGCCTGAGCCAAGCGTGTCCATTCATCAGCCTCAAGCTCACCTGTGCGAAGCTTTGCGCTGGGTATACCCGCTTCACTTGAAAGCATACGCTGTGCCAACTGGTCACGCGTCATTTCAAGTGAAAAAAAGCAAACCGTTTTGTTTTCGTTAACTGCAACGTTACGCGCAATATTAAGCGCAAAAGCGGTTTTACCCATACCGGGACGTGCACCCAAAATTATAAGGTCAGACTTATTAAGACCGGTTATCATCCTGTCAAGCTCGCCAAGACCTGTGGGTATACCTACATAGTCCTTGCGGGTTTCGGGGTCAGACATTTTATTAAGACGGTCATATGTTTCGCCTTCAATAACACTTTTAATATGGGTAAGACCCGTAACGTCCCTGCCTTGACGAATGTCATAAATGCGCTGCTCAGCCGCGCTTATAAGCTTGTCGGCATCTTCGCTGTCTTCATTTATATCCTTAATAATGCCCTGCGCGGCGGTCATCAATGCGCGTGCATAATAACGGTCGCGTACGATTGCGGCGTATGTAAGCACATTTGCCGAGGTTGGTACGGTTTGTACAAGCTGTGTCAAATATGCTTTTCCGCCCGCATCATCATAAACGCCGTTTTTCTTAAGCTTTTCAAGCAAGGAAACAAAGTCAACCGTCTGACTTAATTCATACATTGAAGAAAGCGTCTGATAAATTTCCTTATGCTGCGGAATATAAAAATATTCAGCCTTCATATTAACGGCAATATCACTAAGGCATTGCGGGTCAATAATAATTGAACCCAAAACCGCCTGCTCGGCTTCAACCGAATAAGGAAGTCTTACGCCGTCAAGATCGTAAATAACTTTATTTTCAGCCATATTATTCAGAAACCTTTACAGTTATTTTTGCGCTGATACCCTGATAAAGCTTAATTTCAGCGGTGTATTCGCCAAAATTCTTAATATCGGCAACCGACATTTTCTTTTTATCAATTTCAATACCTAAAGAGTTTTTGATTTCAGCGGCAATTTCTTTAGAAGTAACTGAACCAAACAATTTACCGTTAGAGCCTGCCTTTGCCTTAATACTAACGGTTTTACCGTTCAAAGCATCGGCGGTTGCCTTTGCGGCATTAATTTCTTCCTGCTTGTGATGAGCCGCAGCCTGTTCACGGTTTTTAAGCTCGTTTAATGCGGCATTATCAGCTTCAACTGCTAATTTTTTAGGGAACAAAAAGTTTCTTGCATATCCGTCAGAAACGTTGCATAGCTCACCTTTTTTGCCATGTCCCTTAACATCCTGGAGTAAAACAACCTTCATAATAATTCTCCTTTACACTTCCATAATAATTGGTAATACCATAGGACTGCGCTTTGTTCTGGTAAACAAGAACTTTGAAACGCCGTCCTTAATTTTGTTTTTAATCGTTGCCCAGTCGCGTATATTCTGATAATAGCAACGGTCCATAATATCCCACACCAAATCGCTGATTTCCTGTATAAGCTCTTCCGATTCCTTCATATAGATAAAGCCTCGGGAAACAATGTCGGGACCTGCAACAATTTCGCGGGTAACGGCATCAATAGTGACACCGACAATAATTATACCGCCGTCAGACAAAAGCTTACGGTCGCGAAGAACAATGCTTCCAACATCACCAACGCCCAAGCCGTCAACCATTACCCTGCCTGCCGTAACCATTTCGGTGGATTTAACCGATTTTTGTGTCAGCTCAATTACCGAGCCGTTTTGTGCAATAACAGTGTTTTCCTTTGCAATACCCATAAGGTGCGCCAATTCAGCATGCTTCATAAGGTGCTTTTGTTCGCCGTGAAGGGGTATAAAATATTTGGGCTTTACAATGCTCATAATAAGCTTTAATTCTTCAGCACAGGCGTGACCCGAAACGTGAACGTCATACATTCTTTCATAAACCACGTTTGCGCCGCGTTTCATAAGCTCATTAATAACCTTTGTAACAAGCTTTTCGTTACCCGGAATTGGGGTTGCCGAAATAATTATCATATCATCGGGCGCAATTTCAACCTGTCTGTGGTCTGAAAAGGCCATACGGTGGAGCGCCGACAACGGCTCACCCTGACTGCCGGTAGTTACCACAACTATCTGCCCCGGTGTATAATTTTTAATGGTTTCAATTTCGATTAAAACGTTTTTCGGAACGTTTAAATAGCCAAGCTCTTCAGCAATTGACACAACGTTCAGCATACTTCTGCCCGAAACGGCAACCTTACGGTTACAGCGTGCGGCTTCATCAATAATCTGCTGAATACGGTGAATGTTTGAAGAGAAGGTTGCAACAATTATACGCTTACCCTCTGCCTGACGGAAAAGGTTTGAAAATGAACCGCCGACAAGCTTTTCACTTGCGGTAAAGCCGGCGCGTTCGGCATTTGTCGAGTCGGAAAGCAATGCCAGAACACCTTTTTTGCCAAGCTCGGCAAAGCGGGCAATGTCGATAACCTTGTCATCTATCGGGGTGGTGTCAATTTTGAAGTCACCCGTGTGAACAACAGTACCACCTGCGCAGCTTATGGCAAAAGCAACCGCATCGGGTATAGAATGGTTAACGTGAATAAATTCAATACTGAATTTGCCAAGCTTAACCGTACTGCCTGCCTTTACAACGTTAAGATTAGCACTTTCCAAAAGCTTGTGTTCTTTAAGCTTGCCTTCGATAAGGCCGATTGTAAGACGTGTCGCATAAATCGGAACGTTGAAATTTCTTAAAAGATAAGGTATAGCGCCGATATGGTCCTCATGACCGTGAGTTACAACAAGACCTTTTATCTTATCCTTATTTTCAAGCACATAGGTAAAGTCGGGTATAACGATATCAATACCGGGCATATCCTCATCCGGAAAGGACATACCGCAGTCAACCAAAAACATATCGCCGTCATATTCATAAAGGGTGATGTTTTTGCCAATTTCACCCAATCCGCCAAGCGGAATAATCTTAATCGGTTTTTTATTTATTTTTTTGTTTTGTGTGTTATTTTTAACATCCTTTTTAGGCGCACTACTCCTCGGTGCGGCCTGTTTTTGTGAACGGCCTTTTTGTACATTCTTGTTCTGAGTCTTATTATTCGGTTTTTTAGTATATTTTTTAGACTCTTTCTTTTCAGCCATCAATTTACCTCCATATTATTTTTATGTAAAATACGCTGTCTCAAAAACGCAAAATAATTTAAGTAATATTATCCCTTATACATATCTCATAATATATTACTATCTTTCTCACCCTGTTGTCAAGTAAATTAATTATATTATTATATATATTTTCCAAATTTATGCAAAAAATGACCGCTGTTTTCACAGCGGTCAAAATTTTACTCATTTTTCAGATATTCATCAATTGCTTTTGCGGCAGTTTTGCCCGCACCCATTGCGCTTATAACCGTTGCAGCGCCTGTAACGGCATCACCGCCTGCGTATACGCCCTTAATTGATGTCAAAGCGGTTGCTTCATCAACAATAATACCACCGTATTTGTTAACCTCAAGTCCATTTGTGGTGTCTTTAATTAAGGGATTAGGTGACGTACCGATAGACATTATCACACAGTCGGCCTTAATTTCAAATTCACTGTCGGGAATTTTAACAGGACGCGCACGACCTGATTCATCAGGCTCGGAAAGCTCCATTTTATCACATACAATCCCTTCAACCCAGCCGTCTTCGCCGTTAATTCTTACTGGATTTGTAAGCATCGCAAAGTTAATGCCTTCTTCCTTTGCGTGCTCAACCTCTTCAAGACGTGCAGGCAATTCCTTTTCAGTACGGCGGTATACGATAGTTACGTCACTGCCAAGACGTTTAGCGGTTCTCGCGGCATCCATTGCAACGTTACCGCCACCCACAACTACCGTATGCTTTGCCTTGAAAACAGGGGTGTCGCTGTCCGCTTTATAAGCCTTCATAAGGTTATTTCTGGTTAAAAATTCATTAGCAGAATAAACGCCGTTAAGTGATTCACCGGGGATATTCATAAAACGCGGAAGACCCGCACCCGAGCCAATGAAAACCGCTTTATAGCCTGCTTCAAAAAGCTCTTCAATAGTAAGGGTTTTACCGATAACAACGTTAGTCTGCAAATCAACACCAAGTGCCTTTAAGGCATCAACTTCCTTTTGAACAATGGCTTTAGGTAAGCGGAATTCAGGAATACCATATACAAGCACACCGCCGGCGGTGTGAAGCGCTTCAAAAACGGTAACTTCATAACCTTTTTTAGCAAGCTCACCCGCACAGGTAAGACCTGACGGACCTGAGCCGATAACTGCAACCTTTTTGCCGTTACTTTCGGGCTTTTTAAGGCTTTCGGCAGAGTGCGCATTGTGCCAGTCGGCCACAAAGCGTTCAAGTCGGCCAATACCAACGCTTTCACCCTTTATACCGCGGATACAGCGCTGTTCGCACTGCTTTTCCTGCGGACAAACACGACCGCAAACTGCGGGCAAAGAAGATGATTCGTATATTACCTGATAAGCGCCCTCAAAATCCCCTTCCTTTACCTTTGCGATAAATTCGGGAATGTGTATATTAACAGGACAACCTGCAACACAAGGCGCGTTTTTGCAGTTAAGACAGCGAAGTGCTTCATCTATTGCGATTTCTTCACTATAGCCCAAAGCAACCTCGTTAAAGTTGCACGCGCGTACTGCCGCATCCTGCGTAGGCATTTCATTTCTTTTTAAAGACATATTTGCAGACATTATTTTGCTTCCTTCTTAAACAAATTACAACTTTCTTCATAAGCGTGGCGTTCAAAATCACGATATGTAGAGCCGCGCTTCATGGCCTCATCAAAATCAATTAAAAAGCCGTCAAAATCGGGGCCGTCAACACAAGCAAACTTAGTCTTTCCGCCAACGGTCAAGCGACAGCCACCGCACATACCCGTTCCGTCAATCATAATGGGATTCATTGAAACGGTGGTGGGAATGTTATACGGCTTTGTGGTCGCAACAACAAACTTCATCATAATAAGCGGTCCAACCGTTATTACTTCATCATAAACAGTGCCATTTTCAAGTGCTTCCTTTAAAGGCATTGTAACGTTGCCCTTAATACCGTAAGAGCCGTCGTCGGTTGTAACAATCAAGCTATTTGAAGCAGCCTTAAATTCATCCTCTAAAATGAGCAAGTCTTTATTTCTGAAGCCGATTATTGAATCAACCTGTGCTCCCATTTCCTTAAGCTTTTGTGCGATAGGAAGCGCAATTGCGCAACCTACACCGCCGCCTATAATACAAACCTTTTTGAGTCCTTCTACTTTAGTTGCTTTACCTAAAGGGCCGACAAAGTCGCTTATATATTCGCCTGCTTCTTTTTGGTTTAATTTATTGGTTGTAGCACCGACAATTTGAAAAATGATTTTAACCAAACCCTTTTCACGGTCATAGCCCGCAACTGTCAGCGGAATTCTTTCGCCGTCATCGTTAACGCGCAAAATTATAAATTGACCAGGCTCGGCCTTTTTGGCCACAAGCGGTGCTTCAATTTCCATCTGTGTAACAAAGGGATTAAGTACTTTTTTACTTGCGATTTTATACAATTCATTCACCTGTTTTTTCTATTTTTGTAACGGTTAAAAGGTCATTTTCTACCTTAAATTCAATATGATATTTTGAAAATTCAAAGGCATAAATACGGTCGTTGTCGTCGTGATAATGAGGTCTTGGATCACCCTCTAAAACGGCGGTTAGCCGATTTATATCCGCGCCCAATACATCTTTAAATTCTTCGGGTATAAAAACCTTTAAATTATCATTTAAAACCTCATCAGCAAAGCCGCCGGATGCATTCACGTGACAGTCGGTATAAGGTATATACGGCTTAATATCATAAATAGGGGTGTCGTCAAGCAAATCTGCCCCTAAAACATAAATTTCACCGTTTTTAATATCCAAAATTTCAACACTGGAAAGACCGATAGGATTGGGTCGGTAAGGCGAACGTGTAGCAAACACCCCTACCCTTTTATTACCACCAAGCCGCGGCGGACGGACGGTTGGTGACCAGTCGGTTTTGTCAACCTCTGAAAAGCCCCATATAAGCCACAAATGTGAAAAAGATTCCAGCCCCTTCAAAGCAGAAGGGTCTTTATACTTTTCTTCAAAAACAATTTTGCCCACCGTATCAACAAGACCGCTTTGACGCGGTATGCCGAATTTAGTGGGAAAATCGGTTTTTATTTTTGCAATAACCTTCAAATTATCCATAATTAAAACTGATAATTGCTGACAAATTCTTCCCAGTCGGGTTTTTCATTTTCGGGAAGCGAATTATAGTTTTCATAAACAATTTCCAAGGTTTTATTATATGCTTTTTTGGTTTTGAAAAAGGCGGTTACAACTATCAAAGTCATTGCAACAGCACATAACGCCAGAATAGCAAGCGGTGCGAGATGACGCCAATAAAAGCTTAGGTTAATACCGCCAACAACCGTATCATCGGGCATTAAATTCTTAAAAATAAGCACAAGTGCCAAAGCACTGCCAAAATTAACACCGCCGAAAACCGATGCCACAATTATGTTATCGTTATATTTTGAAGCAACTAATGCCGCTATCATTAAAACAACGCATACAGCAACCGCTATTACGTTACCGATATTATTTGATAAGTTGGCGCCATCAGACAAGGCGATAATCATACCCAATATGTACATTAAGTTCATAACGTTGCCAAAGATAAAAGCAATAATGTAGAAAAACTTAAAAACGTTATAAAGCTTTCCACCCTTTTCAGGATATTTAATTCCCATTTTATATTGCTTTTCGCGTGTGCGTTTTAAAATATTTTCATTAAATTTCATAATACTCTCCAAAACAGTTTTCTACATTATACTACCAAATTTTTTAATTGACAAGTGCCATTTTACAAATATAATAAAATAGTGCAAAAAAGAACAATTAGGTGATAAAAATGGCAAAGCTTAATATTGTAATGGTTGAACCCGAAATTCCGCAAAACCCGGGTAACGTTGCCCGCACCTGTGCCGCCACAGGGGCAAGACTGCATTTAGTAGGGCCTATGGGCTTTAAAATTGATGATAAAAAGCTTAAACGCGCAGGGCTTGATTATTGGCAGTATCTTGATATTACTTATTACGAATCGTTAGATGAATTCTTCGAAAAAAACAACGGCGAATTTTATTATTTTACAACAAAAGGTCGCCACGTTCACAGCGACGTAAATTATCCCGATAACTGTTATCTTTTATTTGGTAAGGAAACCAAGGGACTTCCAGAAGAATTATTGATAAAACACCCCGATAAATGCGTAAGAATACCGATGGAGGGTGAAATCAGAAGTCTTAACCTTTCAAATTCGGTCGCAATTGCAACTTATGAAGTATTAAGGCAGTGGAATTACCCCGCTTTACAGAATTTCGGTCAATTACACAATTATCGATGGGAAGATATTTAAAAATTCTACATATAAATATTTAAATAAATATTGAAAAACGCAAAATTTGTGGTAAAATAGTAATTGTAAAAAATTTAACAAACTTTGAAAGGATTGTTTTAAATGAGTGCACTTAACAAAAAAACAGTTGACGACATTAACGTAAAAGGCCAGAAGGTTCTTGTTCGTTGCGACTTTAACGTTCCGCTTAAAAACGGCGTTATCACCGACGAAAACCGCATTAATGCCGCTCTCCCCACAATTGAAAAATTAATTGCTGACGGCGGCAAGGTTATTCTTTGTTCACACCTTGGCAAGCCGAAGGGTGAACCCAAGCCTGAGCTTTCATTGGCTCCTGTTGCAAAGCGCCTTTCCGAAAAGCTCGGTAAAGAAGTTGTTTTCGCTGCTGACGACTGCGTTGTTGGCGAAAACGCAAAGGCTGCTGTTGCTAATATGAAGGATGGCGACGTTGTTCTTTTACAGAACACCCGTTATCGCGCTGAAGAAACCAAGAACGGCGAAGCATTATCTGCTGAGCTTGGCGAATTGGCTGACATTTTCGTAAACGATGCATTCGGTACCGCACACCGTGCTCACTGCTCAACCGTTGGTGTTGTTTCTCACGTTAAGGAAGCTGTTGCAGGCTACCTCATCGGTAAAGAACTTAAATATCTCGGTAACGCTGTTGAAACCCCCGTTCGTCCCTTCGTTTGCATTTTGGGCGGTGCTAAGGTTGACAGCAAGCTCCCCGTTATTGAAAACCTTTTAACCAAGGCTGACACACTTATCATCGGCGGCGGTATGGCTTACACCTTCTTGGCTGCTAAGGGCTACACCGTTGGTACTTCTCTTATTGATGAAACCAAAATTGACTATTGCCGTGATATGATGGCTAAGGCAGAAGAAAAGGGCGTTAAGATTTTACTTCCTATCGACTGCACCATTACTAAAGACTTCCCCGATCCTATCGATGCCGAAATCGACGTTACAGTTGTTGACGCTGACAAGATTCCTGCTGATATGATGAGCCTTGACATCGGCACAAAGACCGCTGCTCTTTATGCTGAAGAAGTTAAGAATGCTAAGACCGTTGTTTGGAACGGACCTATGGGCGTATTTGAAAACCCCATCCTTGCAAAGGGCACAATGGCTGTAGCACAGGCTATGGCCGATACCGATGCTGTTACCGTTATCGGCGGTGGCGACTCTGCAGCTGCTGTTAACATCATGGGCTTCGGCGATAAGATGACCCACATTTCTACCGGTGGTGGCGCTTCTCTTGAATTCCTTGAAGGTAAGGAACTTCCCGGTATTGCCGCACTCAACGATAAATAATAATTTCAATTTGTAGGGCGGCAACGCCCTACATTTATGTAAAAGGAGATTTTAAAATGAATAAAGCAAATAGACAGGCTGTAATTGCCGGTAACTGGAAAATGAACAAAACCCCCGCTGAAGCTGCTGCTTTAATTAACGAAATGAAGCCTTTAGTAGCCGATGCTGACTGCAAGGTTGTTCTTTGTGTTCCCTTTATTGATATCCCCGCTGCTGTTGAAGCTGCAAAAGGCAGCAACATTGAAATTGGTGCAGAAAACGTTCACTTTAAGGCAAGCGGAGCTTACACAGGTGAAATTTCTGCTGAAATGCTTTTAGAAGCAGGCCTTAAATACGTTGTTATCGGTCACAGTGAAAGAAGACAGTACTTCGGTCAAACCGACCAGACTGTTAACCTTCGCACACTTGCTGCTGTAAACGCAGGTCTTACCGCAATTGTTTGCGTTGGTGAAACCCTTGAACAGCGCGAGCTTGGCTATACCGAAACCTTGCTTAAGTTCCAGACAAAGATGGCTCTTACAAACGTAACTGCTGACCAGCTTAAGAACATCATCGTTGCTTACGAACCCGTTTGGGCTATCGGCACAGGTGTTACCGCTACTGCTGAACAGGCAGACGAAGGTAACGGCTTTGTTCGTGAAGCAATTGCTGAAGTTTACGGCAAGGAAGTTGCTGAAACCGTTACAATTCAGTACGGCGGTTCTATGAACGCTAAAAACGCTGACGAATTGGTTGCTAAGGTAAACGTTGACGGCGGTCTTATCGGCGGCGCTTCACTTAAGGCCGAAGATTTCTCTGTTATCGTTAAAGCTGCTAGCAAATAATTCTTTTTATTGTTTTGGAGTTTCTTTAGGTTATGAATACTATTCAGAAAATTCTAAAAAATGGAATAAAACCATATATCAACGAAATGCTTCATATGATCGTTAATTATTATGACACATTTTATGACAAAAAAATTTGTGGTCGTTCTTTGGTTACTACAATTCCAACAAGGTATAAAAATCTTGGTGCCACAAATAGCCAGCCATCGCATTGGTTGATATTAAAAGAATTGTTTAAAAATAGTAAATTCACTTCAGATGATAAAATTATTGATATCGGTTGTGGTCAAGGAAGAGTTATCGCTTTTTTGATTAAAAAGAAATTCCCCGGTATAATTCACGGCATTGAAATAGATAGCGAAATTGCTGCCATTTGTGCCGATTGGTCTAAAAAGTATAACCAAGTATCAATTTTTAACGGCAATGCTTTCGAGCACGAATATAACCAGTATACTGTTTTGTTTATGGGCAGACCGCTTGAACAACCTCAGTTAATATCCTTTATTGAAAAACTCGAAAACGAAATTGACCATCCGATAATGCTATATCATAATTGGAGTTATCATACTGAAGAATATCTCAAAAGCCGCATAGGCTGGCGTTTGTTGAGATCAGAAACCTACCTTAAGAAATATGGTCTTCCGCTTGCGTACTCACCGCAAAAATTTTCTATATTCTCATATACTCCACAAAACAATTAAAATTTTATAGGAGATTTAAAATGAAAAAACCTATTGTTCTATGTATTATGGACGGCTTCGGCTTTAACCCCGAAGTAAACGGTAATGCCATTAAAGCGGCCGCTACTCCCCGTCTTGATAATATCTTTTCTTCCTGCCCCACAACCGAAATTGGTGCTTCGGGTATGGACGTTGGTCTTCCTGACGGTCAGATGGGTAACAGCGAGGTTGGTCACACCAATATCGGCGCAGGTCGCGTTGTTTATCAGGAGCTTACCCGCATTACCAAGTCAATTGCCGACGGTGATTTCTTTACAAACGAAGCCTTTTTAAAGGCTGTGGAAAACTGCAAGAAAAACAACAGCGCATTACACCTTATGGGGCTTTTGTCCGACGGTGGTGTTCATTCACATATTGAGCATTTATATGCTTTAGTTGAGCTTGCAAAGCGCAACGGTCTTGACCGTGTTTATATTCACGCTTTACTTGACGGCCGTGACGTGCCCCCCGCAAGCGCTGCTGACTTTATTGATGCTTTAAATGCAAAGCTTAATGAAATCGGTTGCGGTAAGCTTGCAACTGTTCTTGGCCGTTTTTACGGTATGGACCGCGACAACCGTTGGGACCGCGTAAACAAGGCTTATGCCGCTTTGGTTTACGGTGAAGGCATTAAAACCGATGATGCTGCCGCTGCTGTAAGATATTCTTACACCCAAATCGACGAAGACGGTAAAAACATTACCGACGAATTCGTGCTTCCCACCGTTGTTGAAGGCACTGAAAGAATTAAATCTGGCGACAGTATGATTTTCTTCAACTTCCGTCCTGACCGCGCACGCGAAATTACCCGCACCTTTGTTGATGATGAATTTGCAGGCTTCGAACGTATTGGCGGCAAGCTCGACCTTTTCTACGTTTGTATGACACAGTACGACGCTTCAATGCCTAACGTTGAAATTGCATTCAAGCCTCAGTCACTTGTTAACACACTTGGTGAATATTTAAGTGTTAAGGGTCTAAGCCAGCTCCGTATTGCTGAAACCGAAAAATATGCTCACGTAACCTTCTTCTTCAACGGCGGACGTGAGGTTATGTTCGAAGGTGAAGACAGAATCCTTGTTAACTCACCCAAGGTTGCAACCTATGATTTACAGCCTGAAATGAGTGCTAATGAAGTTTGCGACAAGGTTTGTGAAGCTATTGAAACCGGCAAGTATGACGTTGTAATTCTTAACTTTGCAAACTGCGATATGGTGGGTCACACAGGCTTCTTTGATGCCGCTGTGAAGGCAGTTGAAACGGTTGACACTTGTGTTGGCAGAGTTCAGGACAGCGTACTTAAAATGGGCGGTGTAATGCTTCTTACAGCTGACCACGGTAACGCCGATAAAATGCTCGATACCGACGGTTCACCCTTTACTGCACACACCACCTTCCCTGTTCCCTTTGCTGTAATCGGTCACGATTGCACTCTTCGTGAAGGCGGTAAGCTTTGCGATATTTCACCTACTATCATTAAGCTTTTAGGTTTAGAACAACCCGCTGAAATGACCGGTGAATCAATTATTCTTTAATAATTGAAATTTAATCGCCCTTCGGTAAAAGCCGAAGGGCGATTCTTTATGCAAATTAATATAATTAAAGGTCTAAAAAGTCTTTTCTGTAATCAAGACCGAAAGCATCAGCAACAGCCTTTAATTCTTCATCACGAATGGTGTTAATATGAGGAAGATGTGCAATTGACATATAAAGCTGTGCAGCCTTTTCAACGGTTTCGATAAGACCAAAGGTTTCATCAATGTCCTTACCTGCGCCGTAGATACCGTGAAGTCCCCAAACAACAAGGCGGTATTCTTCCATCTTTTTAGCGGTAGCAATACCGATTTCGTTATTGCCGCAAACCATCCAAGGAAGTACACCGATACCATCGGGGAAAACAACTATACATTCGGTACACATTTCCCAAATGGTGTGGGTAAACTTTTTGTCATCAAGCTCGTGAATGTGAGTCATTGCGAGTGTTGCAGTGGGGTGTGTGTGCATTACTACGCGATGATTAGGGTCTTTCTTAAGTCTTGTCATATGGCTCATAAGATGGGCAGGAAGCTCACTTGTGAAACGACCGCCATCCTTATAGCCCCAAAGCAATTCAGCAGTAGTACCGTCCTTTGCAATGCGGATAATACCAAGGTTGGTTTCGGGGTCAAATTTAACGTTTTTGAAATATTTACCTGTACCTGTTACAATAAAGATTTTACCGATAAGGTCGGTTGCATCAAAGCCGGTAGGAATTGTGCGGATAACCTTATCAAGATCAAGGTATTCGGCAACCTGTTCGGTTTCAAGCATATAGCTGATGTTGCCGCCGTTGCGTTCATCCCAACCCTGGCGGTACATATTAGCGGTGATTTTCTTCATTTCTTCCACAAAGGGTGCAGTTAAAATATCCTTCATTTTAGTTTCTCTCCTTTAAAATTTCTGCTTCATATTCTTTAACGTTTGCAAACCATTCGCCGTCCATAGGCGCGCCGCAGGTCCTGCAGTATTCAGCCCATACATCGCCAAACGGTAATGTCTTAATTTCTTCCTGCTTAACCATAAGCTCGGTCCAGTTGTCGCTGTTTTGAAGTGCAGTAAGCTCTTCAGCAGGATTAAGCAATGCCATAAGCAAAGCCTTCTGGGTATTGCGAAGACCCACAGTCCAGGCAGAAACGCGGTTAATAGATGCATCAAAATAGTCAAGTGCAATTTTAACACTGCCACTTAAGCCGCCGCAACGAACAATTTCCTTGCAGATTTCTTTGGTTTCATCATCCAAAAGTACAACGTGGTCAGAGTCCCAACGAATAGGACGGGTAACGTGAAGTGCAATTTCGGGAAAGAATGCAAGCAATGCGGGGATTTTGTCTGAAACAACTTCAGTAGGATGATAGTGACCGTTATCCATAAGCGGAATGCACTTATCCTTGTTCATAGCAGCATAAGAAAGTGAGAATTCAGCACTGCCGACAGTGTACGCTTCAACACCGATACCGAAAACCTTGGATTCAACACAGGGCTTTACCTTGTTAAAATCAAACGGTTCTGACAAAATTTCATCAATTGCTTCCTTATAACGCACACGGGGACCCATTCTGTCAGCGGGTATATCCTTAAAGCCGTCACCTGTCCAGATGTTCATTACACATTCCTGACCAAGCTCATCAGCCAAGTACTGTGAAATTCTGATACAAGCCTTGCCGTGTTCTATCCAGAATTTGCGTGTTTCTTCATTAGGTGAAGAAAGGGTTAAGGGGTCACACTTAGGGTGTGAAAAGAAGGTGGGGTTAAAGTCACAGCCAAGACCGCGTGCTTTGCAAAAATCAACCCACTTTTTAAAATGCTTGGGCTCGATTTTATCTCTGTCAACCCAGCCGCCGTTTTCATCATCAAAAATAGCATAGCAAGCGTGAAGATTAAGCTTTTTAGTACCGGGGCAAAGCTTTAATACCATATCAATGTCAGCCATTAGTTCTTCCGGTGTGCGTGCACGACCGGGATAATTACCTGTTGTCTGTATACCGCCCGAAAGCGCATCAACCTTTTGGTCAAAGCCACGGACGTCATCACCCTGCCAGCAATGAAGGGCAACGGGTACGTTTTTGAGAGTTTCGATAGCCTTGTCGGTATCTATCCCCCATTTTGCATAAATTTCTTTTGCTTCAAGATATCTTGACATTACTATACCTCCTGTATATCAAATGTATTTATAACAATTTTTCTGGCCGCGGACAAATTTATCGATTTGTTCATATACATAAGCTGTGCAATAAGATTACCGATGGCTGTGCCTTCTGTAGGGCCAACAGTTACACGTCTGCCGGTGTACTCTTTAGTAAGCTTATTAAGGTATTTATCCTTACTGCCGCCACCTACAATAGCAACACGGTCTACCCTTTTACCTGCGACCTGTTCAATTTCTTCTACAGTATTTTTATAGCTTGTTGCAAGTGATATGTAAACACTTTTAAGCACGTCGCCAATAGGAAGCTCGGGCTCGCCGAGGTATATTCTGATTGCCTCTACCATATTCTCAGGTGCTAAGAAGCAGTCATCCGTGGGGTCGATTAGCTTATCGTAATCGCTTTCCATTGCCATTTGCATCATTTCATCATAAGTAAATTTCTTATCAAGATTTTTGCGAATGTTTTGGAAAAGCCACATACCCATAATATTTTTAAGGAATCGGAAACGATAGTTAATGCCGCCTTCGTTTGAAAAGTTAGCCTCCATTGCGGCGGGTGTGGTAACAGGATAAAGATTTTCGGTACCGACAAGGCTCCAGGTGCCGGAAGAAATGAAAACTGAATTTTCATCCACGGGACAAGCCGCAACAGCAGATGCAGTGTCATGGCTGGGGCAAAAGATAACCTGTGCGTCAAAGCCGACCTTTGCCACAACTTCATCAGTAAAGTTGCCGATATATGTACTTGGCAAATTAAGTGAGCCGAAAATATCGGCATTAATACCTAAACGCTTACAGATTTCCTTGTCAATGGTTTTATCCTTGGCATTTACAAGACCTGTAGTTGAAGCATTTGTGTACTCGTTTTTCATAACACCTGTTAAGCGGTATGAAAGATATTCGGGCATCATAAGAAGTCTTTTTGCATTTTGAAGCTTGCCCGACTTTTTATCACACCAAAGCTGAAAAATGGTATTGTACGGCTGGGTCTGAATGCCTGTTTTTTTATAAAGCTCTACTTTAGAAACAACCGCAAACACTTCATCAACAGCGGTTGATGTGCGGGAATCACGGTATGACACGCAAGGCAAAATTTCCTTATCGTCCTTATCAAAAAGCACGTAGTCTACACCCCAGGTGTCAATAGCCACCGTTTCGGGTATTTTACCAATTTTTTTACATTCTGCAATACCTGCAACAACATCCTTTGTAAGTTGCTCGATATCCCAGATTAAAGTGCCGTTTTGTTCCTTAAAACCGTTTTCAAAACGGTATACCTCGGTAGTTTCAAGTCGACCTTCCTTCAACTCGCCTAAAATATGTCTGCCGCTTGAAGCACCGATATCAATTGCCAGATAATACAAAAAAAGACCTCCCTTATATTTTTCAACTTTATTTTAACAAATAAAGTAATATAAGGCTAGGTCTTTAATTTACTTAAAAAGTGTCCTCTCTTGCAGTTATGAAATTCTGAAATCTCGGGGTGTCATACCATAACGTGCGGCAAATTTGCGATGAAAATAGCTTATGTTTTCATACCCTACCGCCAAAGATATATCAGACACCTTGGCATTTGTATTCTTAAGCAAAAATGCCGCTTGCGAAAGTCTCTTATCTTGTACAAGCTCGGTATAGGTCTTGCCCGTTTTGCGAAGTACCTCGCGTGAAAGCCAGCTGATATCGTAATGCAAATCATTTGCCGCTTCGGTAAGACTGCCGTTTACATAATTAGTTTCAATATAATCCAAAAGCTTAATTACCGCGGCATCCTCTTTAGACTGTGCGGCAAGCTCTTCTGTATGAGCCATAAGCTGCATAAACAAAAGTGCCATTGTCATTTGTCCGTGCTTGCGTTTGTTTGGAAGATTTCCCATAACAATAAGTAACAAATTTTCAATTAAATTCTGCACTTCGATAATATCCGCAACTTTATAATATAAATAACGGTTATTTTCTCTATCACAAAGGCAATTGATTAAAAATGCTTTAAGGGGTGTTTCTTCTTCGCCCAAGGCTGGTAAGGCATCGATAAAAAATTCGGGCAAAATTATAAAATTAACCGCAATGTCATTTTCACCGGCCCTTTTAATACTGTGACTTGTGCCCTGCCCCAAAAAGAGCAGCTCGCCCTTTGAAAGGATTATTTCTTTTCCGTCAACTATGTGCTCGGTACTGCCCTGACACATATAAACAAGCTCGACGTAATCGTGACTGTGCGCAGGAAAATCAATAAAACGGGTGTGCTTACGCATTGTTATAAGCTTGCCCGCATCCAACAGCTTTTTGCTGTTGACGGTGTTTTCAAAGCCCTGCATATATATGCCACGATCAATTGTGTTTTTACCGTTAAGTATTTCACTTTCTTCGGCAGTGATTTGAACAAGCTCATCTAAAACCGTAGAATTAAGCATAACCCCACCCCTTCGTTTGATTATCACCAATAATATTTTATCAAAAAAGTATCCTTAAATCAATAGCATATTTAATAAACCCCCGACTATAAAAATCGGGGGTTTGAATTAATATTCGGTTATTATCATTTCGGCATTACCCGAAACAGTGACTTTACATTCCGCAGGAACAAAGACGCTGTCCCCCTTATGAACGGTAAATTCACCCGAAGCATACTTAATTATAGCTTCACCATCTAACATTAAAAGGGAGGTGTTTTTACTTTCAACCGTTTTAACACCGTCAAGGTCTAACTTTGCAGTTTTAAAATATTCACACTCTGCAAGCTCTCGTACCTTACCGTATGTACACTCACGGACAACACCCACGTTGCCGTAAGGGATTGTGGGCGGTGCCGTAACGGTAACGTCAAGCGCTTTATCAATATGTAATTCACGCGGTTTGCCGTCAGCACCGAGGCGGCCATAGTCAGAAACACGGTAGGTTGTATTTGAATTTTGCTGTATTTCGGCAATAAGTATTCCTGCGCCTATAGCGTGCAAGGTGCCTGCCTCAATAAAGAAAACATCGCCCTTTTTAACCGGCACATAATTAATTACCTCTTCAAGGGTATTATCCCTTATACGTTTTTCAAATTCAGCCTTAGATATTTCCCTGTTAAAGCCATAAGCAAGCGTTGCGCCTTCTTCGCAGTCGACAATATACCACATTTCGGTTTTGCCGTATTCACCCTCAACAGCCAAGGCATAGTCATTATCTGGGTGAACCTGCACTGAAAGACTGTCTTTTGCATCAATAAACTTTATAAGTATGGGGAATTTTTCAGTATATCCCCAAATATTTAAAACGTCTGCAAAGCTTTTGCCTGCATATTCGCCGTTAATTACGGTATTTGTACCATCCTTATGGCAGGTAAGTGTCCACCCTTCAGCAGCTATATCCTTATCGGTTTCAAAGCCAAAGTTAGTTTTAAGCTTTGTACCGCCCCAGATATAATCCTTCATTACAGGCTTTAATAATAATGGATAAAATGTTTTTTCCACTCCAAAATCACTCCATTATATAAACTTTAAAAGTAAAGAAAATTGTTATAACAAGTCGGTAAACCGTCCTTGAAAATATGCGAATCATTTGAAAGGGTTAAAACCTTTGGTATTGCAATTCCGTCCTTTTCAGCAAGTTCAATAACCGTTACCCCTGTGTGACACATATCAAAATGTGTGGCAATCTGCGGATATGGAATATCAAGCAGACTGCTTAAAAACAAAACTCCAAAGCCCTGATGAGCAAAAAGCGCCACACGCTCATCGGACGGTGAAATGGCATTATATACTCCCTTTTCGATGTCATGCGCATAACCGAGAGTCTTTAACCATTCATCTAAATTGCTTTGAACGCGTTTAACACCCTTTTCAAAGTTATACTTTAAAACATCGGGATGCTCAAACCATTTACTGCCCAAGTTGCGCATTTCAGCGCTTGCAAAAAGCCTGCACATTTCTTTGTCCTGAAAAGTCCAGTGAAAGCCGCCGTTACCGTCGGGAATACTGAATTCCCTCCAAGCGTAACCCTCATTACAAAAATCAAGTAATTCAATTTCTTTTTTAACAAGCTCACTTGTGGGTGTCGCTGTTTGAATTGCACGGTTAGAGGTTGAAGCAAAAATTCGGTCTATTCCATAAAGTGCAAGCCTTTTGGCGACCGCTTCTGCTTGTCTGTGCCCAAGCGGTGTTAAAGAGTCGGGATCATAGATGGGGTCACCGTGACGGACATAAAAAATCAGCATTAAATCACCTGTTTACCATTAACTAATTCTCAAATCAAGGGGAGACGCCAAAAATCCTGCAGAGTTATAAAGGTTATGTTCGGGCGCGTTGCGGTATCCTAAACTAATTCGTGTAGGTAAAGCATCACATTCCCAAGTAAGCTTTAAGCTATTGCCTTCAACTGCAACACTAAAAGGCAAAATTGATTCATCCGCATAAACAAATAAATCGCATAAAGCATCACCTTTAATGTGTAACCCATCTGCGTGAGAAAAAATTAGTTCAATACCCTTTTCAAAAAGTTTATAATCTTCCAAAATCGGACCGCAGTATTCAACGCTTTCAGAAAACTGAACGCTTCTGACCGCATTTGCAAGTGCATAAGAAACGGTTTTCTTATTTTTGGGATGAATTTCATCGCTTTCACCTGTATTAACAAGAGTGACAAGATATGTGTTATCAACAGTTTTCGAAACCAGCTCTTGCTGACTTCTAATCATAGCCCAATCAGCCATTTCGGCATTTTCTATGTAAGGCATTAGCTGAACAATGTAAAAAGGAAGATTATCATTCCAAATTTCACGCCAGTTATTAATCATAATTTCGAGCATTTCGGCATAGTGAACGCTTTCATCATTTCCGCGGTTACTTTCACCCTGATACCACAAAACACCCGAATTGGCAAATGGTACAATATTTAAAAGCTTGTTTTCGTAAAGCCACGAATTGTGATTAAATTTATAATAATTATAATCGTTATGTCTTACCTTTTGCATTTCTTGATAACGCTCGGTGGTGACATATTCTGCTGCAGTCCAGGCATCAACACGTGAAGCGCCCTTCGAGCAGGAAACAATACCGACAGGAACACCTGTATTCTTTTGAAGCTCTACAGCAAAATAATAACCTATTGCAGAAAAAATATCAACCTTTTTATCTTTGCAAATTATCCAGTCGGCTGAATTACGTATAGGATTATTATTTTCATCAACACTGTTTGGTTCGGTAAAAAAGCGGATATTTTCATTAACGGTATATTCGATATCAGCGGTTTCCTTCAAAAGAAATTCAATATTTGACTGCCCTGCTGCAATATAAACGTCACCAATTAAAATGTTTTTAATAACACGCTTTTCACCGTTTAGGGTGATAGTCATATCAAACGGTCCGCCCGCGGTCATTGGCGGCAAATAAAAGCAAAATTTTTCATTTTCGGAAATAAAATTGTATATATTTCCGCCAAATTCAATATTTAATTCACCTTTGCCTTGACCAAAAATGCAGATTTCCTTGTCGCGCTGCAATACCATATTATCATTGAAAATTTCAGCCAGATTCATTATATAACACCCCATCACGGCTTTAGTTCATAATTATATAATTCCTTCAACTCAATCAAAAGCTTATTAAACTCTGCCTCGCTTAAAAGCTCGGCTCTAACAAATCTATAAAGTAAGCTTCTTATTCCCAAGAATGGTAATAAATGAAGGTGGCAAGCAAAAAAGATTGATATTTCGTTTTGGGTATCTATCGCAGCAAAAGAACCGGCGGCCCCGTCCCAACCGAAATCAAGATATCTATCATCTCCACCGAAACAACGAACGCCCAAGCCATAGCCGTGTGTATCCTTAAGCCAAAAAGTGCTTCTTTGTTGCTCAGTTAAACGGTTAGTGCTCATAAGCTCCACAGTTTCCTTTTTTAAAAGTTTACCTGTGCGAAGACCCTCTAAAAATTTAATATAATCCTCAACCGTGGAAACACATCCCGCACCACCGGAGGCATATTCACTACCAAGCTTAAAAAAGGGCATAATCGGTTTTCCAATATTAACCGGTTTGCCGTCCTCAAATTTATATTGCTCAGCAACCGTTTCTAACTCATTATCAGGGAGCAAATAGGTAGAACGCGTCATACCAAGAATATCAAATACATTCTTTTTAACGTAATTTTCAAATCTTTCGCCTGTGATAACCTCAACCAAAGCTGCCAACACGTCATGTGCCATGCTATATTGCCATCTCTCACCCGGCTCGAAGCAAAGCGGCTCCCTTGCCGCGTATTTAATTGCTTCACGTGTTTGACAAATGCCCTTTGTTTCTTGTCTGCATTTCATAAGTGAAGGTGATTCAAGGTCATAGGAAAGCCCCGAAGTCATTTCAAACAAATGCTTTATAAGTATAGGATTTTGAGTATTATAGGTGCCGTTTTCGGTCTGAACGGTCATATTTTCAAATTCTCGCATATAATCCGAAAGCTTATCATCAAGCGAAAATAGACCCTTTTCCCACAGTTGTAATGCCGCAGTACAGGTTATCGGCTTTGAGCAGGAATAAATATTATATCTTTCCTTACCGTTAATTTTAACCTTGTTTTCAAGGTCACTATACCCGTTAAAGTGGCGGAGAACACATTCTCCGCCCTTGAAAACAGTGATATCAAAGCCGGGCAAGCCCATATCTAAAAATGAGTCACAAAATGCTTTTGTTTTTTCTAACATAATAAACCTCTAATTAAAACTCACAAATAACGGTATGCTCTGTTCCTTCAGGGAAAATTGGTGCAATGTTACCGTCGATTTCTTTACCATCAACAATAAGCTTATACTCACCTGTTCTCTTATAAGTGATGTTGTATCTGGCTTTTCTGTAAACACGCGAAACCGACACGTTATCCCAACAAGAAGGAATACAAGGTTTAATTTGAAGACCCGTGTATTCGCCCTTTACACCAAGTATAAATTCAGTAATATCACGGTATACCCAAACTGCCGCGCCCGTAAACCAAGCATAAAATGAGAAGCCGGGACGGTATTTTTCCTGCGGACCAAAATACATATTTGTAATAACGTACGGCTCAACGCCCGAATTTGCGTTTTTGGGATTATCATAACGCATCATCGAAAGACTTTCATAAGCGGTGTCGGCTTTGCCAAGCAAGCAGTCTGCCGCAATTTTAAAGGCAACGCCGTGGTTATAAACCGAACCGTTTTCATATCCACCGGGGATAAAGTAAGCCATACGGCCAATGTGCAGGTCACTTTCACTGTAAGCCGGGGCACACTGAACGTAGCCGTAATCACACTTCAATGTTTCTTCAACGGTTTGCATAATTTTATTAAGACCGTCTTCATCAAGCATTTCGGCCAAAACAGCCCAGGTCTGGGCATTAAGATAGGTCTTGCCCTGAAAGCTTTCGTGTGAGCCAACCTTTTCGCCCCAGTCATTAATACCGTAAATAAACTGGTCACCTTCAAAGGCGCTTTCTAAAATAGCGGCTTTAAGCACTGCCCTTTCTTCGAGCATTTTTTCAATAAGGTCTTCCTTACCACCGATTATTTCACAAATGCGGCAAAATTCTTTTATTGCTTTAACGGTGGCAATACTAAGCCAAGCGCTTTCGCCCTTAAGCTGATTACCTGCGTTATTAATAGAATCGTTCCAGTCGCCGCCGCCCCATAAAACCATATTATGCTCGCCACGATTGTCCAAAAGGAAACGAAGGCCGCGATACATATGTTCAAAAACGGTATCGTGTTCATCACTTTCAAAATAAGGAACGTCATCATCTAAAACAGTTAAATCGCCAGTTTCGTTAAGATAAGCTAAAACTGCTTCGGGTGTCCAGACAGCGCCGTCATAATAAGGGTCACGGTCAATCGGCGCAAAGGAACGCATCGGATTACCGTTAGGGCGCTGTGTTGCAAGGCAAACCTTAATTTTTTCTCTTGCCATTTTGCCGTCAAATGCAGAAAGACCTGCGGTATCCTGCATAATATCACGGAAGCCCTTATTGTAAACACGACCCCAGGTTTTACCAAGAGATATCTGTCTTTTAAGCCAGATGTTTACCATTGTGTTGATATATTCATCGGGTGAATCAAGTACAAAAAGTGAATCCATTTCATCTGCATCAGCTTTAACCTTGGCAATAGATTCTTCAAAGAAGCCGGGCTTTAAATATATATTGCAGGATTTTTTAGCATCCTCTAAATCGGTTGCCATACCTAAAGCAATATATACCGTTTTTTCCTCGCCTGCTTCCAAATCAAGCTTAAACTGCATTGCACCGCAGTAATTCGGGTCAAAGGAAGAACCGATATTTGAAAGCGTGTCATTATGAAGCGCAACGGGGTCTGCCGGACTGTTATAAACACCCTTAAAGTTAATATCACTGATATCGTAAGAATCAGGTGTCAATGTGGCTTTCATATAGATACTTACATAATTGTGAATAATATTATAAGCATCGTGCAGAAAATATAAACCGCCAAGCTCGCTATTATAATCAGCCCTGCC
Source organism: Acutalibacteraceae bacterium (assembly GCA_045580625.1). GTDB lineage: Bacteria > Bacillota > Clostridia > Oscillospirales > Acutalibacteraceae > UBA737. The sequence goes on along the minus strand of JAZNOE010000013.1, from coordinate 27,316 downwards.
GTAAGCCAAGTGACTTGTGACATTTACCGCAGGACGGCAATAAGGCACCAAATCAAGCTTTTTAGCTGAATTAGTATTGTTTTTAATCTCAATTTTCCAAAGCTCTGCAAAGCCTTCTTTAGGAACGGTAAGGGTAAATTTTACTTCAACACCCTTATATTCACTGACAATCTGCTGATAGCCGATACCAACGTTACATTCATATTTATCAAAAGGCTTGTTAAGATAGTTGCGGTTAGCGTCATAAAATTCACCACTTTCGCGATCCTTTATGTAAATCACACGACCCGCATCACCATCATTAACAACAAAACGGCGTTCTTCAGGGGTAATATATCTAAAGCTTTCGCCAAAACCGAAATGGTCGAGAATAAGAATAAACTGTTCATTCCAAAGAAAATTCTTAAGCGGTCTGCGGGGACGCATTTCAGTAATTTTATATTCTTTAATATCGTTATTGAAATAACCTAAATTTGCCATATCAAACCTCTTTAATACAATCGTTAGGCAAAAGCCGTTTTAATTTTTCTTTTCATTATTATAGTGCTTATAACCGGGATGCTTACCGGTAACCTTATAATAATTTTCACGAAGATATAAAAGCTTATCAATTTGCGGTTTTTCAATTTCCTGTGCGCCGCCCAAAAGATGCGCGGTTAATGAAATTTTTGCAAAAAGCTCTAAGGTTTCCATACGGTAATATGCGGTGATCAAATCGCAACCTACCGTCAATGCACCGTGATTTTGAAGCAAAAATACATCGTGTTCTTTAAGATAAGGTGCAATTGCTTCCGGCACTTCGTTTGTTGAAGGTGTACCGTAAGGTGTAAGCGGAATTGAACCGATAGCAATAACGGTTTCAATCATTGAATATTCATCCAACGCTTTGCCTGCAACCGCAAAGCCTGTCGCTGTCGGAGGATGTGCGTGAACAACAGAACCCACGTCCTCGCGTTCCTTATAGCAGCGAAGATGCATCTTGATTTCACTTGAGGGCTTATAACCTTCAAGCCCTTCAACAACCTCACCGTTCTCGTTAATAATAACAAGCTTTTCAGGTGTTATAAAGCTTTTGCTTATACCTGTAGGGGTTGCAAGAAAATTGCCGTCAGGCAGCTTAACAGATACGTTACCGTCGTTAGCGGCAACCCAACCCAACTGCCACATTTTGTGACAAACGTCACACATTTGTTCTCTGAGTTCTTGATATTTCATTTTAAATCCTCCTATAAAACTTTTCTATTTTGCCCGTCACCAAAGCGTATCAGATTAATGCTTTGATTATCGGGATCATAAACCATAACGTCAATTGCCATTTCAAAAACGTTTGGCGACCCGTCACGCGAATGGCCTAAAGCGTTTCGTGTTACGGCTTGTCTGCAAGGCAGATAATTAATGTGCTCGCCGCACACTTCAAACGGCTCGCGCAAAAAATCAATATGCACGTGACCGCTAAAGCACGCAAGAACGTTGCCTTTAGCTTTTACAATTTCAGCCGCCTCTTTTGCATCGTCTATCCAACCGCAAAGGGTACTTATATAAGACTGCGCTTCATATTCGCCGTTCCAAACAGATAATTTACTTTCCATATCACCCGTATATTTATAAAAAAACGGAACGTGTGAAAACAGCAAAACCTTATAATCAGTATTAAGCGCTATGTCATTAAACAATTTAAGCTGTATATCGCCAAACCGCCAAAGCGGTGTGGGATACTCGGCGAATAAATCGGAATCTGACGGAACTGACATAAACACAAGTCTTGTTTTTACATCATCAAAATCCACATAGAAATAGCCTTTGCCGTCAGTCCTTTGCGCAAGACCGTCATCATATTTTCCGTTTACAATATTAAACCAAAAATCACTTTTAAAAAAATCGGTTCCAATTGCATCGTGATTACCGTTCATAAGTAAAAGCGGGCAATTAATCCCTTGCTTCACAGCACCTAACAATGCATTGAATTTTTGAAATAACTCGGCAGTTTCAATATGCTTTTCACGACCGAGCATTGCAAAATTATCACCCATATTAATAACGGCATCAGGTTTAATGACGCGGCACAATTCACTAAGACACTGCACAAAATTTTGTGTCATATCATTTTCAATGCCGCGGCAATGCAAATCGGAATATAATGGAAAAACAAGCGAATTTGGTTTTCTTAAATTTTCTACTTCTGCTTTAACGCGTGATATTTCGCGCAAAATCAGTTCTTTTTCCATTAAAATCACCTTTAAAGCGAAACGACTAAATTATTTTCGCCTTCACTTATTTTTTCGCGTTTATTACCGTTAATAAAGTGGCCGTTAACACCTTTGGGCAAATTAATTGAAATTTCAATTTTGTTGTCATTTCGCTTCCATGAAACAGTGACTTCACCCTGCGGCATAATATGACTTGCATTAACAAAACTAAGCTCTTTTATAAAGTGCGGATTAATAACCACTTCGTTTATGTTTTTGCCTGTGGGGTTAATCACAATACCGCCCAAAACCTTATAGAACCAAGCGCTTATATCACCCCAGAAATGATGATTTGGGGAATCAACAAAATCGGGGTCAAAGTTTTCCCAAAGGGTTGTCGCGCCGCGTTCAATCCAGTTGCCGTAAGACGGATAATCGAGTCTGGTTATCATTTTAAATGCAAGACTTGTATAACCAAATTTGCTTAAAACGTGAAACAGAACCCTGCCGCCAAGCACACCGACATCAAGGTGTTCATCAAATTCGCGGACAAATTCAAGCAGCTTTTCAAAGGCTTTTTCTTCTTCATCGGCTTCGAAAACGCCGTAATAAAGCGCCATTGCCTGACTTGACTGACATTCGCCCAAAACGGTCATAGTTTCAAAATCAGTAAGATTTTTGCGAATAGCCACCTTTAAATCAGCGGCAAATTTATCGGCATATTTTTTATATTCATCAAGGCCAATTGCTTCAAACATAACTGAAGCTTTATTGGCAATATCCATTGAAATAATGCTATCCGTAACTGCACGTGGCGCTTTCGGCATTACTTCGGGAGAATGACGGCCTACGTGGCACCAGTCACCCAAGCCAAAATCCAAAAGTCCGTTTTGTTCTTTTCGCGACTCCAAATATTTAAAATATTTCATAAATGAGTCTACCGATTCGCTTATCATTGCGGTTTCACCGCGATAAATATAAGTGAAATACGGCAAATAGAACAACGCACTATCCCAAGCGGGACCGTTAAGCTCATCATAACCCCAGTTCGCAGTCGGAACAATACCCGGAACAACACCCTCAGGTGACTGTGCCTTGCGAACATTATTCATCCATTCGCGATAACTTACTTCCGGGTTAAAATTCAGCAGCATCTGTTCAGCAGATAATGCCGCATCGGCAGTCCAACCGTTTTTCTCGCGTTGAGGACAGTCTGTGGGGAAATAATGAAAGTTTGAAATATCACTTCTTCTTGTAATTTCCTGCAGCTTATTTACCGTTTCATCAGAGCAAGTAAAGCTGCCGCGTGATTTTAAGTCGCTATGTAAAACCGCAAGGGTTAATAAATCATTCGTTGCCTGTTCTTCGGTTATACCGCTAACCTTTACATAACGGAAGCCGTGATATGTAAAGGTGGGTGTGTAGGTTTCACCTTTCTCACCCTTACAAATATAGGTATCCTTATGAACAATATGCTTATCGCGTTCCCAATAATCACGAACAAACCAAACGTTTTCAAGCTGAAAATTACCGTCCTTTAAGAGATCGGTATATCGCAAAACAATGGTTTGACCCTTAACACCGTCAATACACATACGGCAAACGCCTGCAGTTGAAATGCCAAAATCGTATATATAACCGTCTTCATCCTTAATGATATCAACGGGTTTAATTTCGGTTTCTTTAATAATCGTCTCGGCCTCACAAAGCTTAATTTCACCCTTTGGCGGCATTACGCTAATCGCACTGCCCCAAGAAGAATCGTCAAAGCCGACTTTATTCCAATTTTCAATTTCAAGATTTGCATCATAGCTTTCACCAAAGCGGTAATCATCAGCCACTATCGGTGAAGCGTGTGTTTTAAAGCTTTCATCGGTTAAAAGTGTTGCGTCTTCCCCATTGTTTTTATAATTAAGACTTAACGCAACCTTTGGCGCACTTCTGAATGATGCTTTATCAAAATCCCAAATATAACCACCGGGGTTATTCTGAAGACCGTTACCAAGCAATAAACCGATTACATTCTCGCCGTTTTTAAGTTCAACTTCATACTCATCATAATAAATATAATCATCGGTATTACTGATATAAGGCGCAAGATAACCCTTTGTAATTCTTTCACCGTTAATAAAAAGCTCATAAAAACCACAGCAAGCAATTTTCAAGCTACCCTTACATTCATCACACAAAAAAGCTTTTCTTAAATAAGGCGCGGGCACAGCCTTTTCGAAGGTGTTATATTCGGTTGTAGCCGCAATAAAATTCCATTTAGTTGCCATAATTAATTCACCTTATGTAAATTAAGATTTATTTTTGCTATCTAATTTTTTATTTCTAAAATAAAGTATTAAATCAGCGCCAACCATAATTATATTCAAAACATAAAAGAATAAAACGTACCATTTTTCCGAAAATGATGCCATATAAGCTTCATTAACCAGTTTTGATGCTATTCCGGCGATATAACCGAAGAATATAAGACACAAAAAGCCCAAGCTTTTACCCTTAGCAGTTCTTGCCTTGTATGATTTAATTACGTTCATCGGCCAGGAAGCACCAAAGCTTACGATCATAATAATTTCTAATATTTCTGCCATTTTTATTCCCCTTTTAAAACTCAGACTTTAATCATTCAAAGAAAAATCCATTCCAAGCATTTTGTACTTTGCACCGGCGGCTGCGTTATAGGGTAATTTTTCCCACCTGCTGTCACCAATTATTTTTTCAATTGCCGACAGGTTTTCTTTTGTGTCGGTAATATCCGGTATAAGCGGCGTGCGTATAACATACGGCTTACCGCTTTGTTTTAAAATCTTAAAATTATTAAGGATTACTTCGTTGCTGACACCTGTATACCGCTTATGTTCATCACTATCAGGAAGCTTTATATCCATAATAACAAAATCAAGCTTATTAATTACAGCTTCAAATATTTCACTATCAGCAAAGCCACTTGTTTCAATGCATAAATTATAGCCCTTTAATTCATTAATAAGCTCCATAAGAAATTCGGGCTGTGCCAAAGGCTCACCGCCTGAAAAGGTAAAGCCGCCAAATGTGTCACCCAAAATCTCTGCCGACTGAATAAGCTCATCAGCAAGTGATTTTACATCAACGTCTCTGCCTGCAATTTCGAGGCAATTTTCGGGACAAGCGTGAATACATCTCCCAAACGGTTGACATTCGATGTGGTCACATTCCCTTTGACAGCTTTTACAATCGATACATCTTACATCCTTATACATAAGCTGTGGTTCAAAGGAAAGTCCTTCAGGGTTGTGACACCAACGACAGCGAAGCGGACAGCCCTTAAAAAACACAGTTGTTCTGATTCCGGGGCCGTCGTGCACCGCCATTTCCTTAATATCAAAAATTATACCGTTCATTATTAATATTTAACTTCAAAATTTGTGCCGGTGACGCCACAAACAGCACCCTGCTCTGCCAATTCTTTATTATCAACGTGGGCAATCATCCACTTGTTTTTTGCCCACAAAAGCTTATCCTCGTATTCACCGTCAAGCGCAGTGTTTGTGCCTTTGGGTAGCGCAACCACCCAGCCGAAGCCGTTAGCATCACATTCACAAGGACCGTAATGCAGGGTTGTTGCATAACATTCCAAAACAGTGCCTGCAGGCACGTAAAATGCTTTGAAGGCAGAAGAATCAATCTTATTATCCTTAACGTCCCACAAATGACCGACAATAATTACAAGGTCGGTCACGGCAACGTTAATTTCACTTGAAGTATGCCATTCGGTTGCATTAAAGAAGTTATTTCTGCCCCAGCAATAACCGATCTGAGTATCCATTTCACCAAAGAAACGAATTTTAATTTCTTCCGCAATTTTAAGCTGTTCAAAAGCGGCTTCACTCGGTTTATAAGCCGAGCCGCTTTCGGGGTTTGCAATTTTCTTTGCTTCTTTTACAATTTCGGTAATATCCAAACCATCAATAATTCTGCCAAAAGATGCAAATTCTTCACTTTTCACATCATAAAATTCCAATTCGGGATTTTTGGTTTTTAATTCATTCAACATAAAGTCTTCTCCTTATAACGTATATGCCTGTCTTGCAATAACATGGTCCTGATATTCCTTATCAAGCTCAACAAAATATGCGCTCCAGCCCCAGATTCTTACAACCAACTGTCTGTGGTTTTCGGGGTGCTTTTGTGCATCAAGCATTTTGTCAAGGTTAACCGTATTAAGCTGCAACTGATGACCGCCACGGTCAATAAAGTTCTTAACAAGCATTCCAACCTTTTCGATACCGTCATCATCGGCAAAAATGCTTTGGTGGAATTCAAGTGTCAACGGTCCGCCGTTCATTGCATTTTCAAAATGCTGCTTTGTCATTGAAGCAACTACCGAAACGGGACCCTTTACCTTTGCAAAAAGTGATACTGAATAATTAGTACCAAAGGGCTCTTTTTCACGTCTTCCGTCAGCAGAAGCACCGATTTCATTTGCGTGCCACAAATAATACATTGCACTGCCTGTACCCGCACGGAAAATACCGCTGCGGCAGTTTGTTTTACCCTTTAAGGCATTGCCGAAGGTGTCTAAAAGTGTGGTTGCAATACTGTCAACAAAGTCATCATTATTGCCAAGCTTTGGTGATTCATAACGAAGCTTATGCAGAAGCTCGGGTGCATCGGAAAAATTGCTGTCAACCGCCGCAAGAAGGTCAGCTTTTTCAATTGTTTTTTCTTCAAACACGTATTTTTTAATGGCCGCCAAACTGTCAGCAGCGGTGGCGATACCAGTACCGTGAATACCAAAGTTATTATATTTGCCGCCGTTATAAATATCACAGTCCATAAGCACGTTCATAAAGGGTGACGGTATAAACCATAAGTCCTTTATATTACTGCAAATGCTGTCACATTCTTTTTCAATTTCAGCCTTAACAAAGCCGAAAAATTCTTCATAGCTTTCTGCGGATAAAAGGTTGTTATGTAATGCAGTATCAACCGCCTTCGGGTATGAAAGCGCCGCAATGTTAGCAACGTCAGCACCCACAGAAGGGATAATAAATTCCCAACAAGCCGCTACCGTATAATTAACAGCATCGTTATGATCATAACCCATTTTTTCAAGGGCGGGAATTACAATATCATCATTAGAATACTGCGGGAAACCAAGACCTGCTTTTGTAAGCTTTGTAGCTTCGGTATAACGGTCAGCAGGTGTATCCTTAGAAACCCTTAAGTTAATTTTAGGGTCTATCATTTTATTATTGCAGGATGCCTTTAAGCATAATTCTGACAATAAGTTATATACGTCGTTACCCTCTTCATCAATACCGCCAAGCATCATACTCTGGCCGTTGTCACCCTGCTGAACACCAACGTAAATGTCGCTGTCCTTATTAAAGGATAAGAAGAAATCTTCTAAAAGCTCAAGTGCGGAATCGTAAGTATAAACACCGTTATCCATATCGGCCTTTAAATATTTATACATATACTTATCGAAACGGCCGATAGTGTTGTGATAATTGCCTTCAAGCCACAATGAGTAATGCAAAATACGGAAGAACTGTAATGCTTCGCGAAAGTTACGTGCAGGATAACGCGGAACCTGTGTTAATACTTCAACAAGGTCCTCTCTGCCCTGCTTTTTAGCTTCTTCAAGATATTTATCAGAAAGTGCAATTATATTATCAATTGCACGCTTGCCGTATTCATCGGCATTCTTTTTCTTTTCCAAAAGACCAACCGCAATTGTGTCATAATAATTGGGTGATAAATTTGACATAAAGCCAAGCTCGTGAATGTAATGCTTTGCTTTTATATCATTCCATTCTTCATCGGTGAAAATTGCAGGAATATTTGAAACGGTGCGCAAAAATACTATCTGCTCACCATCTAATATTACGGCTTTTTCTTCACCGCAAAGTCTTGTGAATCGGTCGGACATTCTTTCAATTGGTGTTAAGCCCTTTTGTGAATATTCGTTTGCTAAATCCCACGAAACCTCGTGACGGTACTTATGGTGCTCTTTATTAAGTATAAAGTCGTACAATTTTTTGTTCATTTAAAGTCCCCCTTTAAAATCAAGGCTTATATAGTTATTTCATATACAGCGGCAGTAACAGCGCTTCCTGCTTCAAAGCAGGCCTTACCGTCACTTACCGAAATACTGTTGCCGTTATCCACACAAGGATAAATTTCAGCAACCGTACCGTTTGCAAATTCTTTGGGTATTTCAAAGCTTACGGCAGCATCACCGCCATTGCGGAAAATACCAATTCTTAATGTGTTACCGTTTTTAAGGCCCAAAATGCTGTAGCCTTCGGTATAAAGCTTTTGCTGTTCGCCAATAAACACCGGCATAGCGTCAATTATAAAATCACGGTTGGATTTATAAATTTCTATTGCCCTTTTAATAAGCGATAAATTATATTCATCACATTTTTCAATATGACCGGATAAGGTCATAATACCGAAAAACGTACAAGCCATATTATAAATTGTCTGCTGACCGTCGGCCATTTCTTCATAATACTTGTCATCATACGCATCATTGATATTAAGGCGATGCTTATAGGTTGCGGGGAAAGGATAACTCCATATACCCATTTTTTCAGCAGGCATACAGCATTGCATACCCCTTATAATTGATGGGTTATTTATAAATTCTTCCTGATCGCTTGTGCTTTGTAAATAGAAATGCTGTAAGGTTGCATTGTCGCAACGCATTGCACCGCTACCGCAGTTTTCAATAACAAGGTCCGGCATATCTTCCATAAGCTTGTCAATAAAAGCAAAGAATTTATTATTGTTTTCCATCAAAGCGGCGGCAAATGAGCCTTCACCGTCACAACCTATACCTGTGCTGTGGTTATAGTCATTTTTTATGTAGCGTATACCCATATCATAAAGATGCTTTACCCTATCATAAAGATAATCGGTCACTGCCTTACAGCCAAAATTCAAGAACTGTCTTTCTTCACCTATAGGCAAGCCGCAACGGGTAAGAATTGCATCATCGGCAATTTTAGAAATTGATGTATAACAAAATGCGGTTTCTAATTCAAGCCAGATGCCGGGTATCATATTTTTCGATTTAATATATTCAATGATTGACTTAAGACCGCCCTCGCCAAAGATAGCATCATTTTCTATCCAATCACCAAAGTCTGTACCATTACCGTCACGGATAAACCAACCGTCATCAATGCAGAAAAGCTCAGCACCAACGCTTGCGGCGGCATCAATTAAAGGTAAAAGCTTTTCGCGGCTTGGCATTGCCCAAAGACAATTCATATAATCGTTAAAGCAAACTGCCAATTCATCAAGTCTTTTACCGTGTGCACGCTTATATTTTAAAAGTGCATAAACTGCTTCATCAAAGCTTTCGGCCTCACCGTAAAGCGCGGCAGGGGTTTCAAAGCTTTCAGATGGATTTAAGGTCTTATAAAAACCGTTGTTATTCTCACTTGTAGCAGTACAGTCAACGCTTAAACAGCAAACGCCGTTATCACCAACTGTGCCAAGCTCAAACGACCAGCCTGCACTGGATTCAATTTCAAAATACCATACCTTACCAACTGTCTTATCTTCGATTATCAAAATCGGATAATACTTGTGGGTAGACCAACTGCCAACACTCTGAATTGTTTTATCAGTATGGGAAAACGCATGCTTTGCAACGGGATAAAGGCCAAGCTGATAAGGGGTGAAAGCAACCCATTGCGCTTCGCCCTGCCATGCAAAATTACACACGTGAATAAGCACGTCATTTTTATGAAAATTCGGTGCAACCTTTTCAAGGTAAAGTGAACTGATGTGTGAAAGGCGTATCGGCTCAGCTGTAGTATTACATACAACGTTGCTTACCCTTGTAACGCCGCTTTGTGCATCAAAAACAGAGTTTTCGCTTACTTTAAATTTCATAAGCTCGGGGCATTTTTCCCCATTTCTTTCGGGTACGTTTTTGATTAAACTTGCGGCCACGTTTGAACCGTTATTTACAATTACCTTGCTTTTCGTCATAAAAAATACTCCCATATTCATAAAAAAATTCAAGACTTTATTGCACGCAGTTCAGCAGTTAAATGAACTGCGTGCATTTTTATTTAATATTTGTCATTTTTTATTATTTGCGCTGCGGTATTCTTCAGGGGTAACACCGTAATAACGCTTAAATATTCGGTGAAAATAGCTCTTGTGGTTAAAGCCGACCTCTTCACCTATAACACCAATACTTTTATTTGTTTCGGTTAAGAGCTTTTGCGCCATTTCAAGCTTTTTAAGGTTTATAAACTCACTTAAATTTTTGCCAAATAACCTTTTAAAGGTCTTTGAAAAATAAGGAAAGTTATAACCAAGATAAGCCGCAACCGAGCTTGGTGTTACTGTGCGTAAATTCTTTTCAATAAAAGATAAAACCAGCTTAAAGTCAATGGTAGAAGGTGCCTTTGATTTTTCCTTATTCATATGATAAATGCGTATGAATAAAGAAAACAAAACTTCTAAATAACCTGATATTGCCTCTAAATAAAATTCGTTTTGAGTATTATATTCTTTTTCAATTGAAAACAAGAGATTTTCTACCCTGCTGACTTCATTGGGTGGTAAATGGATGATGGTTTCTGCATTAAATTCATCAGCATATTTTTCATAAACCTTAGGCAAAAAATCAGGTTTTATTACCATTCTAAAAACTTCAAGTTCATCGGATGCATAAATTTCGTGGCGTGACATTACCTTAAATAAAGCGATATCTCCGCGCGAAAATTCATTTGAAACCTTTTTGAAATTTTGTCGGCATTTTCCCGATATTATATATTCAATTTCAAAATATTCATGGGAATGAATATTCATTCCGTATCTGGTTTTATAACGATTGATAGCAATTTGCTTGTCACTTTCCACGTATCCTATCGGCAAACGGGATAACAATTCCACCACTCCCCCGCATTTATTTTAAAGGTCATCCTCCTCAGCGGGTCTGTCGACAACCTCTTTAACCGCCGCTTTAATCTTTTCTATTATTCCCTTATCTGCTACCTTGTCGCCACAGTAAGGCAAAAAGTCAATTTTTGACATATCACCCTTAAAAAGCGAATAATAAAAGGTAATACCTGCGGCATATCTTCCATAAATTTCAGTTAGATGATATCCATCACGGTTTAAGCTCATTCCACCATTTTTGTAATCAAATTCGGAAATGTTTTCACGCAAATACTGAATTACATCACCAACAGGTATAATGGGTGCATCAATTAGCTTTGATGCCATCTTATAGCAGTCGCGCGAACGTATGTACATTTCCCTTTGGTCAGAATTATAAACCGGGAAATACGGATGTGTAGCATCACTTTCATAAGCCCAGGTTTGATAAATATAAAGCTTTGCATTTGGTGACTGCTTTAAAACAATATCGCGAAGCTCATTGATATAGGGATAATAAGTAAATGGGCGGCCGCATTGTACACTACCCTGATTAAAGGTTACAATATCCCACTCTTCCATTTCGAGAGCTTCCATAAAAGTAACCTTTTTACCGGTATTATGACCGTCAATTATCAATTCATAATCCGCAGCATTACTCTCAATTTTATCAAGATGGCGCTTTAAGGTATGTCCGCCGATAAAGGGACATACCAACTTAACCTCAATACCTGCATCTGCACAAATTTGTTTAAGCCAAGTATGCGCATCTTCAGTAAAACTGTTGCCAATGCCAAAAATTTTAATCATAACTTATTCTCCCCATTCCAGAATAAGCTTCTTTTCATTAACAGGAAGCTTAACCGAATAAAGCATATCGTCCATTTTTTCGACTTTAACAGCTTCACCGTTGACATAAACCTTCTTAGGTTCGCCTATAAAGCAGAAATTACCGCCTTCTTCCACAACACATTTTTTATCAGCAAAAATGTTAAAGGTTGCGGGTGCCATATATTTATCCATAATACCAATCGGAACAACTGCTTCATTTAAAGGAATTATGTAATACAAACGGAAGTCATCATAATTGTTAAGGGTCAAGTCAAGCTTTTCACCCTTTTTGAGTAATGTAACTGTCTTTGCAAAATAGTCAACAACTGCACAGCGTTCATCAGCCATTCCGTAAACGTCGGCAATTGAAATTTTACCCGAAACAGCCTTTTCTTCTTCATCAATGTTGAATGCGGCAACAATACCGCCATTTTCGGTTTTGTTGAATACCTTGAAGATTTTGCCGTTATGCTCACAGTCCTGTAAAAGACATTCGGGAGCGGGTCTTGCAGATTCCTTTAAGCGGATAATTTTACCGTCGCTGTAAACGATAGGCATAATTTTTTCCTTAATGCTTCGGCCAAGCTCATCACTTACGTAAACAGGACCGCCACTCATAGCGCGAAGAACTGAATTCTTTACGCCCTGTGCATCATCAGACCACCACATATCCCAGTCGCCTGTGTAAATGCTACCCTGAGTGAAAGCATTAAAACTGCACTGAATAAGGTGCTGAACAAACCACTTGCGGTCTTCAGGCATAAAGTCACCGCTGATACGGTTAACCAAACTTAACGGACGGTTCCAGAAGTTTTCGTTACCCATACCCATACAGTTAATAAGGTTACCGTCAAAATTACCGCCAACGGTTGCTTCAATAGCTGTATGAAGATTCTTAGCAATATAACCCACTGGTGCCAAGTGTTCATAATTTAGAAGTATACAAGACTGCCAGTCAACCTTTACAAAATCTGCATTACAATCCTTGAAAAAGCTATTAAACATATTAAAATACTGGAACAGCTTTTCAAGACGGGGTGACGGGATAAGACGTCCGTTATTATGACTTATGGTTAAAAGGTCACTATGCTCTCTTGCAATAGGACCTTCGGGGTCAATACCGTTCCAGTAGCCCAATGTAGGATACCAAATACCAACCTTTAAGCCGTACTGTTCCTTAAGGTCACCGACAGCAGCCGCAAGACCGTTTGGAAATCTTACAGGGTCTGCTTCGAAATTATATAATTCACGTGAATGCATTGTGGGAATATTGTTATTGTGAACTTCAGCCCACATATCATCAATTATTGCCCAACGAACAGGGATTCCCTTGTCCTTAAATTCTTGTGCCTTTTGAAGAAGACCTTCGTGAGTAACATCCATATGGAATGCGTCCCAGCTACACCAACCAAGATATTCAAATACTTCAGGGTAACGTCTTTCCTTTCTGACCTTACCCTTTTTCTTCATAACCTTAAGGCCATATTCGGCAGTAATATCGGGAAGCTTATAAGGGTCATTTTCAAGACCGATTATAAGAATATGCTCACTACACTTGCTAATCGGGAAACGTGCATAGATATATACGGTACATCCACCGTTTTCACCGGCGATTATATTACTTTTAAAGTAATTATCACAGGTTGTAAGCAAATATGCATAACTACCGTCATTCTGCTTTGAAAGAAGCGCCTGTGTTCTTATGGGCATATCCTTTAAATCATCAAAAATCTTGGTGCCGCACCAATAATCGCAACGCATAAAGTTTGCCATATAACCCGCACTTTCAGGCATTGCGGCAATATCAATACCTGCTGCACTATCGGTGTCGAGATGATTCTGCCCCCAGGTTTTACCTAAAACGGGAGCATAATCAATATCAACCTTTAAAGCGGCGGTATTATCCTTAAAAGCAACACCCAAAACCGCATTGATATCACCGTTTTCGTTTGAATAGCAAACCTTGCTATCATTTACTTCGGTGATAGATAAATAAATTTTTTCTCCGCCTTGTCCCCTTACCCAAAAACGCATATCTTCTAAAAGTGTGCCTTTGTCGGTAACAAGATTTAAAGTTTTGTTGAATGAAAATTTCATAATTTATATCAGTCCATTCTTGTGGTATATATTGCCATTGAATTAGCGGGCAAGGTATCCGTCAAGATGTCGCCAACATTGTCAAACACCTTATCAATGCCAATAATTTCTGCCTTGTCATCGGGTATGATAGCGCCCGCATCATATAAATGACGTGCAAGCTTAACATTAAGCGCGGTATCAAATGAAATATCCACTTGACGCGCTTGATCACCCGAATTAACCGCCAAAATACAGTAGTTGCCGTCACTCGACTTAACAAATGAAGTACATACTGTATCAAGCGCATCGCCTTTATAAATTTTTGAATTCTTATCACCCAAATACTTGCTTATAAGTGTAAAAGCATAGTAAGCAGGATAAGGTGCATGAGTGCGCTTAAGATTTGGCATAATGCCAAATCGGTGGTCACCGTCAACGAAATTATCAAAGCCATCCCATTTGCAGAAGGGCCATCTTTGGTCAAAAAGCGACCAAAGTAAATTGCCGTTTACGCCTGCATTTAAAAATGCTGTTTGAATCTCCGCTAAAGCAATACCCTGTAACGGGTCGGTATACATATCATAAAAACGTGCGTTATATTCATCAAACCAGAATTCTTTGTCTTCAGGAATACAGCGGGTATACCTTTTGAGCATATTTGAAACACTTGTATAAAGGGGCAATTTATTATCGGTATAACCTATACCGCCCTTAAATGCCAGCCAAGCGGTGCTTTCACGGTCTTCAAAGCTTCCGTTTTCAAGAAGCTCGGTATAAGCACCAACCTTATGAAGCGAAACCTTGTCATAAAACATTGTGGCTGAAATCGGAACAATATCGTGATAAATACCAATATATGCATAATCCTTCTCACAGGTGTTAAAGCGCATAACGTATCTACGCCATTCGCAGGAAATCTGTTCAGGCGGAATGGTTACAACACTGTTTTCTGTAAGATTGCTTGTACCCTCAAGACCTGCCTGAATCAGCGTGTTTTCAATTTCAGTTGCTTCAAACGCACCAAACAAAAAACCGCGTTGCCATTCTTCTGTTTTGCTGCCTTCAGCCGCTTTTGCGTAAAGCGAAAGCTCGTATTCGGTATTAGGCTCAAGCTTGACGTATTGCTGTGCTCTGAAGCCGGGAACGTTTAATTTTAACGAGCCTTTACCGTTATAAACCTCACGTTCAACCTTATTATCATCATGATAATCCATATAGGAATGAGAAGAATAAATATCAATGCTGTCATCAATGTGCTTAACCGCCCATTCAAGCATTCTGGGGTCACAATCACCAATAACGCCTGTATTAGGACCTACAAGCTTAACCATATGACGGCGATTATCAGCGCGTAGCTGTCTGTCCACAGCCCTTGCACAAAGCTCATACGCCCTGAAATCGGGAAGCTCGTCATGACGTTCGCAGGAAAGTGTCCAGCAGCCGTCGTTTGGCTCGGTCAGAATGATAAGATACTTAATATTTGTGTATCCGCGCACCTCAATAAGCTGATGCACAACCTCACTTACCCAGTTACCGTAATTTCTTGCGGCTGTTCTGGGGTTTTCATCATATAAGGGAGATTCCTTATTGGCGAAAATGTGACCCGAAATCCACCATGCGGCATTAAGAGCTATGTCAACTCCAAATTCCTGCATCTTATCAAGCCATTTATAAAGTGCCTGCATTTCATCGTTTTCCCAATTCCATTCGCCGTTTTCATAAGCACACAAATCGAAATAAGTACGGGCAATTTTAAGCTCCATATTCTTTACGCGCTCAAGCTCGATATTGCGCTCGGCTTCGGTGTACTGCTTGTCGGGAAAATCTGCACGGAATGTGTAAGCATGATAAATAGCACCCGCACCATAGAAATGCTCCTGAATACAGTTATCATTATTAATTTTTAAAGCTACTTTTTTAATATCTGACATAGAAATGTCTCCTTAAATGTGGCTGTTGTAATGAAGGCGGTATACCGCCTTCATTACAAAAATATAATTATTTCTTAAATTGAGGACCATAGGTCTGACAAGCACGATAGTCCTGACCTTCCTTATCCATACCAAATGCGTTCCAGCAAGCAGGACGGAAAATATCATCCTCGGGTACATTGTGCATACAAACAGGGATTCTGAGCATTGAACACATTGTAATTAAATCCGCACCGATGTGTCCGTAAGAAATTGCACCGTGGTTAGCACCCCAGTTATTCATTACGTCATAAGCGGTTTTAAAGGGACTGCCTTCTTTACCGTCAGTACGTGGTGCAAACCAGGTGCAGGGCCATGTGGGGTTAGTTCTTTCCATAAGTGTGTCTGACACTTCATCAGGAAGGTTAACCGTCCAGCCTTCAGCAATCTGCAAAACGGGACCTAAGCCTTTTACAAGGTTGAGTCTTATCATCGTGCAAGGCATTTCTGATTTAGTGGTAAAGTGGCTAGAGAAACCGCCGCCGCGGAAGTTATCAAAGCCTGCTTCACACCATACGGTAGCATCGGTCATCTTCTTGATATCTTCTTCGGTTACTTCCCACCATTTTTTCATAATTGCATTGCCGTTTTCATCGGTACATACACCACTTGCATCAAGACAAGCCGCACCGGAATTTAAAAGGTGAATTACACCGCCGGCTTCTTTTGCCTTGCCTTCAAATTCATAACCGGCCACACGCTTTGTAGCTTCGGGTGACCAATAGGTACGAACGTCGGCAAAGATTTGTGCACGGTGGGTTAATAATCTCATAAAGAGCATACCCATACCGTTAAGCACGTCGTTTTCGGTGGCAAGTGTATAAGGCTCACGTGCACCCTGATAGTCAAAGGATGAGCTTAAAAGCGCTTCGGGATAGTCACAGTTGGGCCAATGGTCTGTCCACTGACGCTGACCCTGGAAGCCGCCAACGATAGCATTATGACCAACCATTTCTTCTTCAAAGCCTTCGGGTAAGTTTTTGTTGCCTGCCATAAGGTCCTTGATTATGCAATACATTTTAACGGTGAATTCCCACTGCTTTTCCTTTTCTTCGGGGGTAAACTTGATTTTTCTTGTTTCGCCCAAGAATTCAACGCTTTCGGGGTTATCGTCTCTGCCCTCTTTACAATGCTCTTTAGTCCAGGCAAGGGCCTTCTGATATTCTTCCTCGTTATAAATGCCTTCTTCCATTCGGCGAAGAATTTCAACCTCGTCAACCGATTCAACACGCATACCGAAGTATTCTTCCATAAAGTCCTGGTCAATAATTGAGCCGGCAATACCCATACACTGTGAACCGATCTGAAGATATGACTTGCCGCGCATTGTAGCAACTGCTATAGCAGCACGGCCAAAGCGCAAAAGCTTTTCCTTTACATCTTCGGGAATGGTGTCTACCATATCGGTATCCTGCACTTCATGACCGTAAATGCCGAATGCAGGAAGTCCCTTTTGTGCGTGACCTGCCAAAACAGCGGCAAGATAAACTGCACCGGGACGTTCTGTACCGTTAAAACCCCATACGCCCTTAATTGTGTGGGGATCCATATCCATTGTTTCAGAGCCGTAGCACCAGCAAGGTGTTACTGAAAGAGTGATATCTACACCCTCTTTTTTAAACTTATCGGCACAAGCGGCAGTTTCGGGTACTCGACCTATTGTAGTATCGGCCATTACAACCTTTACAGGCTCACCGTTAGAATAAAAAAGATTTTCTTCAAACAATTTTTTGGCCGCATTTGCAAGGGCCCAAACCTGAGGCTCCAAGCTTTCGCGCAGCTTCATCGGTCCGCGTCTTCCGTCAACAACGGGACGGATACCGATTACGGGATAATCGCCAATATATCTGTTATTTGCCATAATTATTCACCTTTTTTAGCTTCTTTTTCTCTTAAAAGAGCGCCAAGCTTTTTGAAAATTTCAATTGTAGGAGCAGGAATTCTGCCAAGACCGTCGGGACCAACGTTTAAAAGATAGTTGATGCCGCGTTCGTTAAGATGTTCCTTGATTTCGAAAACTCTTTCAGCAGATTTCCAGTTGTTATCAAAGCTCTTATAGCCCCAAGTGTCATTAAGGGTACAAGCTGATTCGTAAAGGGTAGTCATATAGTCATCAGGAATTTCGTTATCACCGCAAGAGAAGTAATCCCCCACACCGTTACCGATGCGTGAGTTTACAAGAGCGTTAGGCTGATACTTTTTAACCATATCATAAAGTTCCATACTCTGTTCGGGGGTGATAACACCGGGTGTATCAAACCAGATAAGGCACAAATCGCCGTATTTGGTAAGAATTTCTTTAACCTGGGGTTTAATTTTCTTTTCAAAGCAGATAGAATAATCCTTTTCACCTTCGGGGAAATCCCAATGGTTTGACCATCTGCAGCCCTTTAAGTCCTTTTCGGTTATGTTATAACCGCCGCCGTGTTCTTCGTGCCAGTCAAGCTCTTGTGAATAGTAAAGACCGAACTTCATATCTGCACGCTTACAAGCATCGGCAAGCTCTTTAATAATATCACGCTTAAAGGGTGTAGCATCAACCACGTTAAAGGGGTCGGCTTCAGACTTGAAAAGCGCAAAGCCTTCGTGATGCTTACTTGTAATAACGATATATTTCATACCTGCTTCCTTTGCAAGTGCTACCCATTCGTCAGCATCAAAGAAAACAGGGTTAAAAGCCTGTGCTAATTTTTCATATTCCTTAATCGGAATTTCGTAACGGGGCATAATCCATTCACCAACGGGATCCCAGCCCTTAACCATTTCATCGTTATAGTCATAACGCTGGCCGTTATATTCACCTGCTAATAGAGAATAAAGTCCCCAGTGAATCATCATGCCGAATTTTGCTTCTTTAAACCATTCTTTATTAGTCATTTTTCGCCTCCAAAATATAGCGCAATGACTACCCCGATTATTATCGGGATAGTCTTTGAAGTTTTATTCTTTTACAGTTGTGTAAACGGATATTGAGCCTGCGGGTATAGTATCCTGCAAGATTTTATCAACGTTTTTGAAGCCCTTATCGGCATCAATCATTTCAGCTGAAGTGTTAGGCTTGCAGTTAACGGGATCAAAGCAATATCTGTACATATTTTTGCCAATGCTCTTCTCAAAGTTAATGCTTATCTTTTGTTCAATAGAAGTAGAATTAACAACAATAACGTTCTGATATTTTTTGCCGTCCTTTTCATACTCTACCATTGAAAGACAAACACCCTTTTCGCCTTCAGCGTAATAAATCTTATTGTTTGAGAATCTACCGGCATATTTAGTAAGGAGCGAATAACCGTAGAAAAGTTTATAAGGAATTGCACTTGTGTAAAGTGAAGGTGCAGTACCTAAAATATGGATACCGTCCTTAAATTCACCGCCTGTATCGCTTCTTGTAGGCCATACGATTTCAAACATCTGCCAATAAATACAACTGTTAACTCCCGAATTCATTGCCGCAATTACCGTTTGAGCAATTTGCTGTGCATAAAAATCGGTCTTTTGGTTTTCAATAGCGTTACCGCCATACATCCATTCATCGAACCAGAATGGCTTGCCGGTTTTCGAAATAATTCTTACGAATTCTTCAAAATAATATATCCAAAGGTCATAGTTATCATCGAAAACAGATGCAGATGAGTTTGATTCACCGGAACCGGGCCATGTAGGAATGTACCAGTGGAAGGTATAAACATCGATACAATCATCGATTCTGCTAATCCACCAGTTAATCTCTTCCTCTAAGGTTTCACCTTCATAGAACTCTTTACTTAAGCCGTACTGAGGACCGGTAAGCTTTACCATATCACGAAGTCCCTCGTCCTTAAGCTTCTTATCGGTTGCTCTGATAACGTCAACCGTTACTTCCCAAGCGTTTTTGGTTTCCTTTTGGCCGGGTGCAACATAGAAGGTATATTCATTAAAGTGATAAGGCTCAGTAAACATTACCAAGTATTCAATATCGTAACCACGCTTGATGATTACCTCTTCAATAAAGAGCTTAACCCAGTCGGAGTACATATCGAGCATATCAGAATAAATATTCAACTGACCGCTTACATACCAAGGAATGGTGTATTTAAGATGGTCCTGTGTGGTGGCATTTGCAATAGAGCCAATGCCCCAACCCATATTCACTGCAACCTCAATATCACGTTCTTCCATAGCGTCAAGCCACTTATAGAACGCCTGCATTCTTTCGCTGTCCCAGTCATAGGTTATTACATCGCCAACACGCTCTTTGAAAGCAAAACCGGCATCCATATAAGAACGAACCATATTAACGTCCATATCGTCCATTCTTTTTAATTCTTCAGCAATTTGAGCATCGGAATAATTGCGACCGTATTCATCGGGCAAGAACATAAAGCCCTGATTAATAGCGTTAACACCTTTCCATTGAGAATTAAACACCTTATTATTTTCAACATTAAGCTGCAAAACGTCGGGATCGGATTCGGTAAAGGTTTGTGTTTCATATACGGGAGCCTTTGCATCAGAATTATCAGCAGGTACTTCCACCTTGGTTTCAACGTACTTACCACAACCGGCAACGCCCAAAACCATAATCAAAGCTAAACATAAAGCAATAATTTTTTTAGTCATTATTTTGTACCTCCTTTTTTAATTCTTCTTGCGTTTTTTGACCAAAACAATAATAAGAATTGTCGCAGCAGCGGCAACAAGCACACCGCCAACAATTGAAAGCACAATTACAAGCACGTTGGGACCAACCCATTTTCTTGTAATAAGATACTTCTTATTATTTGTACCGTCATTTCCCTCTTCAACAAGAACTTCTTCAGTCGTAACCTTGTCGGGGAATGCGATAGGATCAGTAAGCTGATAAGCAGTCTTGTAATCACCGTAAGTATTCGGGTCAACCTTATAGCCGCGTTCAGCAATGAATATGTTAACCATATCAAGATATAAAGTACCCTTTGTTCCCTTGATTACAAGATAAGCGTCCTTATTGTCACCTGAATTGAACGTGAAGTTTACACGGTTCCACTTGCCGTTGTCAATAAGTGCAAGCTTGCCTGTTTCACCGTTCATAACATTTTCAAACACTTCGTAATTACCGTTTTTGTAAAGACCAACGGTAATGTCACTGCCCTTTGACAACTTTGTCCAAGCGGCAAAGGTATAGTTTTTATTAAGCTTTGAAAGCGGAATAACTCTTACGTATTCCTTGCCGTTAGAAGCAGCGGCATCAAACTTAAACTGATAATTTTCTTGCCAGTCATATTCCTTATTGGTTACCTTTTCAACGGAAACACCGTCGGTTAAGGGACCCCAGTTTTCATCAGTAACTTCTTCTTCAAAATTGGGGTTTGTAACGTCGTTAAAGAATTTTTCGGTAAACTTAAGACTATCAAAGTCAGGTGTACGTTCTACAACCTCAACACGGTCGATATATATATCATCAACCGAAGCACCTTCATTACGGAAAGCGTGGAACTTACAAACCTGGAAGCCAAAGCCTGCACGGTCTGTGTGGTCCTTAGTAACAGTACCTAAGAGATACTTAAACCAACCGTCTTTTTCCTCTAAAGCAGAAGCCTTCTGAGGTTTAATGTTAGTTGAAACACCTATATTAAAATAGTTACCTGAAGTAAGCATATCAGACCGGTCAAATGAATTTGCACCAAGGAAAGCATAGTAAATTACACTTTCTGCCGGATTTGCCGGTTTAAGCCAAATGTACACATCGTAAGTATAGTCATCCTTCATCTGATATTCCTTATTAGATACTACAGGGAAGAAAATACTTGTTTCTATACTTTCGTTAATCTTTCCGGGCTTAACACGAAGCGACTGTTTACCCTCTAACACGTTTTTAGAATCGTTAACGATTTCGTAATACTCAAAGCCGATATCGCCAATCTCATAATCCTCAAAGCCTTGAACAATTACTGTGCCGGGCTTTGCCTTGCCGCTGAATTTAGCTATGAGCTTGTGATTATCGTCAACGTTTTCCAAACGATAGATCTTATCGGAAGAAACCAAATCACCGTATTCATACCAGCCTTCAAATGTTGCGCCTTCAAAAGCGTTGGCAACTACGCGCGCGTCATCCCCTGCTTTAACACCGAATTCCTTGGTAACTGTACCAAGGGTATTGTCATTAACAGAGGTTTCAATTGTGAACTGTTCGGTTATAGTAAAGTTATCAAACCACAATGTTCTGGGTTCGGTGCTGTCGTTAACGTCATAGCAAACCAACTTAAAGTAGTTCTCGTTAGGAACAACTTCACCTGTGGTAATGCTAATGGTTACTGTATGCCAGCCGCGTACCTGAACGTTGTTTATAAATGTCCATTGGTCACCAGAACCGTTACCGAGATTGTTTTTGCTATAACCAAAAGCAGCCATATAATCATCATAGGGTCTGTCAATATAATAGTCAATTGAAACCTTATAGGTTGTATTTGACTTCATTTTAATACCCTTAAAGGTATATTGGCGGTTAGAGTTTTTGTCTTTATTAGTATATTCAGTAGCATTTACTACCTTAAAGGTACCGCCCATTTCATCAGATTGCTCGAATACACAATTTTCTGCTTCAAGCTTCGGATAGATAGAATCATCCTTATTTTCAAAGGTTATCTTTGAAACTTCCTTATTTGTATCAACCTCGGTTTCTTCAACTGTGAAATCATCAAAGAATACCCAAGCGTCAGGATTAAGCACAAGCTGGAACCAGTCAGCTGAGGAATTTGAAATAGTACCTGTTGAGAATATAGCCTTAACCTCGGTCCAACCGTCTGCATTATTCTTCTTAAACCAGGTCACGTCATTTGCTTTACCGAGAGCCGATTCAATAAACTTAACACCGAAGAGATTTAATTCACCGGTTGCGGTAGGATTAGCCTGATAATATTTAAAGATAAGGTTATAAGTCTTGTTGCTTTCAAGAGTAAGGGGGCTATTAGCACCGCCAAGATTAATGGATGCACCGTTACTGCCTGCCTTGCCCTTTAAGATAGCCAATTCAAAACCGCTTACGTTAGCAGAAGGAACATATTCAGGGTCAATTTTGGCGGGAAGCTTAACAACCTTTGCACCACCGGATTCTTTACCTTCGTTAGATTCATCAAAGGTTACGCTGGCAACTTCAAGGTTTCCGTCATATACACGGAAGTTATCAAGATAACCCTTAAAGCCTGCGCCAACGTGCAAGGTATGATAAGCAAGAGCCTTATCGCCCGTAGGTGTAAACTCAACAGACTGGGTTGCCCATTCATTAAGCTTATCAGTGGTATTAAACCAGTTCTGACCGGTTATACCGCTACCGGTGTTATGTACACCAACGTAACAGTGACCGCCGGTACTTTCTTTAAGTGCATAGTTATCAAACTTTAAGGTGTACTTCTTGCCTGTTTCAAGTGACATTTGAGATACACCTAAAAGGTTGAACCAAATCTGACCTGACTGAATTGTATTTGCAGAATTATCAATATAAATTGCATAATTCGACTTGGTAGGCTGAACGGGTGCAGTTGAGCCACTGCTGCCGCTACCACTGCCGGAATTACCGCTGCCCTCTGCTGAAAATTCAACAATCGGGCCGTTATTCTTAGAGGCGTGACCATATTTGCCAAGATCAGCCTCAGTAAATGTCATATTGAAAACAGGACTTGTATCGCCATCAGGAATAACCTGGATATTATCAATATAACCCTTGAAGCCTGCATAAAATTCAAATCTGTGAATCTGAATGGTTGCGCCCGTATTAATGCTTACAGACAATTCAACCGTCTGCCACTTATTAAGTGAATTAGCATCAGGTGTCCAGGAAACCTTTGCACCTTTTGTTGCGTTTGTTCTGTCTTTAGGTGAAAAATCAACCTTAGCTGATGAAAATACATAAGCATCGAACTTAATTTTATAATTCGATTTGATTTTTGAATCCATCGTTGTGCTATCATAAACGTTAGACCAGATATCAATTTTGCCCGTTCCGGTAGAATTGTCTACAAAAATAGCATAATTCTTTTCACCGGGTGTGGTAGAGCCGCCATTGCCGCTGTCACCACTGTTGCCCGAATCGGCGACATCACCGTAATGTGCACCGGGAATATCTGCAAAAGTGATTTCTTCAAATTCGCAGGTTGTACGGTCAGTACGGTTTGCAAAATCCTTTGAAGCATCATCAGCAACAATTTTAACGTTCCAGATATAAATAACAGCTTTTTCATTTGCGGTTAATTTAAGAGATCTGGTGTTATTATCAGCCGTAACAGTATAACTGCCAACACCTGCTTTAAGTTCAGTATCAAGATTACCAACGTTAGCAGAGCCTGCAGTAACCTTACCTTTAGAAAGATAATAATCAAAGCTGTAGGTAATTGAATTTGTGCAAGATATATCAGAAGTTCTGAAAATCTCATCCTTATCCATTGTTAACTTGTATGCAGGATATGATTTAGCAGTAATTTCCTTAGGTAATTCAACAACCTTTGCACCGGCCGATTCTTTACCCTCATTAGATTTTTCAAAGCTAAAAGTAGCAACTTCTGTATCACCGTCATATACACGGAAGTTATCAAGATAACCCTTAAAGCCTGCACCTACGTACAAGGTATGATAAGCAAGAGCCTTATCGCCTGTAGGTGTAAATTTAACCGACTGGGTTGCCCACCCATTAAGCTTATCGGAGGTATTAAACCAGTTTTGACCGGTGATACCACTGCCTGTGTTATGCACACCAACGTAAAGGTGACCGCTGGTGCTTTCTTTAAGCGCATAGTTATCAAACTTTAAGGTGTATTCCTTACCGGTCTCAAGTGCCATCTGAGGTGCACCTAAAAGATTAAACCAAATCGCATTTGATTGAATTGAGTTGGATGAATTATCAATGTAAAGTACATAATCGGGTTCGCCTGTAAATGCGGGACCTGTAGGCTTCATGCTTGTGCTTGCAAGCTCAGAAACTGTGCCATAACCAAACACGTTTGCACTTCCGTAAGCATCGCAAGCGGCCTTCAAGTCAAAGCTAACCGTTTTGCCGTTTTCGTCAGTAATTACAAAATCTTCAATTAAAGCCATTGCTGAATTGAAAGCAGAAAAATCAAGCTTGGTGCTGCCTTCCTTTGCAGTAAATGTAAAATGGAAATTAGTCCATTCCGTAACTGAAGTACTGCTGTTATAAACGAATGTATCGGTTGATACTTCGTCATCTCCGTATACCTTAATACCAAACATTTTACCGTCGGCATCCTTTGAAATTGCCATAGCATAAATGTCCATATCAACGGTATATTTTTTGCCTGCCTCAAGCTGAAGACCGCTTACAGTAAGTGTAACTGTATCTTCAGTGGCATTATTAGCATAAAAATATTTTGTGTCAGCATTATTCTGACCGCCGATTGTAAAATGGTCATTACCGTTTACAATGTCGTCAGCCTTTTCGCCCTGAAAATCAATTATGTCCCCCTCTGCAGCGTTTACGTTTAAAAGCAAAGCACTCAAAGGTAAGGAGGCCATAAGGATTGCCACGGCACACAAAACACTTATAAATTTTTTAGTGTTTGAATTTAAGAAATTAAATTTCATTATTATTTTCTACCTCACGAATAATCTATGTTGGCCGCACTGCATAATTGCAGTGCGGCGGGAGGATTTAATTAATTATTTAACTGCCTTATTTGCCTTATCAACTGCAATAGTAAATTGAGGAGCATAAGACTTAACCTTTGAGGTTACCTGTGCGGCATCTGTAAGCACGATGTTGTGGCAAACGTTACCAAAGTCAACCTGTGCAGCGTTAGCTATAACACCTTCACTGATTGAAACGCGCTTTTCCATCTTAGCAAGCTCATTAAAGGTTTTTTCAAGGTTTTTGTTAATAAAGTTGTCAGACATGCTATAGTTCTGAGGATCAAGGAAGTAACGGATAAAGTGAGCTGCACCTTCTGCATTCTTAGCACCCTTGAGTACACCAAACAAGCAAGAGTCAACCAAAGCAACCTGCTTACTACCCTTAGGCATGGGGAACGGAACTGCGTCGATGGTATCGGTCATCTGAGCAAAGTTAGTGTCAGATTCCTTAAACATAGCATAAGAAATTACAGAGAACATTGCAGATTCACCTGAACGGAAGTGAGGCACACCATAGGTTTCATCACTCATAATCTTGTGCTTTGTTCTGAATTCGTTATAGTATTTAACAAGATTTAAAAGTTCAGCATTAGAAATGTTGTTTGTGAACTTTTTGCCGTCATAGGTAATAAAGTCAGTACCTGCAGCCTGTAACCAATATGTCATATATCCCATACCACGGTTTACATAGCCATAGTGCTGAACGCCGTTTTCCTTATAGGTCATAGCCTTTGCTGCTTCAAGGAAGGTATCCCAATTCCAGTTGCCTGCTTCCCAAAGCTGACGGGGTGTCTTAACACCACGGTTTTTGAACTGTGTTTCGTTGAAGTACATAGCAACGAATTCATTGGTATGGCCGCCTATAATGTTTGCGCCATAGTATTTACCGCCGATTGCATGAGCATCCATAAGGGTCTTATCCCAAGCAGGATCGGTAAAGTCAAAGCCCTTAATATCATTCAAAGGCTGCATAATGTTTGTAGGACGGTTGGGGAAGTTAATGTTGTTGAACATTGCAACGTCAAAGCCTTCCTTAGCTGCCAATGAAGCAGAAATAAGTTCAGCATATACACCGCCGGCATTTGCCGCAAACTTAAACTGAACCTTCATACCGGTTTGCTTTTCAAAGCTGGCAACAACTGATTTTTCGTCAGTTGTTAAAGGGCGCCAGAAAAGCACCTTAACAGTTGTGCCTTTAAGATTAGTGGGAATTTCAGTAACAAGGTCCTGTGTAGCGTCGCCGCCGGTGCTACCACCGCCATTGCCACCGCTTTCGCCGGGAACTTCTTCATAATAAGATGAGGTTGTGCCGCCATTATCACAGCCTGCAAAGCAAAGTACCATTGCAAAAACCATAATAAGAGCTACGATTTTTTTCATACTGAATTTCATTTTTAAATACATCCCTTTCAAATTTATATAATAAACCCTTGCGGATAAATTAACCAACAATACCAACGCTGTCAATGCTCTTAATAAACTTCTTTTGAAGAATAAGATACATTATAAGAACAGGAAGAATAAATAACATACAACTTGCCATAGCAACGCCCGTATGTGAATTAATGGTATCGCCGCCACGAAGTTTGATATAATCCATAATACCTGACAAAACAACAGCCAGTGGTTGATTATCGTTAAAGTAAAGTGCTGTCAAATAATATTCGTTCCAGTGCCAGATTACCGAAAGAATACTAACAGTAAGAATTGCCACGCTTGAAGAAGGAACTATTATTCTTGTAAATGTTGTAATAG
>JAZNOE010000012.1:0-5630 GCA_045580625.1 Acutalibacteraceae bacterium | reverse complement strand
TCACGGGCAAAGCTGTTCTCAATAACCCAGATCAGCTGCGACACATAGCCATAATCCCGAAGAAACGGTTCCAGCGAAGCATATTCCGCAGGATACGCTTTCATTTTTGCACTATAAGCCTTATCGATCTTCGCACATTTGGCCTTGCAGTCTGCCTTTTCTGCGGCAATCTGCGCCTTCCATTCCACAATCCTGGCCAACTTGGGAGCCACTTTCACACGGTGTTTTTTTGCCATCACGTTATACATCGTCAACGCAGTGATAACCACGGCATTGACAACAATGAATGAAAGGATCAACGGCCATCCACAGACCCACATCATAGGAATTCCCGTAATGCTCATCCACAGAACGCCGATCACCACACCCAGAATATCCTTGACCTTGATAAGCAGGGTCACCACCATTCCCAGAAACAGCAGAATATCAAAGGCAAACACAAGACCGGACAGCTCATCCTTGTCGATCATCGCGCAGACCAAAGCACCGCCTGCGGTCATCCACATCACACTACCGGCAAGGAAGGTGTAGCAGTCTATCGCAAAGATGTCGGAGTTAAAATATGCGATCCGCTCCGCCACACTGTCCCGCTTTAAATTACCGCCCATCAGCAGCGTGGGGAATTTTTCGGCATTGGCGGTAGCATAGGCCCGTGCCTTATCCACAAATGTATCAAAATCCAGAAACAGCGTTTCAGAAAGCACTGTTTTGGTCAACAGCACATACGCCGCGATCACCGCCACCATTACTGCCAGCACCGGAAGCAGCCGTGTGGAAAGCCGGTGGGCAGTGGCCAGTGTGCTGCACTTGCTCTCCAGACGCTTCACCGCCTTGACGCTGGCCTGCCGGATGGGTCGGGTATGATTGGCAGCAGCTTCAAGCAAGCTGTCGTTATACCGGGAAACGGAATCGTTCTTCGCAACGATCTCTCTGGCACGGTACAGTTTTTTCAAGTCATTGTTCATTTCGCAACCCCCGAAATGTCATCATTTTTTTGGAAACATCATAACACATACATTTCCACTTTTCAACAAAAACCGGTTTTATGCCGTTCAAACCCGCCACAGCCAGCGTCTCGCCGACAGCAAGCCGCCGGACAGTTCCACTGCAACGGGTTCGAGTCTCGTTGCCTGAATAGCATACAAAAAATAACACCTATCCAAATGGATAGGTGTTATTTTTTGCGAAAGAGCGACTAAAAGGTGTATAATTGGGGGTAAGAACGATCAAAAGTAGTGTGGATTACCATTCCCGATCCAGACGAAGATCATTCCAAAAGAAAGTTGCTTCCGTTTCCGGCAAGTGCAGTTGGCATTCCCTATAATAAGGCTTTTTCTTAGAATGAATTACACAATGCCACATTTGTTCATCATGACTTCTGTATTGCGTAATAAACTCCAAGGTGCATTTTCTACTGTTTATAGCAGAAATGAGTTGTTCCATACCCCAAAGCTCTACACTTGTATTTCGGAACCCTAACCATCTATGTCTTGTGAACACACGAACTATGATGTCATCAACATCTTTTATAGAAAAATCGACTACTGAAGCATCCGTTCGTATTACCTTTTCGGAAGCGTTTTCTATATGATGAGATGTTACTCAAAAACCATCGGGTAAGTAAAAACGAAGTGTATGATTTTTAAATGAAATCTTATCTGACATACAATCGTGAAGAGTGAGTTCCTTGCCGTGAAACTCATCTGGATCAATATGTTTGAAAATATCATTTATCACTGGAAATCGCCTCATTTTAAGAGAATTATACTACTTTTGAGGGAACAAATCAAGGCGAAGCCTTGTATATCATCCGCAACTTGTTGTGGTATATCATCAACACGCAGTGTTGCATCTCATCAAGCCGCAGGAGGGTTTATGCACGGCTATGCCGTGATGATATACCATCGCAAAGCGATGGATGATATATACGCTAGCGCGTGATGATATACCAAGCCTGCGGCTTGGATAAAAAAAGAAGTAACTTTTGGTAGACAAAAGTTACTTCTTTTTTGGTGACGCCTACGGGATTCGAACCCGTGTTACCGCCGTGAAAGGGCGGTGTCTTAGGCCACTTGACCAAGGCGCCGTATTGGTGGCTGTAGCTGGATTTGAACCGGCGACACCGCGGGTATGAACCGCGTGCTCTAGCCAACTGAGCTATACAGCCATAAGCGACTAATATATTATATCCAAGCTTATCACGTTTGTCAAGAAAAATTTTTGTTTTGTGAAAAACTTTTGAAAAGCAAATAAATCAATCGTTTTACAAAAAATCCGGTGGTTATTTGGCTGCGTTTTCGCGCATACGGTCAAGGCGGGTGTTGCGGAAATAAAGGCCAATGTCAATGGCAATTGCGAAGAAGTTGAAAACATAGAAGAAAAAGCTCAAATAGAAAATAATTGTTGCAAGGGTAGAAGCATCGGCCGCGGGGTAATCGAGGGCAAACACCTGCACGAATTTTCGTACAATGCCGAAGGCATAGCCTATAATAATAAACACCTCGAAGAAAAGGCTTTTGCCCTTTGCTGTGCGTGAAACATAAGATTTTCTGATAGAAATAGGCCAGGAAAGACCAAAGCAAAAAATGGTAATAGCCTCTAATAAATCGGTTAAAATGTGTAAATCCATAATAATTCTCCTTTATTTTACGGAAGCGGCGGCTTTGCCTGCTGTTCTTCCAAACACAATTATTTCTAAAAGCGAGTTGCCCATAAGTCTGTTGTGGCCGTGAATTCCGCCTGCAACCTCGCCCGCGGCGTACAAGCCTGCTACTGCAGTTTCACAGTTTTCGGTAATTTTAATACCGCCGTTCTGGTAGTGAAGAGAGGGATAAACCAAAATCGGCTGCCTGGCTATATCAATGCCGTTTCTTGAGAATAAGGTGAAAAGCGACGGCAACTCCTTTTCACAGGTGCCCTTGCCGTGAATAATATCTATCATTGGTGTGTCAAGCAGCACCGCGTCGTCCTTTTCGGTTTTAACGCCAAGCTCTTTTTTACATTCGCTTATAATAGCTGCCGTTACAACATCACGGGTTTCAAGGGGGTTTACAAAGGGCTTGCCTTCGCGGTTTAAAAGCATTGCGCCCAAAGAACGCGCCTTTTCGGTGACAAGCGCGCCAAAAAGAGAATAGGGGTAAGCAATACCTGTCGGGTGATATTGCAGCGAACAAATATCGACAAGCTCACACCCTGCACGATACCCAAGAACAACTCCGTCACCCACGGCGCCCTTATGGTTGGTGGAAGGGCCGTTTGAAAGAGCTGCCATACCGCCCGTAGCAAGAACAGTTGCCTTGGCTTTTATGAAAATTTCCTTGCCGGACTTTTCCTTTAATACAGCACCGAAGCAACGGCTGTTTTCGGTTAAAAGGGAAATTGCCGCGGCGTTTTCAATAATTTCAATATCAAGGGATTTCACCTTTTTAATTAATGCGTCGGTTATGGCTTTGCCTGTGGCATCTCTTACCGATAAAAGTCGGCTTTTAGAAGCA
This sequence comes from Acutalibacteraceae bacterium, assembly GCA_045580625.1. Taxonomy (GTDB): domain Bacteria; phylum Bacillota; class Clostridia; order Oscillospirales; family Acutalibacteraceae; genus UBA737. The sequence continues at coordinate 2,136 of JAZNOE010000012.1, read as the reverse complement.
CCGCCGCTTTTGTACAGAACAAAGTCGCCGTTTTGGTCGGTATCAAACTCAACGCCCAAAGAATAAAGCCAATTTATTGCGTTTTTACCATCATTCGCAAGTTTTTTTAAAAGCGTTTTATCGGCAAAATAACCGCCGCCTGAAAAGGTGTCTTCAAAATGGGCTTTTGCCGAATCGTCAGCGCCTATTGCCGCCGAAATGCCGCCTTTGGCCAAGGTTGTGTTAGAGGCGGCAAGGGTGTGCTTTGTGGCAATTATTACTCTTGCACCGTTTTCACAGGCGGTTATTGCCGCCGAAAGACCCGCACCGCCTGAGCCTAAAACTAAAATATCGGTTTCAAAGTCAAAATCAGAGCGTGGGGTTATATTGTATATCGGTGCAGCGCCGTTTAGTTTTTCGCAAAGTAGTACCGGTGCTTTTTCGCCGCTGTTTTTTCCTTTTTTTAAGGTTGAAAACAAGGCTTCATCAAAGTCGGGGTGAGAGGATTTTAAAAGCAACTCTTTATCGCAATCGGATAAAGTCGAAAACGCAAAATTCAGATTGTTTTGCCTGTTTTGCGCTGCAGCAATATAAAAAGCTTCAAAACTATTCACAAAACCCCTCCTTCAATTCACACAATTTAATACTATTTTATCACTTTTTGTATAATTTTCAACAATAAAAATAAAAACACGGCAAACGGCACCGTTAACAGTGCTTGTTTGCCATGTCTTTCTCTTTTAAGCAAAAGTTATGAATAATATTTGTCGCTAGTTGTTTTTAACTTCCGGCAACCCCTTGATACAAGTCAGTATGGTTACAACACCCGCCAAAGCGCAAGCGCTTAACACACCAACCCAATCAACCTCGGTTATGCCAATGGTATTTGTGCCAATTAAGGCAATTGCAGTTTCAGCCAAAGTCTTTACAGTTCTGATAGCTGCGGCTTTAAGCCATTTTAAAAACATTTCCTTCAACTTTACTCCTCCTATACAATTGGTTTAGCCAATTTCTCTGCCAAAGATTTCCGTATAGCTTTTAGTCTTTTCTTGCCAACCGTCAACAACATCCGTGTCAACACAAACTGTTTCTAAGTCACCTTTGAAAAGAATTTTGCCATCGTCTGCAATAAGTCGGTGGGTTTCGGTGCTTTCTACATCAAGCGGTTTTTCAGTTGATATGGTTACACAATTTGGCTTTCTTTCATAGCGATATAATGTTTTTATTTGCATGAGTTATTCTCCCGTATAGTTGTAATTGATTGTTGCGTTGGTTGCGCCCCACGGAGCGTTTGCAACTTCACCCTCTGCCCAAGGCACATTTATGGTTAAAAGATTTGTGCAACCTGAAAAAACATCGCTATCAATAGCTGTTGCAGTTCTTTTAAATGTAATAGATGTTAATTTTTTGCAATTATAAAAGCTTGTCCCTCTAATTTCGGTTAAATTGCTTGGCAATTCCGATAGTTCCAAATTTTGACAATTATAAAAACACAAATATGCCATCCTTGTAACATTTGGCATTTCTACTGTTTTAAGGTTTGTGCAATCGTTAAAAATGTGTGAGGGCAACGCTGTAACAAAGGGCAGACTCGCCTTTGTCAGTTGTTTACATTTTGCAAAAGCATATTCTCTTAAATTGACGAGGTTCGTACTTACCTCGGCGATAGCGCCTCCGTTCAGTTTATCTATTGCGTCATTTGTTGCTGTTACAATAATATCTCGGTCGCAATATTTGCCTGCGGTTTTAAGTCTTACCGAAGAACCGCCGTCTAATGTGATATTGTGTTCACTCATTCTGCTACCACCTCTCCGTTATAAACAGGCAAAGCGGCTATTACATCGGCAACCATTTCGGCTTTGTCCGTTGCGGTAAAATAGTCAGTGCCCTTTTGTGGGGTGTAACCGCTGTCGCCTTTGTTGCCCTTAATATTTACAGGTGTGGGGTTTGCAAGTCCCTTATCGTTAGTCCAAGAAATCACACCCTCTGCTGATATACTCGGCATAAAGGTTGCACCGTTTTCGCCGCTAACCACGTTGCAGTTATTTGTATCAATGTAGGTCTTGGTGTCAAGATTATAGGTAGCCTCTATGTTAACTCCCGCTTTGTCGGTTACAAGGGTCATATAAGGCGAAAGGCTGTCAACCTCTACTGTGC
>JAZNOE010000011.1:0-8071 GCA_045580625.1 Acutalibacteraceae bacterium | reverse complement strand
TTACAACCACCGTGTCGTTCCCTGAATGTGAATATTTGCTCTTGTGGCATCCTGTGGGTGCGCCCTTTATGTGTATTGAGCCCTGGCAGGGAATTTGTTCAACCAAGGGTGATAGCGGCGATATAACCGAAAAGGAAGGCATAATCGCCCTTGAAAGCAAATTAGAAAAAGTTCACACACACGTAATTGAGTTTAAATAATAAATAAAAAATAAGAAAGAATAAAAAATGAGTTTCACTTCGTGAAACGAATATATATATAAGTCGCGAAGCGACACCTGATTTATTCTTTATTCTTTTAAAAACAAAACCCTTGAGAAAAAATCTCAAGGGTTTTAAATTTAATCTATATCTTTTCCACAGCAACGTTTATATTTCTTTCCGCTGCCGCAGGGGCAAAGGGCGTTTTTGCCGACTGCACCCTTACCTTTTACAGTGTTGGGTTTATTGTCTGCATTTGATTCCTCTGCAACCTTTTCACGTTTAACCTCATCATCGCGGCGAACACGAACGGTCAAAACAAGCTTTGCGGTCTGTTCGCGAATGGCGGCGGTCATTGCATCAAACATATCATAGCTGTCGTTGCGGTATTCGATAACAGGGTCGTGCTGACCGTAACCGCGCAGACCTATACCCTGACGCAGCTGATCCATAGCATCAATATGGTCCATCCAGTTTGTATCAACCGAACGAAGCAGCATTACACGTTCAATTTCGCGCATCATATCATTGCCAAGCTCTTTTTCGCGCTCTTCATAAATTTTTGCGGCGCGGTCCTTAAGCAGGTTGGCAATATCTTCCTTATCGGTGTTTGAAAGCTCTTCTGCGGTGTAGTTAAAGTCAAACGGGGTGGTAAGCCAGCCGTTGAAATAATCGCGAAGACCCTTTAAATCCCAGTCATCCCTGATGGGGGCAGAAAGGTAAAGACTGCAATAAGCGTCAATGGTTTCTTCAACCATTTTGAAAACGGTGTCCTTAATATCTTCGCCGTCAAGCACCTTGTTGCGCTGACTGTAAATAAGCTCACGCTGTTTGTTCATTACGTCGTCATACTGCAGGGTATTCTTACGAATGGCAAAGTTAATGCCTTCCTTCTTCTTCTGGGCACTTTCAATAGTTTTCGAAAGCATACCGCTTTCAAGCGGCATATCCTCATCCACCTTCATTGTGTCCATAAGGGTAGAAATTCTCTCCCCACCGAAAAGGCGCATTAAATCATCTTCAAGTGATACAAAGAACTGTGTTTCGCCGTTATCACCCTGACGGCCTGCACGACCGCGAAGCTGGTTGTCAATTCGGCGTGAATCGTGGCGTTCTGTACCGATAATGCAAAGACCGCCTGCCTGTCGTACAGCTTCGGCTTCGGGGGCAATTTCTGCCTTGAATTTGGCATAATATTCAGAATATTTTTCGCGCGCCGCCAAAATTTCGGGGTCCGAAGTTTCGGCAAAGCCGGTGGCTTCAATAATAAGCTCTTCGCTCATTCCGTCGTGTCGCAAAGCCGATTTTGCAAGATATTCGGCATTACCGCCAAGCATAATGTCGGTACCACGACCTGCCATATTGGTGGCAATGGTCACAGCACCCAGTTTGCCTGCCTGGGCAATAATTTCGGCTTCCTTTTCGTGGTGCTTTGCGTTTAAAACGTTGTGTTTAATGCCGCGCTTTTTAAGAAGCATTGACAAAATTTCAGACTTTTCAATGGTAATTGTACCAACAAGCACGGGCTGACCCTTTTCGTGACATTTAATAATTTTATCAATTACTGCCATAAATTTAGCTTTTTCAGTTTTATAGACAACGTCATTCTGGTCAACACGGGCAATAGGCTTGTTTGTCGGAATTTCAATAACGTCCAAACGGTAAATTTCCTGAAATTCGGCTTCTTCGGTCATGGCGGTACCCGTCATACCCGAAAGCTTGTTATAAAGGCGGAAGAAGTTCTGGAAGGTAATGGTTGCAAGGGTTTTAGACTCTTTTGCTACCTTTACGCCTTCCTTTGCTTCAATTGCCTGGTGCAAACCTTCGTTATAACGTCGGCCGTACATTAAACGACCTGTAAATTCATCAACAATTATTACTTCGCCGTCTTTTACAACGTAATCGACGTCACGCTTCATAATACCGTGAGCGCGTATAGCTTGATTCATATGGTGGGCAATAGCAATGTTTTCGCTGTCGTTAAGATTTTCAATGTTGAAAAACTGTTCAACCCGCTTTACACCCTCAGGGGTTAAAACTGCGGTTCTTGCCTTTTCATCAACAACGTAATCGCCTTCAATGCCCATCTGTTCATCAGACGCTTTGTCGTCCATTTCTTTAATTTTAAACATTTTAAGGCTGCGTGCCAAACGGTTTGCAGCTTCATACAAATCGGTTGATTTATCGCTCTGTCCCGAAATGATAAGTGGCGTTCTTGCTTCGTCGACTAAAATCGAGTCAACTTCGTCTACAATGGCAAAATTATGCCCGCGCTGAACCTTTTGTTCCTTATAAATTACCATATTATCGCGCAAATAATCAAAGCCAAGCTCGTTATTGGTGCAATAGGTAATGTCGGCATTATAGGCTTCCTGCTTGTCTTCCTTGGTCATACCGTGGGTAATAAGACCAACAGAAAGACCCATAAATTTATAAAGCTTGCCCATCCATTCCGAGTCACGCTTTGCAAGATAATCGTTAACCGTTACAATGTGAACACCTTTGCCGGAAAGCGCGTTAAGATAAGCAGGTAAGGTTGCAACCAAGGTTTTACCTTCACCTGTTTTCATTTCGGCAATTCTGCCTTGGTGTAAAATAATACCGCCGATAATCTGCACGGGAAAGTGGCGCATACCAAGCACGCGGTCACCTGCTTCGCGGCAGGCGGCAAAGGCTTCAGGCAAAATATCATCAAGTGTTTCGCCTAAAGAAAGTCTTTCCTTAAATTCCTGTGTTTTTGCGCGCAATGCTTCATCTGAAAGGGCTTTATATTCTTCTTCCAAAGCAAGCACCTTTTGCTGAAGCGGCATTATTCTTTTAAGTTCCTTTTGGCTGTAATTGCCGAAAAGTGCTGAAAGTAAGCTCATTTTTATACCTCTTGAAAATTAATAAAGAAATTATATCATTATTTAACCAAAAATTTTGGAACTATTTGTAAACAACCTTGTTTTTCTTAAGCTTAAGACCGTCAGTTACCGAAACAGAATTGTCCTTTTTAATAAAAATTGCTTCATAACCCTTTGTTTCGTTTATAAGCTCTTTTGCGGCTTTTTCACCCAATATCATACAAACGGTTGAAAGCACGTCGCACTCGGCCGAGCTTTCGCCTAACACCGTAACAGACGTTAACTTTGTATTGATGGGCATACCTGTCTTAACGTCTAAAATGTGGTGGTAAAGCTTTTTGCCCTTCTTAAAATAACGCTGGTATGTACCGCTTGTCACGGCAGATGCATTCTTAAGCTTAACGGTAAGCAAAATTTCGTCCGAAAAAGGCTTTTGAATACCAACGTTATATGCCTTGCCAAACACCTTAACGTTGCCGCCCAAATTTACAATGCCGTTTTTTGCGCCGTTTTCTTTAAGATATTCTACCGCCCTGTCGGCAATATAACCCTTTGCAATACTGCTAAGGTCAATTTCGGTGTTGTGCAGGTCAACGTAATTACCTTTAACCTCAATGCGGTTATAACCCACCTTATAAAGCACCTTTTGTGCCTCTTCCTTTGTGGGGGCTTTTTTCTTGTTAAAGTCATAAAGCATTGAAGCGGGGGTGATGGTTATATCATACTTACCACCCGTCTTTTGGCAATAATAAATTGCTTGTGTTAACACCTTAAGTGTTTCGGGTGAAATTTCGTGCTCATCATAATGGTTAAGCTTTGAAACATCACTTTCAGGCTTGTGTCTGCTTAAAAGACTTTCGTATTCTTGGCACAATTCAAAAACACCGTCAATATATTCCTCATCGCAGTCGGCGGTGACGGTGCAAACGGTGTCCATTAAAAATTGTGTGTCACTTTTTTTGGATGCGCAGCCGCAAAGCAGCAGCACGGGGATGAATGATAGTATAAATAATTTTTTCATAATATATTATTATATAATATCTTTTCTTTTTTGTAAAGGTGTGTTAAAATAATTTTGGTGATAAAATGAAAAAATCAGACATAAAACTTATAATTTGTCTGGCAGTCGCGGGGATAATTGCTCTTGCGGCGGTTTTGTTGTGCTCACAAAAGGGTACAACGGTGGTTATCACCCAAAATAAGCAGCAGCTTTTTAAAGGCTCGCTTTATTATAATAGGACGGTTGACCTTGGCACAAACGTTGTTAAAATCAAAAACGGCAGGGTTGACGTAATTTCGGCCGATTGTGAAAATCAAATTTGTGTTGACCATCCAAAAATCAGCAAAAAAGGTCAGCAGATAGTTTGTCTGCCAAATAAAATAATAATTACCATAAAATAAGGGGGCAATATGGCAAAAAAGGTTGCGTTTTACGGTGTTACGGCGGCAATTTGCCTTGTGTTTTCTTACGTTGAAACACTTTTGCCGCTGTCATTTATAGCACCCGGTATAAAAATAGGTCTTGCCAACGGCATTGCACTGCTTTTAATTCTTAAAAAGGATGTTAAAGGTGCGTTTTTGGTGAATATAATCCGCATAATATTGTTGAATTTACTGTTTGTAAGCCCGTTTGCGCTTGTTTTTTCACTAACTGCAGGGCTTTTGTCAACCCTTGTTATGTGGCTTACATCAAAAATCGGCAAATTTAGTGTGATTGGCTTTAGTATTCTGGGTGCACTTACCCATAATCTTATACAAACCGTTGTTGCTTTAATATTTTTCGGCACGGGTGTGCTTTTTTACCTGCCTGTTTTAATCTTTTCTGCAATAATATCGGGTGGGTTAATCGGTTTTTTGGCAAAAATTTTAGATAAAAAAATAAAAACCTTCTTTTAGGATAAACTATTCCTAAAGGGAGGTTTTAATTTATGCAAAACAATACAACAATGACATTCGTTAAGGGTGTAGGCGCAGGTATGCTTGCGGGTGCCGCCGCGGTCGTAGTCGGAAAAATGATGATGAAGGACCATAAAAACATTGAAAAAGGCGGCGCAAAGCTTTTAAAGGCCGCAGGCGAAATGGTTGACGGCTTTCAGACAATGTTTCATTAAAGGTTAAATTTGGGTTTATCGCTGAGGCGAAATTCGGAATTCGTAATGCGTAATTATTGTACAAATTAAATTAGTGTTAATAGGTATCTTCATTGAAATATCGCGTAGGGAACGACCTATGTGTCGTTCCGTTGTTTATGCGATCGCAGACACAGGTGCGCCCCTACGATTTCTTAAAATTTAACAGCCCTACAAACTATAATTTAAAAAACCGCCGCAATAATGCGGCGGTTAATTTTTATGAAATATTTATAACTGTTTTACCGCTTTTTTCTGCCAACGTTTTAAAATCAAACGCACCACCAACAGTTCTTGTTACATAAGTAACAACTATATCAGATTTTTTAAGCATTATTTTGTTGCGTTCAATTATTCGCACTTTATGTGGTTTAAAGTTTAATTCGTCAAAATAAATTGTATCGCTGTAATCCTCACATTCGGCTTTTTGCGGAATATAAGCAAAAGCAACACAATAATTAATTTTATAAATCTTTTTTAATTCCTTTAGTAACTCTCTAACCGTTTTATCAAACGCACCATTGTTACCCACATAAAAAACATCTACGTTTTTGTTTTCTATTAAATTAATTAAAACTTCTTTTAATTTTATCTTAATATTTTCGGGTGTATTTCGGTGGCCAAAAAATGTGCAAGTCATAATTTCTCCTAAAATATGCCCAATATTCGAGCATTTTATATGACCATTATATCGAGCATAATAAAAATATGCAAGATATTTTTGGAGGTATATTATGATTGTATATACACCATTATGGGAAACATTAAGAAAAAAGGGAATGTCAACCTATACTTTAAGGGTGAAATTTAATATAAGCGGTAGTACGGTCCAGCGTTTGCGCAAGAATATGTCCGTATCTACAAATACGTTGGATGATCTTTGTGAACTGCTTGAATGCTCTATATCAGAGATAGTTGAGCATATACCAAATAAAAAATAAACAAAAAGAGGTGGAAAAATCCACCTCTTTTAATTTTAATCCTCTACAACAACCGTTCCGTCGGCTTTAACGGTAATTTTCATACCGTCCTTAACGTAATTTAAAAATTCATCGCCAAGACAGTCGATAACCGGCATTGTGATTTGCTCTACCCAAACGTCGGCTAAAATTGCGCCTGCGGCGGCGAGTGAGTCGATATGATTTGCAAAAAGCATACAAGCGGGGTTCTTTTCCATTGCGCAAGCGCAGTAAAGCACAAGACCGCCTGTGGTCGAGCCAATTGTCTGCGGCAGACAAAGTGCCTTGTTAATCATAGATTTGCCGTTAATGTCGGCATTGTTCTGGTCACCGCATTTAACTTCCTTATCACCAAACTGCAAAGCCATCTGGAAGGATGCAAGTGTGTTAAAGCCTTGTGTGGTAACAAGTGCTTCGGCAGTAACCTCACCGGGGGTAACAACTCTACCTTTAAATTCTCTCATTTTTATTTACCTCCCTTTGTGATAGCGGCTAAAATTTCATCATCGGTGTAATAGCGCGCACTTGTATAGGTGCGAAGCTTGTTTGATGAGGTAATAACCGGCATTTTTTTGCAAAGCGGATTATTCATATACATTAAGGGGCAAATGTATGAAGTAATAACACCTGTTGCTTTAAGGCGTGCGGCATATTCGGTTTTGTTGAATGCTTCAAGCACCTTGGGTGCGGCGGTGAAAACTGTGGGAATAAGCACTTTTTTGTTGCCGTTTTCTTTTAAGGATGCTTCAACCTTGTCGGTCCAGTCCTTAAGCTGCTGTAAACTCATATGGGGGCAACCCATAAAGCAAAGCTTCGGCTTAGCATCGGGGTTTTTCCAAATTACGGGGTAATCGTTTTTAACACGTTCAAGCTCTGCATCGTCAATAATATATTCCTTTGCACCCTCAGCAATAAGCTTTTCGCCCATTTCAACTGCTTCGGGGGTAAGGTTTGCAATGTGGTAAAGGCCAACCGCACCGTTTGAAGCGGTAGCGGCACCAAAGTCCTTAAGATAGGTGCAGGCTTCGTCGTTAAGCTCAGTGCCGAGCCATTTATCAAGACCAATAACGTAAGGCACGTCTTCCATAACCTTCATACCAATGGCCGAGCCTAAAAGCTGTGCTTCGGGCTTTTTGGTGGTCTGAATTTTTACAACCCAGGTTGCTTTTCTGCCTTCATCGGTAAGTAAACCAAAATATGGCACGTAACCCACGATAGAGCCCATAATGTCAAGTATACCGGAATTGCGGTTACAGCGTGCGCCTAAAACCGAGTTTGCGTATACAACGGCTGAGGATTCTGCCCAACTAAGCACGTCACCCTTTTGGGGCTTGTTGCCGACTTCATCCATATAGCAAGCGCAGGTAAAGGCATTTTCATCTATAAGACCAAGCTTTTTAAGCTGTTCTTCATAAAAATCCTGCTTTGTGTACATAAAGTTTTTGAAAACAAAGTTCTGCAAAAAGTTTGCAGGCACGTTGCTGTCAAGCGGGCGGGGGTCAACCGAAAATTTCTGACCTGATGCTACGTCAGCGTCTAAAATCTGCTGCATAAGGTCATAAACGGGTGACATAACCTTTAAACCAAATGATGTTACAAGGTGGTTGTATTTTGAAGTAATGGGAACAAGCTTTTCAGCTTCAAAAGCGTCACCATACATAACAAGGGTTTTCATAACCTTTGCCATGGTTTCGCCCTTTTCGCCGTTCAAAATCGCTTGCTGTTCAGGGGTAAGTATCATAATGGATTTCTCCTTTCGAAATTAAGTTTGTTAAATAATAAAGAATAAAATAGGATTTCAAATTATAGTTTATCGGGCAAGGCTTCCCCTTGAGGGGAAGCTGTCACGAAGTGACTGATGAGGTGTAATTTGCAGTGATTAAACGGTTTTCCACCTCATCCACCACTGCCGTGGTCCCCCTTCCCCTCAAGGGGAA
>JAZNOE010000010.1:0-12753 GCA_045580625.1 Acutalibacteraceae bacterium | reverse complement strand
GCGGAACCCATTTAATGGGTAGTAAGTAAACAATGCATGGCTGGCAGGCCAACCTCAAAACGCACTTGTGCGTCGCCTGTAACGATTAGGGCTATGCCCGAAAATGAAAAACCACCCGCTATGCGGGTGGATATTTATTTTTACAATTTAAAATCATCTTCAGTATAACCGTTTGCAATTTTCACCTTTGCGGGAATACGCTTAAGCGGGTCATATTTATAGCTGCGGCATTTGTCTGTTTTGTCGGTAACGCCGTGCTTTTTGCAAATTATCTGGTCGTCAAAATTAAGCACCTGACCGTAAACGCAATATTCACAATGCTTTTCAAGCTTTTTATTAAACGGTGTTTTTGCCATTGTTTTTCACATCCCTTAAAAATATTATACTATATCTTCTGCAAGATTACCAGCATATTTTTTGTCATATAGCGAAATTATTAAAACAACTCCCATAATTATAAGTGATATTGCAACCGTCACACCATTAATAAACGGTTTATAACTAAAGCCCACACCGTTTGAAAGGGTTGTGGCACTTATTTTAAACAGTTTAAGCTGTATAAATGTAAGCGCGGCCGAAAGTCCGCCGTGCATTAAACGGAAAAGCATAAATTTAAAATAATTAATTTTAACCTTTTTAAGCAGTGAAAAAACCTGCATCCAGATGCTGAAGCCCGAAAAGCCCAATAAAAACGAAACGGTAATTATATTATTACATTTAAAAACTGCATTTGTCACTTCACATAAAAGGCTTAAATAATAAAGCGGCTTAAAGTGACTTGAAAAGTGTTCAATATAACCGCCAATGCAGGAAAACAAAATTACAAGCGTGCAAATTTTTATTACCGTGTCAGCCGCCGCGGATGCTGAAGCAACGAAATTATCAATACTGTTAAGGGTTTTGTTTTCTTTTGCAAAATTCTGAATTTTGGGTCGGGTAAGCAATGAAATTATTAATGATGACAGCGCGTGGGATAAAAAAAGCACCCACCCGACAGTCAGGCTTTTAAACGCACCTTTTCCCACTGCCAAAATTACAAAGGCGGGTCCTGCATTTATGCAAAAGTTTATCATATAACCCGCATTTTTATTGTCAGACAAAAGCTTTGCTCCCATTGGATAACCGCCAATAAGCGAAAGCAAAAATACTGAAAGCCCGTGATAATTTAAGCCAAAAATTTTTTGTATTGGTTTGTTAAAAGGCTTTAAAATATTTGATATACCGCCGTTATGTAAAAACAAAACACAAAACGTAAAAGGGTATATTGACGGTATAATAACGTTGCCGCATAAAAGCACTCCCGAAATGGCGGCGGTTATACAGATATCCGGCTTTAACAGCACTAAAAAGCCAAATAATGATATCAGCACAAGACCAATAAGGTTTACCGCTTTTTTCATATAATCACCTATGTATTATTTTATAATTTTTTTCATAGCATTATTACAAGGGTGGTATAAATGGCAAAAAAGCTTAATTTTGAGAAAAGCAAAAAACGTGTAAGCTGGAATCTTGCACCTAAATCCGATTTTATCGATTGTGATATACTGTCATCCTTTCACATTGAAATTTTCGGCAGTGAAAAAATTGAAGTTGACGGTTGTATGGGGGTTTATGAATACACTGGGGATTATCTTAAATTACGGCTAAAAAAGGGAGCCGTCGTCGTTTGCGGCAGTGATTTTGATATTCTGACCTTTGAAAACAAAAAAATAACGGCAAAGGGTAAAATTAAAAGTATTGAATTTTGCGTTTAGGTGATAAAATGCTGTTTTTATATAGATTTTTTCTTGGTATTCTTGATATTGAAATTTACGGCGTTTACCCCGAAAAGGTGCTTAATTTGTGTGAAAAGCACAAATTAAGTATTTGGAATATCTGCTTTAAAAAGGGTAAGCTTTGTTGCAGAATAAACGTCAGAGATTATAAAAAACTGCCCCGCATTTTTAAACGGCAGGGTGTGCGGCTTCACATAATAAAGCGCCAGGGCTTACCGTTTTTTACAAACAAGTATAAGCGCCGTTTCGGTGTTTTTGCGGGTGTATTGCTTTTCTTTTTAATACTTCACTATCTGTCTGGCTTTGTGTGGATAATTGACGTTAACGGCAACAAAAACGTGAGGGATGAAAGCATAATTGCCGACTGTCAGAAAATCGGCATAAGTCAGGGGGTGAAAAAAGGGCAAATTGACGCTAAAAACAAAGCGCAAGAATTATTGCTTTTAAACGATAAGCTTTCGTGGGCTTCATTTAATATTGAAGGGTGCGTTTTAACGGTTGACGTTAGTGAAATCAAACCAAAGGATGAAGAAAATTTTTTGGCAACAAATCTGGTGGCCGACAGCGACGGTATTATAAGGCATATTGATGTGACTGTCGGTAACTGTGTTGTAAAGGTGGGGGATACGGTCAAAAAAGGTGACGTGTTGGTATCCGGCATAATTGAAAACGAAAACGGCACAAAATTTGTTAAAAGTCGCGGCAAAATTATTGCCGATACCGTGAACGTTATTGAAGCTTCGCAGAATTATGTTATAAAAGAAACCCATTTAACAGGCAAGCAGAAAACTAAAACAGTTTTAGAAATTATGGGCTTTAAGCTTCCGTTATATTTAGGCCGCGAAAAAATGGAAGCCGACACAAAATATACTGCTGAAAATTTAAAGCTTTTCGGCAACCCTGTGCCCATAAGACTTCACAAAAAGCAGTTTATATTTAAACAAACCCGGGAAAATAAGTTGGATTTTAATTCCGCTTGCGAGAGATTATCAAAGCAAATTGAAGAAAAATATCCAAATGCCGAAATTAAAAAAGAATTTTTTGACAATTATAATTTCGCGACACTAAAAGCAACCGTTTATGAAGCACGGGATATTGCGATAATTCAAGAACTTGTTTTTAATGTTGAAAAATGAACTCACGCATTGTATTGTTTTTATAGATTTTTTAAATTATGTGTGATATAATATAATAATAGTATTTTTACGGATGTGATACGGTGTTTGAAAAAACAATCGACATTGAAAGAATAGAGCAATTGGTCGCGCTTTTCGGTAACTTTGATGAAAATATCAAGGATATTGAAAAACGTTATAACGTTGTTATTACAAACCGCGGCAGTCAGATTAAAGTATCGGGTGACCCTAATGACGTTTTAATCGCTGTCAGAACGGTTGAATGTCTTATTGAAATGATTAATAAGGGCGAGCAGATTACCGACCAAAGCATTCAATATGCCGACACACTCGTTCGTGACGGCGAGGATGATAAAATTGGCAAGCTTTTAAACAGTGACTGCGTATGTATTACTTCAAAGGGTAAGCCCGTAAAGGCAAAAACACTTGGTCAGAAGAAATATATTGAAGCCATAAAGAAAAATACCATCACCATCGGTGTTGGCCCTGCAGGTACGGGTAAAACCTTTTTGGCGGTGGCTGTTGCGGTAGCGGCTTTTCGTGCAAAGCAGGTAAACCGTATAATTCTGACCCGTCCTGCTGTTGAAGCGGGGGAAAGTCTTGGCTTTTTACCGGGTGATTTACAGCAAAAAATCGACCCCTATCTTCGCCCGTTATACGATGCGCTTTTTGAAATGCTTGGTGCTGAAAATTTTCAGCGCTGTATTGAACGCGGAGATATTGAGGTGGCGCCTTTGGCCTATATGCGCGGCAGAACGCTGGACGACAGCTTTATAATTTTAGATGAAGCGCAAAACACTACAAGCGAACAAATGAAAATGTTTTTAACCCGTTTGGGCTTTAACTCAAAGGCGGTTGTAACGGGTGATATTACCCAAATTGACCTGCCGTCGGGCAAAAAATCGGGCCTTAAGGATGCGGTTAAAATTCTTAAAAATATTGATGACATTGCAATTATGAGGCTTTCTGAAAAGGACGTTGTAAGACACCGCCTTGTGCAGGAAATTATTAAAGCGTATGAAAGAAACGAGGAAATGAATGAACGCAAAGGTTAATATAACGGTAAAAGAAAAAAGTGTTACTTTACCGCAAAATTTTCGCGCACTTATCCGCAAAGCGTGTAATGCCACTTTAAAATATGAAGAATTTATCGACAAAGCGGAAATTAACGTGACAATTGTTGATGATGAAGAAATTAAAGAATTAAACCGTGATTTTCGTGATATTGATAAATCTACCGACGTTTTGTCTTTTCCTTTAGGTGAAGACGGGGTGTATGACTATAACCCCGAAACTGATGCTTTAATGCTTGGCGATATTGTGATATCTGCCGACCACGCGCTTATGCAGGCGGAATTGTACGGTCACGGTATTGACCGCGAAATTGCTTTTTTAACGGTACATTCAATGTTACATCTTTTGGGATATGACCACGTCAACAATTTGGAAGAAGAAAAAGAAATGTTTTATAAACAAGAAGAAATTTTAAAATCAATGGGTTTAGAGGTTAAAAAATGAAACAAACATCAGCTTTTATAACAATTATCGGTCGTCCTAACGTTGGCAAATCTTCACTTATGAACTGCATTTTGGGACAAAAAGTGGCTATTGTTTCGGACAAGCCGCAGACCACCCGCACCAAAATTATGGGCATTAAGACCGAAAATGAAAACCAAATTGTATTTATTGATACACCCGGTTTTCACAAGGCTAAAAACGAGCTTGATAAAAATATGAACCGCGCCGTAAGCGACGGTATGACCGACGTTGACGCCGCCGTTTTAGTGGTTGAAGCCAACCCCAAATTTAAGTTTGACGGTGAAAATTTACCACCCGCTGAAGCAAGGCTTATTGAAGACCTTAAGCGCCGCAAAATGAAGGCGGTTTTGGTTATAAATAAAATTGACCTTTTGGATAAAAAGGAAGAGCTGTTTTCGCTTATTATGGCATACACGAAGGAATTTGATTTTGATGCCGTTGTGCCGCTTTCTGCACGCACAGGTGACGGTGTGGATATTTTAATGACTGAAATTAAAAAGTTTTCAAAGCCTTCGCCTCATTTTTTTGATTCGGACGACGTTACTGACCAGCCTGAAAAGGTTATTGTTGCCGAAATGATTCGTGAAAAGCTGTTGCGTTCCCTTGATAAAGAGGTACCGCACGGTATTGCGGTTGATTTGGAGCGCTTTATTGAACGCGACACCGCTGAAGGTGAGCCCATTGTTGAAATCGAAGCCACCATTATTTGCGAAAAGGATTCTCACAAAGGTATAATTATTGGTAAAGGCGGCGCAATGCTTAAGAAAATCGGTATGCAGTCCCGCCGTGATATTGAAGAATTTTTCGGAATTCGCGCATCGGTTAAGCTTTGGGTAAAGGTTAAGGAAGACTGGCGCAACCGACAAGGTCTTATTCATACCTTCGGATTAGATTAATTTACCTTTTATAATTTTAAAATATCACCTAAAACTAATTTTGGGTGATAAAATGGAAGAAAATAAAACCTGGCTTAAGTTTAAAAGAAGCGGTAAAATAAGTGATTATTTAAACTATGTAAATTCGTGTAAAGGAAGTGAAAGCATTGGCGGAAGCGGTGACCCGTTTTACAACAGAAGCACTTGTAATAAAGGAAATGAACGTGGGCGAAAACGACCGTCTTGTGACACTTTTCAGTAAAGAACACGGCATTATAAAGGCTTTTGCAAGTGGCGCTAAGGGTGTCAAATCCAAAAAAGGCGCGGCAACAAGCCTTCTTACATACGGAAGCTTTACCATTAAAAACAAAAACGGCAGTTTAAGAATTTATGAAGCCACCCCTATAAAAATGTTCTTCGGTGCAGGGGATGATATTGAAATTTTAACCCTTGCGCAGTATTTTTGCGAGCTTGCCTTTAATTTTGCCGTGAACGACGGTGATAACGGTGAATTTTTGCGCCTTATTTTAAATTCGCTTCATTTTTTAACGGTTGCTAAAAGATATCCGCCGCTTATCAAAGCTATTACCGAGCTTCGTACGGCCACAATTTCAGGATATGCTCCAAATCTTATCGCTTGTGATAACTGTGGCAAATTTGAAGCCGATATTATGTATTTCAACACCGAAAACGGCATTATAACCTGTGGTGACTGCCCGCGGGGTGAAAATACTATTCCTGCCGATAAAACAATGATTTCGGCAATGCGGCATATTGTTTATTCTGATTTTGAAAAGCTTTACAGCTTTGAAATACCGAATGACCGCGCAAAGCTTTTAAGCGAACTGACGTCTGCCTATCTTGTCGCACAGACCGATTACCGTTTTAAAACATTAGACTTCTATAACAGTATTAAGGAGTAAAAAATGTACAATATCGAAAGATATTCAAAAACACTTGAACTTGACAAAATTTTGCAAAGCCTTTCAAATGAAGCATCAATTGCTGAAACCAAGCAAGATGCTTTAAAAATTCTGCCCGAAACCGATTTTAACACAGTTAACTTTTTGCTTTCTCAAACCGATTCGGCATATTGCTTTATGGCACAGTATCAGGCACCCAATTTTGCAGGGGCCAGAAACGTTATATCTGTGTTAAACCGCGCCGAAGCGGGTGCGGTGCTTTCAATGCGTGATTTGCTTGACACCGCTGATACCTTGCGTGTTATCCGCACGGTTAAACAATGGCGTGAAAATTGCAGTGGTATTGCAGATACCCCTTTGCAGGAGCTATTTGATACACTTGTGCCAAATAAATATCTGGAAGAGAAAATTAATTTTGCAATTAAAAACGAAGAAGAGCTTAATGACAATGCTTCTTCTGCGCTTTATGATATCCGCCGTAAAATCAGCGCAAAATCCTCCAAAATTCGTGATTTGTTGGATAAAATCATAAAGGGTCCAAGCGTAAAATATTTGCAGGATGCTATTGTCACTCAACGTGACGGCCGCTTTGTTGTGCCCGTAAAGGCCGAATGTAAGGGGCAGGTAAGCGGTATCGTGCACGATACGTCGGCTACAGGCTCTACCATTTTTATTGAACCAATGTCGGTTGTGGAAACCAACAACGAAATTCGCGTTTTGAAAATTAAGGAAGCTGAAGAAATTGACCGCATTTTAGCGGAATTATCTGCTGAAGCAGGCAGCTTTGTGGGGGGAATTACCGCATCCTTTAATGCGCTTATAAAGCTTGATTTGGTGTTTGCAAAGGCAAAGCTTGCCTATAAAATGCGTGCAGCATTACCGAAAATTAACCAAAAGGGCTATACTTACCTTAAAAATGCACGTCATCCGCTTATAAATAACAAAACCGTTGTGCCGATAACCGTCGGTCTTGGTAAAGAGTATAATACGCTTGTTATTACAGGTCCCAATACGGGCGGTAAGACTGTTACAATTAAGACCATCGGTCTTTTAACGCTGATGACAATGTGCGGTCTTATGATACCGGTTGACGACGGCAGTGAGGTTGCGGTTTTCAGCAAAATTTTTGCTGATATAGGGGACGAGCAGAGCATTGAGCAGTCGCTTTCAACCTTCTCTTCCCATATGGTTAACATTATTTCCATTTTAGATAATGCCGATGATGATTCGCTTGTCCTATTTGATGAGCTTTGCGCAGGTACCGACCCGATTGAGGGTGCGGCCTTGGCAAAGGCAATTTTGATGCGATTATCACTTTACGGTAGTAGGGTAGTGGCTACAACTCACTATCCCGAGCTTAAGTCCTACGCAATAGACACCGAAAGGGTTGAAAACGCCTCCTGCGAATTTGACGTGCAGACCTTAAAGCCTACATACCGCCTTATAATTGGTATGCCGGGTCGCTCAAATGCGTTTGCAATATCGGGCAAATTGGGGCTTGATGAAAGCATTATTGAAACCGCAAAAGAGCAGGTCAAGGATGAGGATTTGCGGTTTGAAAGGGTAGTGGCTTCACTTGAAAATGCAAGAAGAGAAGCCGAAGAAGAACATAAAAAGGCGCAAAAGCTTCGCATTCAGCTGGATGAAGCCAAGCGTAAAAGCGATATGCGTGAGCACGAGCTTGAAATTAAGCTTGAAAAAGCGATGAATGATACACGCGAAAAGGCAAATCAGATAATTGAAAACGCGAGATATAAGTCATCACTTTTACTAAACGAGCTTGAAGAAATGAAAAAAGCCATTAATGCCGAAAACGTGGCAAAAATGGCTGAAAAGGCACGCGGTGCTTATAAATCAACCCTTAAAGCGCTTGAGGATGAAGCCGACCCCATAACTGTTAAAAAGGTTGCGGGTGAAGCAGTTACAAGTGTTCAGAAGGGTGACGTTGTGGTTATTGCCGATATCGGGCGCGATGCCACCGTTATTGACGTTAAGCCTGATAAAAAGCAAGCTTATGTAATGGCAGGCGCGATAAAGATGTGGGTTGGGTTTGATAATCTTCGCTTTAAGTCAAGCTTTTCGCCCACAACCGAACGTCCCAAAACCCGAAACGTTACGGGCATTAAATCCCGTGCAGAACGTCAGGCAGTTACCGAAATTGACCTGCGCGGTCAGGCGAGTGATGAAGCAATTTTAGAGCTTGATACCTTTATTGATAACGCGGTGCTTTCGGGTATTGACACTATCCGCATTATTCACGGTAAGGGCACGGGTGTGCTTCGCAAAAACGTTCAGCAATATCTCCGTCATCATAAAAATATCAAGTCCTTTAGACTTGGCACATTTGGTGAAGGTGAAAACGGTGTTACCATTGCCGAGCTTAATCAGTAAAACGAAAGAGTCTCTTCAATTGGGGAGATTCTTTTTTTATATTAAAAAGAACAAAAAATCAAAACAAATATCAAAAGTAAGCAGTTGAAAAAATTTTTCACACATTTTATAATTATAATAGCATAATGTACAAACTGCGGTTTTGCGCGGTTTTACAGTTCCCCAATATTTTTAAAGGAGATTGAGCTTAAATGAGAAATCTGAAAAAACTTTGCGCATTGGTTTTAAGTTTTGTTTTGATTGCGTCATTGTTTGCGTGCATTCCGTTTACTACAAGTGCCGCAACCAAGGTTACAGCTTCAAAGCTTGTTACCAATGACTACGGCACTTACGTTGAACATAACGGCAAGCCGTATCTTATGTATGGCGTTCAGCTGCGTGTTGACCAGCAGTATGCCGACAAAAAATTGGCGGATGGTTCACACGACTGGGACTGGGTTGAAGAAAACTTCCAAAAAGCGGCAGCAGATGGCTTTAAATCTGTTGCAATTCCCGTTTATTGGAGCTTTATGAGAAGCGGCAACCACGGTCTTTTGTCTACTACATATCTTGAAAAAATGTATGAATACGTTTATAAATACGATATGACGGTTCAGTGGTTATGGTTTGGCTCTAACGTTTGCGGTCACGGTGACGGTACTGCACCCTGGTCTATTGTTGGCGTTGACGATAGTAAAGAAAGCGCCGAAAGACGTGCCAAATATTCACACCTTAAAAAGATAATCTGGGATACAAGTGACCCCGATAATCTTACGTATACCTTAAGCGAAGAAGATTCACCCTTCTTTGATTTCACTGATGAAGACACAATGCTTGCTGAACAACAAGCTTTGGCTGATATGATGGCTTATATTGCACAGCGTGACACAGAGAAGCGCTGCGTTATGATTCAGCTTAACAACGAAATTGATCAAGGCGGCGATTATTGGCTTCCCAAAGACGAAAACGGCAACTATCTTGAAAAATGGTGGAGCAATGAAGAATTACACGACAAGTATTGCTATGCCTTTGGTCAGAGAGATGCTCTTTTCACACAGTTGGATGCTTTGGGTGACGTTGTTCACAACAGTAATTATAACTGTGTAACACGTGTAAATCTTTCCGATTCTTGCAGACCCGTTATGGCAAGTGATGACTATACCGACCTTTTGGCTTATGACGGTATCGACATCGTTGGTATCGACTGCTATGAAACTGATCTTAATACTATTCAAGGTCGCTTTAATATAGTTGACGGTAACTTTACTCACCTTGCAGAATCTAATGCTACTTATGACAGCAGTATTAATACCGCAATTTTGCTTGAAAACGGTATTGGTAACTTTATTTACTGCCATCGTACCGACAGAACAGGCGGCGGTATGTATGTTCAGGAAACTAATGCCGACGGTTCATATAACCGCCAGTATAAGGGTTGGGTAGAACGCGAAGCTACCGCTGACATAAGAGAATTTAACGAAGTTATTAATAAGGCATACAACAAAATTGCAAACGCAGTAAGCGTTGGCGAATTTGTTGCTCTTACTGAAAATAATGAAGCTAACGCAATAGGTGCAACAACATTTACTTTAAATGACGCATCTGACGTTAAGCTTGCAATGGCGTTAAAGGCCGGCGCTAAACAGTATGTCTTAGCTTCTGTTAAGACCGACACACAAATTGCTGTTTCGGGTAACACAGTTGTTTCTGCCGAAATCGGATCTTACGTTGATGGCGCATGGGTTAAAGAAAGTGATGCAACCGTATCTGATAACATTGTTTCTGTAAACGCAGGCGATGTTGTTCTTGTTACAGTTGAAGAAGGTTCAATTGAAGATCTTATCGGCGCTGTTCTTACCGACACTAATGAAACCCTTTCAAACGGTGCTAAGATTTATTCTGCTTTAGACGGCAAGGGCGGTACCGTTGTACTTGCTGACAACGTTAAGGACTTCGCTCTTGAATTTAAGTATATGGACGTATTGACCGAAGACACTAATCCTGCTTGTCTTACCGTTTCAATGCGTGGCGGCAAATATAAGTTCAATATTCATCCTTGGGCTTCCGATGTTTTAGTTAAATCAAACAGCTTGACCTTTACAGATAACGGTTCAACTGTTGGCGGTAACGGTCAATTTGCTGTTAATGATGACGTTTGGACTCAGTTTAAGATCGTTATGGCAGGTCAACGTGTTGCTATTTTCAAAAACGGTATTCTTTGGAATAGCGTTGACCTTACTGACGAAGCTGTTGGCGGCGAGTTAGTGCTTGATTTTGGCGATGCTTACGATAGATATATTGCCGACATTAAGTTATCAAGCGCAACCGAAGAAGATACCTATGCTGTAATTGATGCAACCTTTGACAGCGATATTTTAAATAATTTCAAGAAAATTCCGCTTACCTATGATGCAACCTATAATGCAGCGGCAGTAGCAAAGGGCACCTGGACTTCATACACCCTTGCAAGCGATATTGGTTATTATAGCTTAGAAACAAGCATACAGGTATTATCGTTAAGCGGTTCTCGTGGTCTTGATATAACCACACCCACAGGCTATCGTTATTTCTTCGTTCACGATAATATGATAGCTTACGATCCCGCAGGCGGTTCGAAGTGGATTGGACACACAGGCTGGAGCAATGCCGGCAAATTCCATGATATTAAGATAACTTATGAAAATGACGTTGAAAACGTTTATATCGACGGCGAAAGCGTTTATTCTGTAGAAATTGCAGAAGCCGCAACAGGCGCGTTATCACTTTATTATAAGCTTGGCGCTAACGAACAAATTGTTCAGAAAGGCATTAAGCTTGTTAAAATTTGCAAGCATAATTATGTATCAGAAACAGTTGACCCCACCTGCACAGAAAAGGGCAGCGTAATTTATACCTGCTCACTTTGCGGTGACAGCTATAAAGAAGAAATTGCAGCCTTAGGTCATACCTATGACGATGATATGGACCTTGACTGTAACGTATGCTCGGCTCTTCGTGATTTCGGCGGTGACGTACTTACCAATACAGGCGAAGCCTTTGCAAACGGTGCCGCAATTTATGAAATCCTTGACGGAAATAGCGGTACAATCGTGCTTTCAAAGGATATGCAGGACTTTGCACTTGAATTCAAGTACAAAGACGTATTCACAGGTGATGCCAACCCCGAAGCTTTAACCGTATCAATGCGTGACGGTAAGTATAAGCTTATTGTTCATCAGTGGGGCTCGGTCACAACAAAATCAAATGGTCTTACCTTTACAGGTAACGGCTCTAACTTGGGCGGTAATAACCAGTTTGACGTTGCAGATGATGTCTGGACACAGTTTAAGGCTGTTATGGCAGGACAAAGAGTTGCAATTTATAAGAACGGTGTTCTTTGGAACAGTGCTGATCTTACAGATGAAGCAACAGGCGGCGAATTAGCACTTGTATTCAGCGATAAGTACGATAAGTATATTGCTGACGTTAAGCTTACAGCCGCAACAAAGGAAGATACCTATGCAGTAATTGATGCAACCTTTGACAGCGATATTTTAAATAATTTCAAGAATATTCCGCTTACCTATGATGCAACCTATAACGCAGCGGCAGTAACAAAGGGCACATGGACTTCATACACCCTTGCAAGCGATATTGGTTATTATAGCTTTGAAACAAGCATACAGGTATTATCGTTAAGCGGCTCACGCGGTCTTGATATAACCACACCCACAGGCTATCGTTATTTCTTCGTTCACGATAATATGATAGCTTACGATACCGCAGGCGGTTCAAAGTGGATTGGATACACAAGCTGGAGCAATGACGGTAAATTCCATGATATTAAGATAACTTATGAAAATGACGTTGAAACCGTTTATATCGACGGCGAAAGCGTTTATTCTGCAGAAATTGCAGAAGCCGCGACAGGCGCGTTATCACTTTATTATAAGCTTGGCGCTAACGAACAAATTGTTCAGAAAGGCATTAAGCTTTCTGAAATTGTTGCTGCAGAAGCAGAATGCAAACACGAAAACACCACAACAACTACTGTTGATGCTACTTGCGTAGCTGCAGGTTCTGTAACCGTTACCTGTGACGACTGCGGTGAGGTTATTTCAACTGAAGAAATCCCCGCAACAGGCGAACATTC
>JAZNOE010000009.1:0-20469 GCA_045580625.1 Acutalibacteraceae bacterium | reverse complement strand
AATTAAATCGGGGTTAATGGGTATCTTCATTGAAATATCGCGTAGGGAACGACCTATGTGTCGTTCCGTTGTTTATGCGGTCGCACACACAGGTGCGACCCTACGCGTATCTTCAATAAACTCCCCGATAAACTATAATTTGAATACACAACATATAATAAAAAAGCGGTAGAAACGGTGGGTTTCTATCGCTTTTTGGTTTTCATATCAAATTTTTGTTGACTTTTTGCGTGTTTTTGGGTATAATTCTATTCTGTAAGGTTATGTATAAAGGGAAATCTGCTTACATAACGAAAAAGTTCAGTTAAGGAGGGTTTAAGTTGAAAAGAACATATCAACCGAAGAAGCTTCATCGTAAGAAAGAGCACGGTTTCTTAAAAAGAATGGCTACAGCAAACGGCCGCAAGGTTTTAGCACGCCGCAGAGCAAAAGGAAGAAAGAAATTGACATACTAAAAGCCACTTATATGTGGCTTTTCCTTTTATTATGAGAATAATTAAATTAAAGGAAAACCGTGATTTCCGTCGGGCCTATAATCGTGGCAAGGCGTTTGTCAATCCCTTTGCGGTGGTTTATATAAATAAAAATCGCACAGGGGAAGTA
Organism: Acutalibacteraceae bacterium; assembly: GCA_045580625.1. Taxonomy (GTDB): domain Bacteria; phylum Bacillota; class Clostridia; order Oscillospirales; family Acutalibacteraceae; genus UBA737. Next base: position 19,866 of record JAZNOE010000009.1, on the reverse strand, counting down.
AGGCTTGGCATTACTGCCGGTAAAAAAATCGGCAAGGCTGTTAGGCGCAACCGTGCAAAACGCGTTATCACAGCCGCATTTCGTTCAGTCCTGCCCGAAATTCGCGACGGGCTGGATTTTGTAATCGTTGCAAGAACCAGAATTTTGAATGTAAAAAGCACTGTTTTTGCGTCAGTTCTTGAAAAAACGCTTAAAACTGCGGGTGCTTTAAAAAACGAAAATGAAGAAAATACTGATATTTCTTGTTAGGTTTTATCAAAAAAATATTTCACCGCTTAAAATTCCGTGCTGTCGTTTCACACCTACCTGCTCTCAATACGCGATTGAGGCTATCTCTACTCACGGCGCACTTAAGGGCTCGGCCCTCGCATTTTGGCGAATTTTAAGATGTAATCCTTTTTGTAAGGGCGGTTTTGACCCTGTTCCACCCAAGAAGGAAAAGAAACATTAATTTTAAAAATAACCATTTTTGAATGGATGGTGCATAAACAATATGGATAAGTTATTTGACATCATTAATATACCGTTCAGTTACATTTTGCGCTTTATTGCAGATATTTGTGACGGTAATTTTGCAATCGCGGTATTTATTTTCACATTGCTTATAAACCTTGCATTTATTCCGCTTACAATTAAAAGTCAGAAATCGTCAGTTCAGCAGATGCGCATAAAGCCAAAGCTTGACGCTCTTAAAGAAAAATGCGGCGATGACAGACAAAAGTATAGTATGGAAATGCAGGAGCTTTACCAAAAAGAAGGCATTTCTATGGGCGGCGGTTGTCTTCCCATGATTTTCCGTCTTATCGTTATGATGAGCATTTATTGGCTTATTATGTCACCCATTACCTACTTGTCGGGTGTTGAAAAGGCAAAGGTTACCAACGTTAATACCGTTATTACCGAAAGCCTTAACGACATCAAAAAGGCTGATGAGGACAAGTATAACGATTTGGTTAAAGAGCTTGACTGGAGTCCTAAAAACAGCAACAACCAGCTTGGTATTATCAAGATCATCCGTGATGATGACAAGCTTGAGCTTTTAAAAGACAGTATTCCCGCAAAGCAGTACAAGAAGATCGATAAAGACCTGCAGTATATGGTAAAGCAGGACAAGGAAGCCGATATCGGCTTTGATTTCTTCGGTATTGATCTTACCGCAACCCCTAAGTTTTCAATTGATATTTTCAAAGCATTTAATTCTACCTGGATTATGCCCTTATTGGCCTTCGCCGCACAAATGCTTTCAAGCGTTATGTCTTCAATAATGCAGAAAAAGCAAAATCCTGAAGCTCCCAGTATGATGGGTATGATGCTTACAATGCCCTTAATGTCGCTCTTTATCGGTTTTGGTTTCCCCTGCGGCGTTACCTTCTACTGGGCATGCTCTTCACTTATCGGTGGTATTATCCAGATTTTAGTTCAACAATTCTACGGTCCTCATAAGCTTTTAGCTAAAGAACGTGTTAAAGAGCTTGCAAAGCAGTGTGATTTTGAAACCACACAGGTTAAAAAGTTTGGCGAGAAGGACTAATTAAGAGGTATTATTTAAGGAGGAAGTCCCTTCATTAAAGAAGCTATCGGCACAGGTCTTACCATAGACGAAGCCAGAGAAGATGCTGCTTTAAAATTGGGCGCGGCAGAGGATGCTGACGTTCAGTTTGAAGTTATAACATTTCCTAAAAAGAAGACCTTGGGTCTTTTCGGCGGCTGCAAGGCTGAAGTAAAGGCATTTATTGAATTGCCCGATGAAAAACCCAAGAAAAAAGATAAAAAAGTAAATAAGCCCGCTGAAAAGAAGGCGGAACCCAAAAAGGCAGAGGCTAAAAAAGCAGAGCCCAAAAAAGCAGAACCTAAAAAGGCTGAAAAGAAAAACGATGCCGCTAAGGAATACGGTCCCGCGGTTGATGCAAGTGAATTACCTGCAGACAGCCGTCCCGCAAAGGCAATTGAATTTTTAAAGCCTATTCTTAAAAACCTTGGCTGCGAAAACGTAAGCTTTAAGGTTAGTGAGCGCGACAATGCCGCACTTATCGAGCTTGAGGGCGATGGCCTTGGCTCAATAATCGGTCACCGCGGCGAAACACTTGACGCGCTTCAGTTTTTGGCAGGTCTTGCTTCAAATAACGGTGGGGGATATTATAAGGTTTCTCTTAATATCGGCAACTACCGCGAAAAACGTGAGGACACTTTAGTTGCGCTTGCAAACCGCATTGCACAGCAGGTGTTAAAGACCGGTAAATGCCGCACTTTAGAGCCAATGAATCCCTACGAACGCCGCATTATTCACACTGCCGTTCAGGCAATTGAAGGCGTTACAAGTGCATCGTTCGGCGAAGGCATCAACCGTCGCGTTGTTATCGGTAAAGAAGGCACTGAATTAAAGCCTTTAAGAAATGATCGTGGCCACGGCAGAAGAGATGACCGCCGTCGTGGTGGCCGCCGTCCCAGCAACAAGGTTGAGGTTGCTCCCAACCGCGAGCCCAAAAAGGATAGCGACATCCCGCTTTACGGTAAAATTAACTAAATAAATCTTATAAAAGCGCCGAAAATCGGCGCTTTTATTTTTGCTGTAACATTGAACTTAAGAGGTGGATATGCTATAATACTCACAAAGGAAGGTGAATAAGATGAAAATATGCCGAAAATGCGGTGCTTATAATTCGGATGAACGTATGTTTTGTATTGACTGTAACGAAAAAATGTCTGATAAAATTAATCCTGAACAGCAAAAAGAAGCGTTGGCTAAAACTGGTGCAACTATTGAGAAACTGTATAATAAAAAAGACCCACTTTACGTTTCACTTTTTGATAAAATTGTTGGCGTTGCTTGTATTATATTTTCATCGCTTTTACTTGTTTTGGGCTTTGTTCTTATGCTTAAGGACAGGGGTACGTCTATTCCGTTTTATTTAATAATTTTCGGGGTGGTGGGTGCTCTTGAAGCCTTTTTACCTCAAATAAGTTGGGAACTTGAAAAATTAAGTTTAAGTTTCAAAGTAAACAACGTTGATGATTTAACCCCTAGCAGTTTTTATTTAATTGGTAGAAAAATAGGCGCAACTGCGTGCTTGGTTATTTGCCTTGTCGGTGCGGTGTTTACTGCAAAAGAGGTTGTACATCCGCCTGTGATAGAAATGGCTGATACACTTTCATACAGTACGATTGATTATAAAAGCCCCTCTGTTGAGGAAATAATTGAACACTTTCCGGAGGAATGGGATGAAATTATTTCGGGTGGTGAATATACCGTTTCGCAATATTTGGGACATTTAAAAAAATGTAATTTTGTCGGAAAGCGCGAACAACTAATGATGAAAGCTATTATTGAAATTAGTGATTTTGATATGGATTATCACAGTTATACCGATATAAGCCACTTTATTGTAGATTATGAATATGAAACGCAAATGAAAAAACATAAATAATTTTAAAGCCGATGAATTTCTGATTCGTCGGTTTTTTATTACAATTTTGTCAATAATCAATTATAAATTGACAGTCGGTAAAAAATAGTATATAATGTATTTGTTGTTTTGCGCCCATAATTTTTGGGAACACTTATTTTATCAACAAAAAACAGGATAGGAGGGGCATAAATGGAAAAATTTGTGATTTCCGGCGGTAACCGTCTTTGCGGTGAAGTTCGGATAAGCGGTGCAAAAAATGCCGCAGTCGCAATTCTCCCGGCAGTTTTACTTGCCGACAGTCCTTCGGTTATTGAAAATCTTCCTAACATTTCCGACGTTACAAACATTTTACACGTTTTGTCAGCGCTTGGTGCAAATGTGAGGCTTATAAATAAATCTACAGTTGAAATTGACCCTACTAATGTAAACTCCTTTGTCGTTTCTCAAAAAATGGCAGAGGGTATGCGTGCGTCCAGTTATTTCTTGGGTGCGCTTCTCGGTCGCCTTAAAAAGGCCCGTGTTGCGCCTCCCGGTGGCTGTAATTTCGGCGTTCGTCCCATTGACCAGCACATTAAGGGCTTTGAAATGCTTGGCGCAAAGGTTTCTTTTGAAAAGGGTATGGTTGATGCACGTGCGCCCGAGCTTCACGGCAGCAGTATTTATCTTGACGTTGTGTCGGTTGGTGCTACCATCAACATTATGCTTGCCGCCGTTAAGGCGACAGGTCTTACAATAATTGAAAATGCCGCACGCGAGCCGCATATAGTTGACCTTGCAAACTATCTCAACTCTATGGGTGCTAACATTATGGGTGCAGGTACAAGTGTTATTAAAATACGCGGTGTTGACTCCTTACAGGGCACCACCTACAGCATTATACCCGACCAGATTGAAGCCGGCACCTATATGGCTGCCGCTGTTGCAACTCAGGGTGACGTGCTTATAAATAACGTTACCCCAAAGCATCTTGAATCTATAATTGCAAAGCTTCGTGAAACAGGTGCTGTGATTACCGAATATGATGAAGCTGTACGTGTTACAATGGACCGTCGCCCAAGAAAATGCAACGTTAAAACAATGCCGCATCCCGGCTTCCCAACTGATATGCAACCTCAGATGGCAACCGTTTTAACAATCGCAGAAGGCACAAGCATTGTTACTGAGGGTGTGTGGGACAACCGCTTCAGATATCTTGACCAGTTAACCCTTATGGGCGCTGATGTTCAGGTTGATGGTAAAACTGCTGTTATTACAGGTGTTAAAGGTCTTTCTGCCGCACCCGTTAAGGCGGTTGATTTACGCGCAGGTGCCGCAATGCTTATTGCAGGTCTTGTGGCTGAAGGCGAAACCGTAATTGAGGAAATTGAACGCATTGATCGCGGTTATGAAGAGGTTGTGGAAAAATTCACAAATCTCGGTGCCGATATCAGACGTGTTTATACACCTGACGGTGTTGAAATTTTAAAACAGGCATAAAATAACACAGGTCAACTGCGGTTGACCTGTTTGTTTATAATTTTAAAAGGGGTGATTTTTTGTCAAGAATATGTCCGCTTTTCAGCAGTTCAAGTGGTAACTGCACCTACATAGGCATAGAAAATAACGGTGTTTTGGTTGATGCAGGTGCATCCTTTAAGGGCATTTGCGAAGCGCTTTTGTCGGCCGGCGGCAATATTAATGAAATTTCTGCCGTGTTTATCACCCACGAGCACGAGGACCATATTAAAGGTCTTAAAACCCTTTTAAAGAAGACAAAAGCATCACTTTTTGCAAGTGAGAAAACACTTGATGCATTGGCGCTTTTTGATAAAATTCCCGCAGGCACAACTGTTTGTGTAATGGACCAAAATACCGTTGAAGCAGGCGGTATTATTGTCAATCGCTTTGCCACCAGTCACGACTGCGACGGCTCAAGCGGTTATTCCTTTGTTTTGCCCGATAAAAAGCGTGTAGCGGTTTGTACCGACAGCGGTATTATTACCGAAGAAATGCACAATGCTCTTTTGGGTAATGACCTTGTGTTGCTTGAATCAAATCACGATATTGAAATGCTTAAAAGGGGCCCGTATCCACCGCATCTTAAAATGCGAATTTTGTCGGACAGGGGGCACCTTTCAAACAATGCCTGCGCAGGGGAATTAAATGCCCTTTTAAATTCGGGTACGACAAGGTTTATTTTGGGGCATTTAAGCCAACATAACAATACACCAATGCTTGCCAAGGCTACGGCACAGGCGGCATTGCTTAAATTTGGCGCGCAAAACGATAAGGATTATTTCTTAACCGTTGCGCGCCCGAAGGGTAATGGGGTGACTGTGTTATGATGAAGGTGACCCTTATAACCCTTGGTAGACTTAAGGAAAAATATCTTCGCGAAGCGGTTGCCGAATATGAAAAACGGCTTTCGCGTTATTGTGACCTTGAAATTATTGAACTTGAGCCCGTACGCTTATCCGAAAAACCTTCCCGCGCGGAGATTGATTCGGCGCTCGAAAAAGAAGCTGAAATGATATTTAAAAAAATACCTAAAAACAGTGAGGTTTGTACTCTTTGTGTTGAGGGTAAGCAGCTTTCAAGTGAAGAATTTGCCGACCGTTTTTCCGATCTTTCGCAGCAGGGCAGGGGATTAACCCTTATAATCGGCAGCTCGTACGGCTTAAGCCAAAGTGTCAAGGCACTTTCGGCAGTGCGGCTTTCGCTCTCAAAAATGACCTTTCCACATCAGCTTTTTCGTGTAATGCTTCTTGAACAGGTCTATCGCGCCTTTAAAATTAACGAAGGCTCAACCTATCATAAATAATATATATAATATATAATAAAAAATACTTGACCTTTCAGGTATAGTGTGGTATAATAGCACTACCTCTGAAAGGTTCTTTTTTTTTGCAATAAGAACCGGTTTTTAAAGGCTTTCAATATATCGCAGTGTGCTTTTCGCAAACCGCAAAATGTGGTGTGCGATGCGGTGTAAATAAGCCTTAACCGAGGGAGGCGTTTACTTTTACAAGAGTAAAAGCAAAAAATATTTCCGTAAAGCGGGAGGTGCCGTTATGAGAGTTAAAATCACACTTGCTTGCACAGAGTGCAAACAGCGCAACTACAACACAATGAAAAACAAGAAGAACGACCCCGACAGACTTGAAATGAACAAGTACTGCAGGTTCTGCAAAAAGCACACCCTTCACAAGGAAACAAAGTAGGAGGCAGAAATGAAAGCATTAAATAAAATTTCTCAAATTGCCGCTATTGTTTTCGGTCTTGGTTCACTTATATTGTTTTTCCTTCCCTTCATCGATGTTTATTCAAAGGGTGAACTTGGTGGATCTTACATCTTAGCACAGTTAGCATTTGGTACAAAGGTTGAATATTTTGGCGAAGCTATTGCTATGGCAAAGTCATCAAAGCTTCTTTTTGTATTCTTGCTTACTGCTTTTGCTGCCGTTCTTAATATTTTCGGCTTCAAGAAGAAAGAAATCCGCTACACTGTAGCAGGCGTAAGTCTTTTCAATGCAATTTTCTTGCTGGTTGCAGTTTTATCACAGCCTTTGAAATTTGTTGACATTCGTCCTTTGGCTAATGTTACAGGCATTTACTTTACCTGGTTCGCAATTTTCGCAGTTGTTGCAGCTTTCTTGTTTGCAGCATTCGCAATTGCTTACCTTTTCATTGATGATTACATCGAAGCAAAAGCTAATAATGGAAAAACCATTTTACAGCGTGTTGTTCTTTTCTTCAGAGATTATAAGAGCGAAGTTAAAAAGATCGTTTGGCCCAGCTTCAAGGACGTTGTTAAAAACACCCTTATAGTTTTGATTATGTGCGCAGTTGTAGGCGTACTTATCTGGCTTGTTGATTTCGGCTTGGGTAAGCTTATCGAATTAATTTTAAATCTTAAATAATCCTTGGAGGTAAATCATGTCTGATATACAAGAAGCAAGATGGTATGTTGTGCATACCTATTCAGGATATGAAAACAAGGTAGCTACCGACTTGGCAACAATGGTTGAAAGTCGTGGAATGCAGGATTTAATACAGGATATTAAAATTCCTATGGAAACCGTAACCGAAATTAAGGAAGACAAGGTTCGCGAAGTTGAACGTAAAATTTTCCCCGGTTATGTGTTAATTAAAATGATCGTGACCGACGACAGCTGGTATGTTGTAAGAAACATCCGCGGTTGTACAGGCTTTGTGGGTCCGGCTTCTAAGCCCGTTCCCCTGACCGATGATGAGGTTGCGGCCCTTGGCGTAGAAAAGCACAGCGTTGAGGTTGGCTATAAGGACGGCGATATCGTTAAGATTATCAGCGGTCCGCTTGAAGGATACACCGGCACAGTTAAAACGGTTGATACCGAAAATAACAGTGTTTGCGTTGTTCTTTCAATGTTTGGCAGAGAAACTCCGGTTGAGTTAGAACTTGATCAGATTTCTCTCGAAAATTAATCAGTTAATACGCAGAAATGCTTATTAAACCCCGACACGAAGCGTGTCACGGTGGGAGGGACGGAATATGACCGCCCCGCCAGGTATCAGATAATAAGATACTGTTACCACGAATTATGGAGGTGCAAATAAAAATGGCTCAAAAAATTACAGGCTACATTAAGTTACAAATCCCTGCAGGTAAGGCAACACCCGCTCCCCCTGTGGGTCCGGCTCTCGGTCAGCATGGTGTTAACATCATGGCTTTCACTAAGGAGTTTAACGAAAGAACTAAGAACGACGTTGGTCTTATCATCCCTGTTGTAATTACAGTTTATGCTGACCGTTCTTTCAGCTTCATCACAAAGACTCCCCCTGCAGCTGTTCTTATTAAGAAGGCTTGCGGCATTGAAAGCGCATCCGGCACACCTAACAAAACTAAGGTTGCTAAAATCACAAGAGAGCAAGTACAGAAAATCGCTGAAACCAAAATGCCCGACTTAAACGCTGCTTCTATCGAATCTGCTATGAGCATGATCGCCGGTACTGCACGCAGCATGGGTATTGAGGTAGTTGATTAATTCTCTCTCGTGGGAGGATAATTCCGATTAACCACTTGGAGGTAAAAAATGAAACACGGTAAAAAATATAGTGAAAGCGCAAAGCTTATTGAAACCGGTAAGCTTTACGATGTTAACGAAGCTGCAGAATTGGTTGTAAAGACCGCTACTGCAAAGTTTGATGAAACGGTTGAAATTCACGTACGTTTGGGTGTTGACTCACGTCACGCTGACCAGCAGGTTCGCGGCGCTGTTGTTCTTCCCAACGGTACTGGTAAAAAGGTTAGAACTTTAGTTATCGCTAAAGGCGACAAGGCAGATGCTGCTACTGCAGCAGGTTCTGATTATGTTGGCGCTGAAGAAATGATCGCTAAGATTCAGAATGAAAACTGGCTTGATTTTGACGTTGTTATCGCAACACCCGATATGATGGGTCTTGTTGGTCGTCTTGGTAAGGTTTTAGGTCCCCGTGGCTTGATGCCTACTCCTAAGGCCGGTACTGTTACTCCTGACGTTGCTAAGGCTGTTACCGAAGCAAAAGCAGGTAAAATCGAATACCGTCTTGATAAAACTAACATCATCCACTGCCCCATCGGTAAGGTTTCCTTCGGTGCTGAAAAGATCCAGGAAAACTTTGACGCTCTTATGGGTGCAATCGTTAAGGCAAAGCCCGCTGCTACAAAGGGTCAGTACGTTAAGTCTTGCGTACTTGCTACCACAATGGGCCCCGGTGTGAAGCTCAACGTTGCTAAGTTCGGCAACTAATTAATAACTAAAGAATGGGTATTCTCAAGTTTACTTGTGAATACCCACTTTTTGTATTAGGGATGTTTTATGAATAAGAAAAAGACGTATATTTTAAGTGTAATTACACTCTTGTGGACCGGCTTTATTTTTTCAATGTCGTTAAAGGTTGGGGAAGAATCCGGTCAGTTAAGCGGTGGTATGCTTAATATTATACTTGACATAATTTCGCCCTTGTGGGAAAATATATTTGGCCCGATAACCGCTGACGGAATTGAGATTTTTCATTATTTAATCAGAAAGGCGGCGCATTTTACCGAATTTTTAATACTTGCGGTATTTGCATATTTGCTTGTTTTGAATTTTGAAAAATTGAAATTTAAATGGCTGGCCGCATTGGGCTACTGCACGCTTATTGCATCACTTGATGAAACTCTGCAGCTTTTTGTAGAGGGTAGGGCAGGCGCAGTATCTGACGTGTGCATTGACTTTTGCGGTGCGTTTACGGGGATAATGCTTGTGGCTTTATTTTTGAAAATCAGAGGTAACTTTAATGGAAAAGGTAATCGAAAGCTTAAAGAAAAATAATATTAACGTTATAACCTGCACAACTAAGGAAGAAATACCCGCAATTGTTGAAGGTATGCTTTTTGAGGGGGCTAAAATCGCCGCAGGCGGTTCGGTTTCGGTTAAGGAATGTGGAGTATGGGACGTTATAAACAAGCCCTGCTATCAGTTTTTTGACCGTAATAAAGAAGGCATAACCCCCGAAGAACAGCAGCAGGTATTTAAAGAAGTAATTGGCTGTGATTTTTATTTTTGTTCAGCTAATGCTGTTACCGAAAACGGTGAGCTTTTAAACGTCGACGGTTTTTCAAACCGTATTTCGGCCATAGCTTTTGGACCTAAAAAGGTAATAATGGTTGTCGGCAAAAATAAAATTGTAAAGGACTTAAATGAAGCCTTTTTACGTGTTAAAAAGGTTGCCGCACCTAAAAACTGCGTGCGCTTGGGTATTGAAAACCCTTGTGCAAAATTAGGGCATTGTGTATCACTTTTAAATAACGATAATCCGTCTTTTACCGACGGTTGCCGCAACCCAAGACGTATTTGTGTAAATTACCTTGTAAGCGGCCCGCAACGCGATAACGGCCGTTTAAACGTTATTTTATGCGATGAGGATTTAGGGTATTAAAAACGAGAATTTTAGGGCGTTGATAATATGAATAAAACAAAGAAAATATTAGTCATTTGGGTTTTGGCTTGTCTATTTGGATGTTTTTTATCTTTTTCGGTTTCTGCAAATGCGCCGATGCCTGCGGATCATTTAAGTGTTTATATTACAAATTTGCCCGAAGGTGCTGTGTATGCGGATTTATTAATTAAAATCCCCAAAGATGACTTGAATTATGTTGATTTTCAGTCAAGTGCTTACGGTGACGATAAATTACTTGTAAAAGAAATTGCTAACTATTCAAAAGACGGTTACCGTAGCTTTACATTGCATTATAGAAATGCCAAATCTAATATTAAAATAGAACACGCATATAATGAGAATTATATGGTGAAATTTTGTTGTGGTTCTGAATATCGTGAGTATTTAACGCAATATGAAGATTTACTTAATAATTATCGGAATTTTAAAATCGCTTTGTTGGATAAGGATTTTAAAATAATTTCGGTTTCAGATTCAGCTAAATTACCGAAAGACATACCTTCAATTTCTTTTTATGGCGACGTAGAGTATGATGCATTTAAAAATAAAATAGAGGTTAACTCGATGGTTAATCCTTATTTTGTGTTTTTTGGTAGTTTTCTATCTATAATTGTTATGATTATATCTATTGTTACGGAATTTTTAGTTGCGTTGATATTTAGGTTTAGGGGTAAGCAGTTATTAAATATTTTTGTTGTAAATACTAGTTCACAATTGATAATGCGGATATTGTACCTAGTTTTACCATTCCCGTATTTAATTGAAACAGTAATCTTTGAAGTGATAGTATATACCACCGAATTTTTAATTTATAAAAAACTTTTTGCCGATGTAAAAACAAATAAAATTTTAGCATATACAATTGTTGCAAACACCTTTAGTTTACTGTTTGGTATAATTTTGAATACATTTATGTTTGCCTAAGAAATGACAAGCTTCAAATTATAGTTTATCGGGCAAGGCTTCCCCTTGAGGGGAAGCTGTCACGAAGTGACTGATGAGGTGTAATTTGCAGTGATAAAACGGTTTTCCACCTCATCCACCACTGCCGTGGTCCCCCTTCCCCTCAAGGGGAAGGCTTATAAACCCCAATTTAATATTAAACATAAAACAAAAACCTCCTGCACCGAAGTGCAGGAGGTTTTATTTATATCAGTTCAGCTGATTACTGTTTGCCGTAAAGCTCAACCAATTTTTCAAGGTGAGCACGACGAGCCTTTGCAGCTTCACTTGCTTGCTCGAAGAGAGCTTCAGCGCGTTCGGGGAAGGAACGGGTAAGTGAAGAGTAACGAGCTTCGTTAAGGATGAATTCCTTATAATCAGCAGTAGCGGGCTTGCTGTCAAGTGAGAAGGGATTTTTGCCTTCGCTCTTTAGAGCAGGATTGTAACGGAACATATCCCAGTAACCTGCAGCAACAGCCTTGCGCATTTCGTTCTGGCAGTTAACCATACCGCCCTTAATAGAATGCATTTCGCAAGGTGAGTAGCAGATGATGATTGAAGGACCGTTGTAAGCTTCAGCTTCCTTAATAGCCTTAAGAGTCTGGTTGGGGTCAGCACCCATAGCAACCTGTGCTACGTATACGTAACCGTAAGACATTGCAATTTCAGCAAGGCTCTTCTTATTGATAGCCTTACCGGCAGCTGCGAACTGTGCAACCTGACCAATGTTAGAAGCCTTAGAAGCCTGACCGCCTGTGTTAGAGTAAACTTCGGTATCGAATACCATAATGTTTACGTTGTCGCCGGTAGCAAGAACGTGGTCAACACCGCCGAAGCCGATGTCGTATGCCCAACCGTCACCACCGAAGATCCAGATGGACTTCTTAGCGAGGTATTCCTTCTTAGCAAGAACAGCGGGAGCTGTGGGGCAACCTGCAGCAGCTGCCTTTTCAACTTCAGCAATAAGAGCAGCAGTAGCAGCAGCGTTCTTATTGGTGTCGTCAGCAGTTGCAAAGTATGCTTCAGCAGCAGCCTTGAATTCTTCAGTTGCCTTATCAGATTCAGCCATTTCACGAACTAATGCCATAGCGCCGTCGCGGATAGCCTTCTGACCAAGGTACATACCATAGCCGTGTTCAGCGTTATCTTCGAAGAGTGAGTTAGCCCAAGCAGGACCGTGACCTTCAGCATTTACAGTGTAAGGAGATGTAGCAGCAGGACCGCCCCAGATTGAAGAACAACCGGTAGCGTTAGAGATGTACATCTTGTCACCGAAGAGCTGAGTTACGATACGAGCGTAAGCAGTTTCAGCACAACCTGCGCAAGAGCCTGAGAATTCAAGTAAAGGCTTCTTGTACTGTGAAGTGATGAGGTTAGCGTCGCTAGCAATACCTTCTTTTTCGGTTACGTTAGCTACGCAGTAATCGAATACATCCTGTTCAGCAAGCTGAGATTCCTGAGAAACCATCTTGAGTGAGTTTGTGGGACATTCGCCGATACAAACGCCGCAACCCATACAGTCAAGCGGAGAAACGGTAAGAGCGTAAGAATAACCCTTGTTTGTAGCCATCTTTTCCTTAACTGCAACCTTGGTGTTAGCAGGAGCAGCAGCTAATTCTTCAGCAGAAAGAGCGAAGGGACGGATTGTAGCATGGGGGCAAACGAAAACGCACTTGTTACAACCAATACAGGTTTCATTGTTCCATTCGGGAACCAATACAGCAACGCCGCGCTTTTCAAAAGCAGAAGCGCCCTGTTCGAAGGTACCGTCAGCGTGGTCGATAAATGCAGAAACGGGGAGAGAATCACCGTTCATAAGGCCAACAGGCTTCATGATGCCGTCAACCATCTTAACGAGCTTAGAAGTGTCTGCATTAGCAGCAACAGCAGCATCGTCAGTAGCGTTAGCCCAGTCAGCGGGTACGTCAATCTTAACGTAAGCAGTAGCACCTGCGTCGATTGCCTTTTCGTTCATTTCAACGATTTCTTTACCCTTCTTCATAAACTTCTGAGCTTTTTCCTTCATATAGCCGATAGCTTCTTCAGCAGGAAGAACCTTAGAAAGTGAGAAGAATGCAGACTGTAAAACAGTGTTGGTACGCTTGCCAAGACCGATTTGTGCTGCCAAGTCAATAGCGTTAACAGTGTAAAGCTGAACGTTGTTCTTAGCGATATAACGCTTAGCTTCAGCAGGCATATGCTTGTCAAGCTCTTCAGCAGACCACTGGCAGTTGATAAGGAATACACCGCCGGGCTTAACGTCGTTGACCATCTTGTAACCCTTAATTACGTATGAGGGGTTGTGGCAAGCAACGAAGTCAGCCTTGTTGATGTAGTAAGGGCTCTTGATGGGCTTGTCACCAAAACGTAAGTGAGAAATGGTGATACCGCCGGTCTTCTTAGAGTCGTACTGGAAGTATGCCTGAACATACTTGTCGGTGTGGTCACCGATAATCTTGATAGAGTCTTTGTTAGCACCAACGGTACCGTCACCGCCGAGACCCCAGAATTTACATTCAATAGTGCCTTCAGCTGCGGTGTTGGGAGCTTCTTCTTCATCGAGTGAAAGGCCGGTTACGTCATCGTTGATACCGATGGTGAACTGAGCCTTGGGAGCATCCTTAGAAAGCTCGTTATAAATAGCAAAAATGCTTGAAGGAGGAGTATCCTTAGAGCCAAGACCGTAACGACCGCCGATAACGGTGTCGATCTTGCGGCCGGTAGCAGCAAGAGCAGCTACAACGTCGAGGAACAAGGGTTCACCGAGTGAGCCGGGTTCCTTAGTTCTGTCAAGAACAGCAATCTTCTTAACGGTTTCGGGGATAGCTTCAACCAACTTTTCAGCTGAGAAAGGACGATAAAGGCGAACCTTTACAAGACCAACCTTTTCGCCTGCAGCGGTCATATAGTCGATAACTTCTTCTGCAACGTCGCAGATAGAGCCCATGGCGATGATGATCTTTTCAGCATCAGCAGCACCATAGTAGTTGAAGAGCTTATAATCGGTACCAAGCTTAGCGTTAACCTTGTCCATATATTCTTCAACAATAGCGGGAACAGCATCATAGTACTTGTTGCAAGCTTCTCTGTGCTGGAAGAAGATGTCGCCGTTTTCGTGTGAACCACGCATTACGGGGTGTTCAGGGTTAAGGGCGCGCTGACGGAAAGCAGCAACTGCATCCATATCGCACATTTCCTTAAGGTCTTCGTAATCCCAAACCTGAATCTTCTGGATTTCGTGAGAGGTACGGAAACCGTCGAAGAAGTTAATGAAGGGAACACGGCTCTTAATAGTTGCAAGGTGAGCAACAGCGCCGAGGTCCATAACTTCCTGGGTGTTGGTTTCAGCGAGCATTGCGAAACCTGTCTGACGGCAGGCATAAACGTCTGAATGGTCGCCAAAAATGTTAAGTGCGTGTGAAGCTACGCAACGTGCAGAAACGTGGAACACGCTGGGGAGCAATTCACCTGCGATTTTGTACATGTTGGGGATCATAAGTAAGAGACCCTGTGAAGCGGTGTAGGTGGTGGTAAGAGCACCGGCATTAAGTGAGCCGTGAACTGTACCTGCAGCACCTGCTTCAGACTGCATTTCGGAAACCTTTACGGTTGTACCAAAAATGTTTTTTACGCCTTGAGCAGACCACTGGTCAACGTAGTCAGCCATCGGGCTGGACGGGGTAATAGGATAAATACCTGCAACTTCTGTGAATGCGTAAGACACATAAGCGGCAGCGTTATTACCGTCCATAGTTTTGAACTTTCTGGCCATTGAAAATTCCTCCTAAAAAATTTTTAATGAGATCAAAAATAAAAAATACTCTCATACGAAGTCATTATAACAAATTTTTCACCTGTTGTAAATAGGAAATTATATATAAATATATACAATGTTAAATAAATAACAATGTCGATTTTGCGAATTTTAAAAAAATTTTAAAAAAGTGCTTGACAAATGGAAAAAGGTGTGGTAATATAGCAAAGTCGCGTGAGGCGATACACAGTTGGTGTTGATTGCGGCGAGGGTCCACCCGTTCCCATACCGAACACGGAAGTTAAGCTCGCTTGCGCCGAAGATACTTGGCGGGAAGCTGCCCGGGAAAATAGGTAGATGCCAACACAAAGAGATGTAACTTTAAGTTACATCTCTTTTTCTTTTAATTATCAATGATAAAAAATACGGCGGTCGCAAAAGCGGCCGCCGTTCTTTTGTTCAGTTAAAACAGTTTTTTAACCTTGAAGTCATTTTCACCGAATATATACATATATTCATCTATATAAACACCGCGCTGAAATTCTGATAGCCCATTAAGAGAAACGTTAACAAGCTCGACAAGATTATATCCGTCAAAGTGCAGAACAATATATCGCTGGCGTTGGCTGTCAGTTGAATTGTACATCTGCACACCAAGCCCGATAAGCTGATTTTCACGGTCAATATAGTAAGATTTATATTCGGTTGAATAGCCTGCATTTTGCAGTTCATATTTGCAAAAGCCGTTTACGCCGTCTGCCGTTTCTTCATAAATTTCAATCTTAAAGGTGTTCCAGTCGGCTCTGCCAATACCTAAAAGCTTGCCGTTTCCAAAATTTATAAGCGAGCTGGAAAAGCCTTCAATTGTGCCGGTATCCTTGTAGGTAATGTTGTTTAAATCGGAAAGGTCGAAGAAGAACACAGGGTCAGACATTTCAATTGATGTGCAGACGTAAGCGGTGGTTTTATCAAAACGAACCGACTGCACTTCTTCGTGGGGCGGTGCAAAATCTTTAACCTCGGCAACCACGTTGAAGGTTTTTAAATCCACACAGTAAAGGCTTGCGTTAGACTGACCTGTAGCCGTCATTAAAATATCGGCCGATACATTTTCGCCATCAGAGTGACGGTTTTCGTAAATGGCGGTGGCATTAGTTGTTGTGACAACCCTTAAAATGCCCTCGTATTCATCCATACTCCATTGGTCTTTAACGTATCCGCGAACAGTTACCGAACCTTTATTTTCAAATGTATTTCCGCTATAGCCAAGGCAGGAAATTTCGGTCATAGAATTGCGGATTTTTTCGCCGTTTCCACCGGTTTTAACATCGGCAAAAACGTGGGTCAAGAAGATATTGTCATTTGAAACGTAAACGTCATCTGAAAAGGACAAAAATGCTGAAGTGCCTTCAAGATTTAATGTTTTTTCATCCAATTTCATTACAACGGTATATCGGGTGCTGTTAAGCTTTTCGGGGGAAACAATGCCGCTTGCGGGAAGGGGTTTCATACCGTCGCCTGTGTTTATTTGGGGCAAGAAGGTGCTTGCATCATCAAAGTCAATATCCTTGCCGTTAAAAACAAATTCGGTGAATAAAAGAAGCTTTCCGTCGGTTAAGCGGGAAGACATATAGCTGCCTGTGATTTCTATGCGGTTTTTCTCAACAATTTTTTCGGGGTTGCTTACGTCAAGTGCTAATACACCCACGCAAAGCTGTTTTTGTTGGTTATAAAACTGCATAATAACGGTTGCGGTTTTACAGTCCTTGGACAGATAAAATTCCCATTTATTAAGATAATAGTTTTTATCTGCACAAAGCTCAATGTGACCAAGCTCTTTTGAATTAACGCCTTCAATAGAAAACACCCGCAAGGTTTGATTATCTAAATAATAAATATGCTTGTCGCTTCGCTTAATTCGGTCGGCTTCTGTAATGCCATCCACTTGATTATCGGTGACTTCCTTGTAAGCAGATCCTTTATTATCAGCGCTTTCATCGGTTATGGCTTCCATCTCTAATCCACTGCCGGGTGCCGCACCGTCTACCATGCCGTTTTGTGTGAAGACATCCTCTATCACTTCATATTTAAAATTGAAGTTAAAAAAATCAAACAGATTTTCTTTAATAGCCTCAAAGTTGTTATTGTGCTTCGGCTTTTCAAAGGTTAAAACGTTAAGCTTTTGAATAATTCCGTAATATTCGCTGTCGGAATAACGTGACACGTCGGGCAAGCTTTTGTTAAAGGGCACAAACAACCAAAGGTTACCAAAAACAAGTGCAAAGCAGGCAACGGCGGCAATTATTGACAAGGCAATTCGTTTTTTAGAGATGCTTATAATCTTTGCATTTGGGTTTGCTTCTTCAAGAAATTTATCGTCTGCAAGACTTAAGGCTTTAAACCAATTATCTTTTTTCATACGGTTATCCCTTCCTTTTTAAGATAATCTTTAAATCGGTTTCGTGTTCTATGTAAGATAACGCTGACGTGACTTTCGGACATACCCATTTTCTTGGCTATTTCCTGCACGGTTAATGCATACCAATAACGGCGCAAAAATATAATGCGGGCGCGGGAATCAAGGCTTTCTAAAAATACGTTAATAAGCCTTTTAATGACAAGCTCATCTTCAACCGAAAATTCACCGTTTGGAATACATTCATAATATTCATCAATGGCGGTTTCAAGGTCGGCGTTTCGCTTTTGCGCCTTGTTATAGCCATAACGGTCAAGCGCAAGATTTCTGGTAATGCGCCCAAAAAAGTATTGCAGCTTATTCGGCTTTTCGGGTGGTATAACCCGCCAGGCATTGTGCCAGGTGTCGTTCACACATTCATCACTGTCTTGTTGTGAATTTAGAATGTTATGAGCAATTGTGCGGCAGTAACGACCGTATTTTTTATCAGATTCACTAATTGCCATTTCATTGCGCTTCCAATACAGCTCAATTATTTTGTTATCCTCCACTGTGTCACATCCTTTGCGTTTATTTGAAGGCCTTTCACTTTAATAGACGAAAAATAAACCCAAAATCTTACAAAAATTTAAAAATAAACATAAAAAGCCTATAACTTTACAAGTTACAGGCTTTCATCATTTCATTAAGCTTTTGGGTGGGCCGATGTTCCTATAACCTCACCAATAATTCTTTAATTTCATTTTAACATATATTATAGGCTTTTTCCACATATTTTTATAATTGAAAAAAATATATATGTGTGTTAGAATGTCTTTTAAAGGAAGTGAAGAAATGTCACGAACAATTGCCGCTATTGCCACGCCCTTGGGTGAAGGGTCAATAGGTGTTATAAGAATTTCGGGCGATGAGGCCATAACTGTTGCTGACAAGGTGTTTCAAAGCGTGTCGGGCAAAAAATTGGCTGAAATAAGCGGTTATTCCGCCCTTTACGGTAATATAGTTGAAAATGATAAAATATTAGACGACGCGGTTGCCCTTGTCTTTAAAAATCCCCAAAGCTATACGGGGGAAGACGTTGTTGAAATTTCGGTGCACGGCGGCAGGCTTATGCTTAAAGCGGTGCTTCGTGTTATTCTGGAAAACGGTGCCTTTATGGCAGAGCCGGGCGAATTCACAAAGCGTGCCTTTTTAAACGGCAAGCTTGATTTAACAAAGGCCGAAAGCATAATGGGGCTTATCAGCGCCGAAAGTGAAGCACAGCTTCGGCTTTCCCGCGCGGCGCATATTGGCAAGGTGAGCGAAAAAATTGACAAAATTGAAGCGGATTTGGTATCTGCTGATGCTTCAATTGCGGCCTATTCCGATTATCCCGATGAGGACATTGAAGGGCTTGATTATGACAGCTTTTTAAATATGCTTCAAAATGCCAAATCGAATTTAGAAGAAATGCTGTCTACTTACGATTCGGGCCGTGTACTTCGTGAAGGTATTGATACTGTAATCGTCGGCAAGCCTAACGTTGGCAAAAGTACCTTAATGAATATGTTAAGCGGTGCCGACCGTTCAATTGTTACCGAGGTTGCGGGCACCACACGTGACGTTATTGAGGATACCGTAACGGTGGGGGACATCAAGCTTCGTTTGGCTGACACGGCGGGTATTCATAAAACCGACGACAAGGTTGAAAGCATTGGCATCGAGAAGGCTAAAAACCGTATTGATTTGGCCGAGCTTGTGCTTGCGGTGTTTGACTGCACCACACCTTTAGATGCAAACGACCTTGATTTAATTGAAAGCATTAAAAATAAAAATGCAATCATAATTATAAATAAAACCGATTTGGAAAATAAAATCGATATGTCGGCATTTAACGGTTTTTGTGTTGTGGAAATTTCGGCAAAGCAGGGGACAGGCTATAGTGAGCTTGCAAACAAAATTGCTGAAATTTCGGGCACGGCAAATCTCAACCCCGACAGCGCAGTGCTTATAGGTGAACGCCAACGCGCCTGCGCGTCAAGGGCACTTGATGCGGTGAATGAAGCGGTAAATTCGCTTGTTGGCGGTCTTACAATGGATGCTGTCGGTGTTTGCGTTGACGATGCCATAGCGGCTTTATTCGAACTTACGGGTAAGCGCGTAACCAATGCCGTAACCGATGAAATATTTAAAAAATTCTGTGTTGGTAAATAAAATTAACCGCAGTGGATTTCCACTGCGGTTTTAATATTTTTTCGTTTCAAATTATAGTTTGTCGGGAAGTTAAATTGATTGCATTTTTGGCTCCCTCTGGGAGGGAGCTGGATTTTTGCGTAGCAAAAAGACTGAGGGAGAGCGCATATAAACGCATTCTCCTTCCGTCAAAACCTTCGGTTTTGCCACCTTCCTCCCGGAGGAAGGCTTAC
>JAZNOE010000008.1:0-44911 GCA_045580625.1 Acutalibacteraceae bacterium | reverse complement strand
AGCCTTCCCCTTGAGGGGAAGGGGGACCACGGCAGTGGTGGATGAGGTGGAAAACCGTTTAATCACTGCAAATTACACCTCATCAGTCACTTCGTGACAGCTTCCCCTCAAGGGGAAGCCTTGCCCGATAAACTATAATTTCTAGTTCAAAATCTTATATTGCTTTATTTTTGAAATGTAATATAATGTAACTGAAAGGCGGCGGTTATATGAAAAATGCCAATTTTATTTGTTCGGGCAATTTTGAAAGCGATATTTGCCCTGTGTTTTTGCGCGAATTTGATGTTTTAAAGCCTTTAAAACATGCGACCCTTTTCATCACCGCCCGCGGAGTTTACGAAGCGGTTTTAAACGGCAGTCGAGTCGGCAATTATATAATGGCACCCGGTTGGACTTCTTACGACAACCGTCTGCAGGTGCAGGAATATGATATTACCGATATGTTAAAAAACGATAACCGCCTTGAAGTTACTGTTTCTGACGGTTGGTTTGCGGGTCTTAAAAGCCGTCCGCTTAATAAAGACCGCGTGTCGCTTATTGCAAAAATTGTTTTAGAATATATTGACGGCACAGCAGAAGAAATTGTAACCGATGAAAGCTGGCTTGTGGGGGAGGGTCCCGTTCGGTTTTGCGATATTTACGACGGCGAAATTTTTGATGCCACCGTTACACCCGTTTTCCCGCAAAACGCGGTTATTTGTGATGACAATGACAAATCTGTTTTGTGTGAGCAAAGCGGTGAGGCGGTAACCGAGCAGGAGCGCCTTTCACCAATTAAAATTTTTAAAACGCCAAAGGGCGAAATGGTAATTGACTTCGGGCAGAATTTAACAGGTTATCTTGAAATAAATTTCAATGCTAATGCAGGGGAGATTGCTGAATTTTCTTTTGGGGAAGTGCTCGATAAAGACGGCAATTTTTACAATGCAAATTACCGCAGTGCAAAATGTATTTACAAGTATATCTGCAAAGACGGTTACCAGACCTTTAAGCCGATAAACACCTTTTACGGCTTTCGTTACGTCAGGGTTGATGCTTTTCCCGATGAAATTTCTGCTGATAAATTTACGGCAATTGTTGTTCACAGCAATATGAAAAGAATTGGCAAAATTGAAACAAGCAACCCGCTTTTGAATCAGCTTTACAGCAATATTATCTGGTCGCAAAAGGGCAACTTTTTAGACGTTCCGACTGACTGCCCCCAAAGGGATGAACGCCTTGGCTGGTTGGGGGACGCAATGGTATTTATGCGCACCGCTTGTCAGAATTATGATTGCAGAAAATTCTTTAAAAAGTGGCTTTTGGATATGAAGGCCGAGCAGTATGAAAACGGTGCGGTCAAAACGGTTATGCCGCGCTGTGCCCATAAGGACTGGTTCAGAAACGATGCCGCAGGGTGGAGCGATGCAATTGTAATCTGCCCGTGGGAATATTATATGCTTTACGGTGATAAAGAAATTCTTGAAATAATGTTTCATCCAATGAAAAAATGGGTTGACCACATTGCTGACATAACCGAAAAGCCAAATTTGTGGTTTGGCGGTTTTCAGTACGGTGACTGGCTTGAGCTTGGCGCAAAGGAAGGCGAATTTAAGGGCGACACGTGCGATAATCTTGTCGCATCGGCATTTTATGCAAATTCGGTTAATATTGTTTGCAGGGTTGGTGAAATTTTAGGCGTGGATATATCGCATTATAAAAAGCTTTATGCTGATATTGTGTCTGCCTTTAAGGCTGAATTCAAGGACGATTTCAAAACCCAGACCGAGCATATTTTACCGCTTCATTTCGGGCTTTGTGTGGATGAAAACGCAGTTATAAAATCACTTGTTGAACGTATTCATCGTGACGGTGATAAGCTTCAGACAGGCTTTTTGGGCACACCCTACGTTTTGCAGACCTTAAGCAATTACGGTTATACCGATTTGGCTTATACGTTATTACTTCGTAAGGAATTTCCGTCCTGGTTTTACCCTGTTACCAAGGGTGCAACAACTATATGGGAGCATTGGGACGGCATTAAGCCGGACGGCAGTATGTGGAGCGATGAAATGAATTCCTTTAACCATTACGCATACGGTGCGGTGGGTGACTGGCTTTACAGCACGGCAGGTGGCATAAATGCCGCAAGGCCGGGCTTTGAAAGGGTACATTTTGCCCCCAAGCCGGACAAGCGAATTGACTGGTTTAAGGCCGAAATTGAAACCGCTTACGGCAAAATTTCTTCACATTGGTACCACAAAAACGGCAAGATAAATTATGAAATTGAAACCCCTGTTGAAGCCACCGCCGAAATTGACGGAAGATTATACACCTTTTCGAAAGGAAAATACAAATTTTAATATATAAAAAACGCGGTAGAATTTCTACCGCGTTTTTTATTTTATTCTTAAATTATTCCCACAACTTCAACAACACCGGTTTTGTGGTAAAGGGATGGGGTGACAAGTAGGGTATAGCCTTGACCACAGTCGGCCGACCATTCAACCGGCTTTGCCTGCGGTACACCGCAAGCGGCAAGCAGCATCATAATTGCGCCGCCGTGCATGATAACTGCGCTTGATTCTATGTTATCTTCAAGCATATCTAGCACAATTTGCTGAAGACCCACACAAAGTCGCTTTATAAAATCCTTATTATCCTCACCGTTCGGTGTGGCCGAAAGCTTGCCCGAAGCCCAAGGGATAAAATCGGGGTGAAGCTCTAATTCGCCGGCGGTTTTACCTTCAAAATCGCCAAAGTCATATTCCTTCAGGTTTTCAACCGGATAAATCGGCATATCGGGGTACAACACCGCCGCTGACTGCCTTGCACGAAGCATCGGGCTTGAATAAAGGCGGTCAATTTCGGGGTAATCAATATCCTCGCGCATTGCACGAAGTTCGTTTAAACCCTCGGGGGAAAGTGGCATATCTGTTTTGCAGCCAATGTAAATACCTTGCTTATTTGCATCGGTTGCGCCGTGGCGTATGAGGTGAATTTTAAGGGTTCTCATTGTCTAAAATTCCTCCAAAATTTCGGAAATTATGGTGTTTGAAAGCAGCATACCGCTGTTTGTTAATGAAAAATTGCCGTTTTCTAAAATCCCCAAACCGTTTTTTGCAAAAAATTTACATTTTTCTTTTGCGGCGGTGGGTAATGCTTCGGTTTTAATACCGTCTTTGAGGCGAAGGGCCAGCATAATTTGCTCTTCCATACTGCCGCCGTCACCGTCGGGGGTGGGTGTGTTGCCTTTAATAAAGGCTCTAAGGTCGCGCGGATAATAAAACCGCTTGCCGTCAAGATAAGAATGTGCCGACGGGCCAAGACCCAAATATTCCTCACATTTCCAATATTTTAAATTGTGGCGGCTTTGGGTGTCGCCTTTGCAAAAATTTGAAATTTCATAATGACAAAAGCCTTTGTTTTCCAAATATTCGCACATAAATAAGTATTGGTCACTGACTGCGTCATCATCCGGCAAATTCAGCGTATCTCTTTGCTTATAAAATTTAGTGTTTTCTTCAATTTTTAAAATATAAGCCGAAATATGCTCGGGGTTAAGGCTTGTTATAAAATCAAGGCTGTTTTTCAGGGTGTCACAGCTGCTGTCGGGCAGACCTAACATTAAATCAAGCGAAATGTTGTTAAAACCTAATTCTCTGGCAATTCTTACGGCATTTTCGGTGTCTTTGGCGGTATGACGTCTGCCAAGTAATGAAAGCTCGTTATCGTCACCGCTTTGTGCACCAATAGAAATGCGGTTTACTCCCGCCAATTTTGCATTACTTAAAATTTCATAAATATTATCGGCAGGGTTTACTTCAAGGGTAATTTCGGCATCGTTTAACACGTCGAAATTTTCATAAACCGCCTTTAAAAGCCGTGCTAAACGGTGGTTTAAAAGCGACGGTGTACCGCCGCCAAGGTAAATAGTATCAATGGGACGGTTTATTTTGCCGCCCCATTGTTTTATTTCTCTTATAAGTACAGTTACGTAACTGTCGATAAGCCCTTCGTTTGTAAAAGCAGAATAAAAATCGCAATAAGAACATTTGCCGTTACAAAAGGGAATATGTAGGTATAAACCTAAATTAGTCAAGAATTTCACCCATTTGATTAGGGCCAACCAAAGCAGCGTTTGCTTCGTCGGTGTCAATGTGCATTGCAAGTGCGTATGAAGGGCTTACACGTGCAACAACGTCACCGAAAACAAGTGAACGGCCGTTTGTGTCAACCTTAACAGATACGATCTGCTTATCGGTAATGCTGTATTTTTCAGCATCGGCAGGGGTCATATGTATATGGCGCTTTGCAGCTATAACGCCCTGTGCAAGCTCAACCTCGCCTTTAGGACCAACAATTTTGCACGCACCGCTGCCTGCAACGTCGCCTGATTCACGGATGGGAGCAGTAACACCGATTGAACGCGCATCGGTTAAAGAAAGCTCAACCTGAGTATCGGGGCGAACAGGGCCGAGAATAGATGCTTTTAATGAAGATTTTGCACCAACAATGGTAACCTTTTCTTCACAAGCGAACTGACCGGGCTGTGAAAGGTCCTTCTTGGGGGTGAGCTGATAGCCTTTACCAAAAAGAATTTCCAAATCTTTCTGAGAAACGTGAACGTGACGAGCAGAAATTTCAACTAATACTTCTTTTGCCATTTTTAAAACTCCTTGTTTTTAATCTTTGACTATATTTTAACATATTTTTAATATAATTCAAGGGGGTTGTGGTAAATTTTATAAATTGGGGTTTATCGCTGACGCGAAATTCGTAATTCGTAATTCGTAATGCGTAATTACTGTACAAATCAAATTGTGTATCTGTAGGGGCGATTCACGAATCGCCCGTTGCGATTAACTATTATTTTCGGACAATTCGTGAATTGTCCCTACGATGTGCCACCAATTTAACATCCCGATAAACTATAATTTCCACACCAAGATAATTTTTTAAGTTTGTATGTAATTGTAATTGACATTATTTCGCTTATAATGTAAAATATTATTAATAATAAAACAAAGTTAGGGTGTTTAAAATGAAACCTGTTTACAAGCGTGTGCTTTTAAAGCTCAGCGGTGAGGTTCTTGCCGGTGAAAAAGGTGTAGGCATTGATTTTGACAAGGTGCTTGAGGTTTGCGAAAAGGTAAAGGCCTGTGTTGATATGGGCGTTCAGGTCGCAATCGTTGTGGGTGGCGGCAACTTCTGGCGCGGTCGCTCAAGCGGTAAGATGGACCGTACCCGCGCTGACCACATGGGTATGCTTGCAACATCAATTAACGCGTTGGCTTTGGCTGATGCACTCGAACAGCTGGGTGTTAACGCCCGCGTTCAGACCGCTATTGAAATGCGCCAGGTGGCTGAGCCTTATATCAGAAACAAGGCAGTTCGCCATCTTGAAAAGGGCAGGGTTGTTATCTTCGGCTGCGGCACAGGTAACCCCTTCTTCTCGACCGATACCGGCGCAGCTCTTCGTGCTGCTGAAATCGGCGCTGACGTAATCTTCAAGGCAACCAACGTTGACGGTGTTTACGACAGTGACCCCAAGAAGAATCCCGATGCTAAAAAGTATGACACACTCACTCACATGGAGGTTCTTCAAAAGGAACTTCACGTTATGGATGCTACTGCCGCATCCCTTTGTATGGATAACGATATCCAGATTTTGGTTTTCAATTTAGACAACCCCGAAAATATTGTTTCTGCCATGGTGGGCGAAGCAATCGGCACAATTGTTAAATAACCTTTAAGGAGATTACTTATGAACGAGCTTATTAAGAATACCGAAGAAAAAATGATTAAAACCCTTGGCGTTTTGGAAAGAGAATATAAATCCATCCGCGCAGGCCGTGCAAACGTTGCTGTGCTTGACAGAATTTCTGTTGATTATTACGGCTGTCCCACACCTATTCAGCAGATGGCTGCCGTTTCAGTTCCCGAACCCCGCATTTTAATGATTCAGCCTTGGGACGCTACAACCTTAAAGGCTATTGAAAAGGCTATATTGACTTCTGATATCGGCATTAACCCCCAGAATGACGGCCGTGTTATCCGCCTTGCTTTCCCGCCCCTTACCGAGGAACGTCGTAAGGAAATCGTTAAGGACGTTAAAAAGATAGCAGAAGAAACCAAGGTTGCTATCCGTAACACCCGCCGCGATGCTTTGGAAAAATTAAAGGGTCTTAAAAAAGCAAACTCCATCACTGAAGATGATGAAGCAAACGGCGAAAAGAAGATTCAAAACCTTACCGATAAATACTGCAAAGAAATTGACGTAATGGCTGCCGATAAGGAAAAGGAAATTTTAGAAATCTGATTTATTGTAATTTTAAACAGCGGTCTCCTATGGGGCCGCTGTTTGACACAGGGAAGTGATTAAGCTTGTCAAACCTAAAGGAAAACCGCGTTTTGCCGCAGCATATCGCAATTATTATGGACGGTAACGGCCGCTGGGCTAAAAAAAGGGGCTTGCCACGCTCGGCAGGTCACGTTGCAGGCGCTAAAACATTTAAAAATATTGCAAGATATTGCAACAAAATAGGGTTAAAATATTTAACGGTTTATGCATTTTCAACCGAAAACTGGAAGCGTCCGCAGGATGAAGTAAACGGTATTATGAATTTGCTTCGCGATTATTTGAAGGATGCCGAAAACTTTAAGGATGAAAATATTCGTGTGCGTTTTATCGGTGACCGCACTCCGTTGGCTGATGATATAAAGCAGCTTATGGAAAAGAACGAACGCGATTCACAAAACGCAACCGGTCTTACCCTTTACATTGCCATTAATTACGGCGGCCGCGACGAAATTGTAAAAGCGGTGCAGAAAATCGTTGACAGTGGTGTTAAAGCGGAAGATATTAACGAAGAATTAATTTCACAAAGCCTTTACACACACGACTGTCCCGACCCTGATTTTATAATTCGCCCAAGCGGTGAATACCGCCTTTCAAATTATCTTATATGGCAGTCGGCTTATTCGGAATTCTGGTATTCTGACATACTTTGGCCCGATTTCAGTGAAAAGGATCTTGAAAAAGCGATTGGCGACTTTTTAAAGCGCAACCGTCGTTTTGGAGGAGTTTAAAAAATGAAAACACGTATAATTTCCGGTGCTATACTTTGTGCGGTTGTCGGCGGGGTGCTGGCTCTCGGCTATCTTGTAAACCCGCTGTTTATAACCGTTTTTCTTGCAATTCTGGCGGCAATTGCTACCTTTGAGCTTGTGCACAACGTTGCTAAAATGAAAAGCGTTGTTATCAACATCGTTGCAATGCTTTACACCGCGGGTGCGGTTATTACATTTGCACTTGACGGCTTTAAGTTGGGGGATTACCTCATCACAACCTATCACATAACCGTGCTTTACGTTTTAGCTGCGGTCTTTATGACCCTTAAAAAACATAAGGAATTAGACCTTGGCGGTGTTTTATCCCTTTGTGTAATGCCCTTTGTTATTGCTTATGCATTCGGCTCGTTTGAAAAAATTGCCAACTTCGGCGCAGAATATGGATTCGAAATCGGTGGTATTTCTACCGCAACGGGAATATATTATTTACTGATGATGCTTAACTTCTCATCAGGCTGTGACACCGGTGCTTATTTTGTTGGCGTAACCCTTGGCAAGCACAAGCTTTGTCCCGAAATTTCGCCGAAAAAGACAATTGAGGGTGCTGTTGGCGGCATCTTAACCAGCGTTATTTTGTCACTTGTTTTAAATTTTGCATTTTCAATGACCGACAAGCTTATTCCCACTTTAATTTTAACGATTCCGCTTTGCATTGTGGGTATGTGCGGTGATTTATTCGCATCTACAATAAAGCGTGCGGTTGGTCTTAAGGATTACGGCAATTTAATTCCCGGTCACGGCGGCATACTTGACCGTTTTGACTCTATCCTTATGATATCACCCATTTATTTAATTCTTATAAGCCTTGGGGTGTTATAATGAAAAGCTTGGTTATTCTTGGCTCGACAGGGTCAATAGGCACTCAGGCGCTTGAGGTTTGCCGCCGCGACGGTTACACCGTTGTGGGTTTGGCGGCAGGAAGTAATATTGATTTACTTGAAAAGCAGGCGCGCGAATTTAAGGTAAAAGCCGTTGCTGTTTTTAATGAAGAAAAGGCGGCCGCGCTTAAAATTAAGCTTGGCGACACCGATATAAAGGTACTGTCAGGTGTTGACGGTGTGTGCGAAATCGCCGTGATGGATGCCGACGTTGCGCTTAATTCCATTGTGGGCATTGCGGGTCTTCGCCCGACACTTGCCGCTATCGAAAGCGGTAAGGACATTGCCCTTGCAAACAAAGAAACGCTTGTTACAGGCGGTGATATTGTAAACCGCGCCGCCCGTGAAAAGGGTGTTAAAATTCTGCCGGTTGACAGTGAACATTCGGCAATTTTCCAGTCACTTCAGGGCGCGCCGAAGGGAAGCCTTAAAAAGATTTTGCTGACAGCTTCGGGCGGTCCGTTTTTTGGTAAAACCCGTAATGATTTAGAAAACGTTACAGTTAAGGAAGCGCTTGCACACCCCAACTGGTCAATGGGTGCAAAAATTACCATTGATTCGGCCACACTTATGAATAAGGGGCTTGAGGTAATTGAAGCGGTGCATCTTTTTGGGGTCGGTGCAAATGATATTGAGGTGCTTGTTCACCGCCAAAGCATTTTACATTCGGCGGTTGAATTAAGCGACGGTGCGGTTATCGGTCAGCTTGGCACACCCGATATGCGACTGCCCATTCAGTATGCGCTGACTTATCCCCGGCGCAGTAATTACGCATTTGAAAAACTGTCACTTGCCGATATTGGCACCTTAACCTTCCAAAAGCCCGACACCGACACCTTCCGCTGTCTGCCGCTTTGCATTTCGGCAATTAATGAAGGCGGTCTTCGCCCCACTGCGGTAAACGGTGCTAATGAAGAAGCAGTGCGACTTTTCTTGGAAGGCAAAATTAAGTTTTTGCAAATTGCAGAATTGGTTGAAAAAGCCGCATATTCTGTTGAAAATAAAAAAGAATTCAATCTTAGTGATATACTTTATACCGACAAGGCCGCGCGTCAAGCGGTGCTTAACAATATTTAATTTCAGGTGATTTAAATTAATATTTCAGAAATTTGGGGCGTTATATGGCCCTATCTTACCGCAATTTTACTTTTCTTAATTTTAATAGTTATTCACGAATTCGGCCATTTTATTGCCGCTAAGCTTTTGGGGGTAAAGGTCAACGAATTTGCCGTAGGCTTCGGTCCGCGGCTTTTCGGCTTTAAGGGCAAGGAAACCAAATATTCCTTTAATCTTGTCCCCTTGGGTGGTTATTGCGCAATGGAAGGCGAGGATGAAAACAGTGAAGACACCCGCGCTTTTTGTAATAAGGCCCCTTGGCGCAGGTTTTTAATTGTTGTAATGGGTGCAACCTTTAATTTAATTTTTGGTCTTATACTGGTTGCAATAATTCTGGCCCCGCAAAAAATGTTTGCTTCAACCGTAATTGCCGAATTCAGCGAAAATGCCACAACACAGCAAAGCGGTCTTTGTGTGGATGACAAGATAATTGAAATTGAAGGCCGTAAAATTTTCGGTATTTATGATATGAACTACGCTTTTACAAACGTCGAGGACGGCACCCTTGATATGACGGTGCTTCGCGACGGCAAAAAGGTAGAGCTTAAAAGTGTAAAATTTGAAACCGAAGAAGCCGAAGGCATAACCTTTTTAAAATGGGACTTTAAGGTTTACGGCATTAAGAAAACGGTTTGGAATTATATAAAGCAGACCTTTTCAACCACCGCGTCTTATTGTATGATTATCTGGCGAAGCTTGTTCGATTTGCTTGGCGGTAAGTACGGTATAAGCGCAATTTCGGGTCCTGTCGGGGTTACGGTTGCCATTGCTGATGCGGCAAAGCAAAGTCTGTTTAATCTACTGCCTATGATGGCGCTTATAACTGTAAATTTGGGTCTTTTTAATCTTTTACCCGTGCCCGCGCTTGACGGTGGCAGACTTGTGTTTATTTTGTTTGAAATGATATTCCGCAAAAAAGTGCCCGAAAAATATGAATCGGCAATACACGCGGCAGGCTTTATTATTTTAATAATTTTTATGGTGCTTGTTGCCGCAAAGGATATTTGGGGACTTATTTTTTAAAATAAGGTGATATGATGTTATACACAAATGATATTACTAAAAAAGTTAAGGTTGGCAATATATATATCGGTGGCGGTGCACCCGTCAGCGTTCAGTCAATGCTGTGTGCCGAAGCGCACGATATCGAAGGCAACGTTTTGCAGGCTTTAAGACTTGAAAAAGCCGGTTGCGACATTGTACGCGTTACCGTGCCCGATAAGGAAGCGCTTAAAACTGTTGAAGCACTTAAAAATGCAATTAAAATTCCTTTGGTGGCAGACATTCATTTTGATTACCGCTTGGCTATCGAAAGCGTTGCCGCAGGTGTTGATAAGGTGCGCATAAACCCAGGCAATATTGGTGGTGACGATAACGTTAAGGCCGTTGCCGACGCTTGCAGAAAAGCAGGTGTGCCCATAAGAATTGGTGTAAATTCGGGCTCACTTGAAAAGGAAATTTTAGCTAAATACGGCGGTGTTACCCCCGAAGCAATGGTTGAAAGCGGACTTTATCATATATCGCTTTTAGAAAAATTTGATTTTGATGATATCGTGTTGTCTTTAAAATCTTCAGATACATTTAATATGTATAAGGCTTATGAGCTGGCGGCCGAAAAATGCCGTTATCCGTTGCACCTTGGTGTTACCGAAGCGGGCACCGAAAATATGGGTGTTATAAAATCGGCGGCGGGTATTGGCGGTCTGCTGCTTCGCGGTATAGGCAACACAATTCGTATTTCTTTAACCGACGACCCTGTAAAAGAGGTTGAAGCCGGTATTAAGCTTTTAAAGGCTATCGGTGTCAGAAATGACGGCATTAAGTTTGTTTCCTGCCCGACCTGTGGCAGAACACAAATCGATTTAATTAAAATAGCCGCTGAGGCTGAAAAGCGCCTTGCAAACGTTAATAAAAATATAACGGTTGCCATTATGGGCTGTGTGGTAAACGGTCCGGGTGAAGCATCTGCCGCTGACATCGGCATTGCAGGCGGTAAGGGCTGCGGCGTGCTTTTTAAAAAGGGCGAAATTATCTCTAAATTGCCCGAAGATAAATTGGTGGATGCACTAATTGAAGAAATTGAAAAAATGTAAACGGAGTTGAAAAAATTGGCTACCCCATTGTTCTGCGAAATATTCGGTGATTTTTTAAGTGAAGAATTGCGCCAAAAATTAAACGGTGCAGTTCTTAAAACGTGTGATCTTAACACCGATAACAGAAGCCTTACTGCAGGGCTTTTTTGTGATACATATATTTCGCGCGACACAATGCTTCAGACCAATAACGAGCTTAAAGATACTTTAAAGCTTGAAAAATGTGATATTGCTGCCAATTTTGCCCCAACTGCATTTTGTGTTGCCGCTTGTGAGGATATGGTGGACGAGCTTCGTCTTCACAATGCGCTTTTAAACGGTTATTTTAACGGCGCGGATTATAATCTGGACGGCGAAAGTCTTACTGTTAATTTAAAGCACGGCGGTTATAAGACAATTACTTCAACCAAATTTGAAGAACAGTTTGTCCGTTTTGTAAATAACCGCTTTGGCAGGGAGATTATTCTTTCCTTTGACGGTCAGCTTGACGACGTTAAAATTGAAATGCCCGAAATCAAGGTTGTGCCCCAACCGCCAAAGGCCGAAAAAAAGGTTGAAGAAAAACCGCAAATCAAGTTTGAAAAGCGCCGTGAAAAGCCCGAAAACGGCATTGTTTATCTTGATGACCCCAAGCTTTTTTACGGCAGAAGAATTGATAACAACGTTAAGCGTATGATAGATATTACCCCCGACGATATGACCGTTTGCTGTTGGGGTGAGGTGTTTGGTTATGAAACCCGCAAAATTAATACCAAACGCGGTGAAGCGGTTATCGTTAATTTTTCAATTTCAGACTATACCAATTCAATAAGCGCTTCAATGTTTATGGACCCCAAAAGAATGGGAGATATTTCTAACCTTAAAAACGGTAATTTTGTTTTGGTTAACGGTAATTATGAATTTGATAATTATAAAAAAGAGCATATAATAAAGCCCACCGCATTGGCCCTTTTACAGCCTTATTTTGAAATGGATGAATATGAAGGCGAAAAGCGAATTGAGCTTCATTGCCACAGCAATATGTCTGACAAGGACGCCGTTACCCCTGCTGAAGATTTAATTAATCAAGCCTATAAATGGGGTCACAAGGCAATTGCCATTACCGACCACGGTGTTGTGCAGGCTTACCCTGCGGCCGCAGGTGCTGTTAAGAAAATCCGCAAAAACGGTAGTGACTTTAAGGTTATTTACGGTGTTGAAGGTTATTTTGTTGATGACGTTAACACCGATATTACAAATCTTGCCCCCAAGCAGATAAAGCGTTATCATCAGATTATTCTGGTTAAGGATATGGTCGGTCTTAAAAACCTTTATAAATTGGTGTCTGATGCACATATCAATAATTTCAAGGGCAGACCGCTTACTCTTCGCAGTAAGCTTGACGAGCTTCGTGAAGGCCTAATTGTAGGCTCGGCTTGTGAAGCGGGCGAGCTTTTCCAAGCAATTTTCCGCGGTGAGCCCCACGAAGAGCTTTTAAGAATTGCAAGCTATTACGATTATCTTGAAATTCAGCCGCTCGGTAACAACGACTTTATGGTGAGAAAATCAACCGAACCGGATGAAAAGAATAAAAAGGGTGAGGTTATTCCCAACCCTTACCGCCACGTTACAAGTATTGAAATGCTCAAGGCTTATAACCGCAAAATTGTTGAAATTGCGGACGAGCTTGGCAAGCCTGTTGTGGCAACGGGTGACGTTCACTTTTTAAGAAAAAGTGATGAAATTATTCGTAAAATTCTTATGGCGGGTCAGAAT
This sequence comes from Acutalibacteraceae bacterium, assembly GCA_045580625.1. Lineage (GTDB taxonomy): Bacteria > Bacillota > Clostridia > Oscillospirales > Acutalibacteraceae > UBA737. The sequence goes on along the minus strand of JAZNOE010000008.1, from coordinate 31,956 downwards.
TATGACGACTTCGACCATCAAGCACCCCTTTATCTTAAAACCACACAGGAAATGCTTGATGATTTCAGCTATTTCGGTGATCGCGCAAAGGAATTTGTTATAGATAACCCCGCGAAAATTGCCGAAATGGTAAGCGGTGATATTATTCCCGTTCCCGAAGAAAGCCATCCACCTGTTATTGAAGGCTCGGATGATATGCTTCGCGAAATTTGTTGGAATAATGCCCGCAAAAAATACGGTGAAAACGTTCCCGACGTTGTATCAAAGCGCCTTGAAAAAGAGCTTAATGCAATTATTTCTAACGGCTTCTCTATAATGTATATCTCGGCGCAAAAGCTGGTTGCCTTCAGTGAAGAAAACGGCTATCTTGTCGGTTCGCGTGGTTCTGTCGGTTCATCCTTTGTTGCGACAATGGCGGGTATATCTGAAGTAAACCCCCTGCCGCCGCATTACGTTTGTCCCGAATGTCAGTATAGTGAATTTTTCTTAAAGGGTGAGGTTGGCTCTGGCTTTGACCTGCCCGAAAAGAAATGTCCCCACTGTGATAAAATGCTGGTGCGCGACGGTCACGATATTCCGTTTGAAACCTTCCTAGGGTTCAAGGGTGACAAGGTGCCCGATATCGACCTAAACTTTTCGGACGAATTCCAGACCGAGGTTCAGCGTTATACCGAAGAGCTTTTTGGCAGCGAAAACGTGTTTAAGGCGGGTACAATTTCTACCATTGCTGAAAAAACTGCCTATGGCTTTGCAAAGGCTTATGCCGAAAAGAAGGGTATAACCCTTTCAAATGCCGAGCTTGACCGTCTGGCAAAGCTGGTTGAAAAAAGTAAAATTAAGGCGACAACGGGTCAGCACCCTGCGGGTATGATTGTTGTGCCGAGAAATGAAACAATTTACGATTTTTGCCCCATTCAGCATCCCGCAAATAAGCCCGAATCGGGTGTTACTACAACCCATTTCGACTTCCATTCAATTCACGATACAATTCTAAAGCTTGACGAGCTTGGTCACGTTGTTCCTACTACATATAAATATTTGGAAGAATATACAGGCATTCCCGTTGCAGATATTTCAATGAGTGACCCCAAGGTTTACAGCCTTTTCACTTCTACCGAAGCGTTGGGTGTCACCCCCGAAGATATTGAATCTAACACAGGCACTTACTGTATACCCGAATTCGGTACCGGCTTTGTTCGCGGAATGCTTGAAGATTGCAAACCAAAAAACTTTGCCGATTTGCTTCAGATATCGGGTCTTTCACACGGTACTGACGTTTATCTCGGCAACGCGAAGGACTTAATCGACAACGGCACCTGTACAATTTCTGAAGTTATCGGTACACGTGATAACATTATGGTATACTTAATACATCAGGGTATGGAAGAGGGCCGCGCCTTTAAGATTACCGAAACGGTTCGTAAGGGTCTTATCGCAAAGGGCGCCGTGCCTAAAGAGGTCTGGGACGAAATGGCCGAGGATATGCGCAAGGTCAACGTGCCTGAATGGTATATTGATTCCTGCCGTAAAATTAAGTATATGTTCCCTAAAGCCCACGCGGCGGCTTACGTTATCGGTGCTTTGCGCCTTGCATGGTATAAGGTTTACCGCCCGCTTGAATTTTATTGTGCTTATTTCACCGCCCGCCCCGAAGACGTTGACGTACCTATAATTATGGGCGGCAAGGAAGCGGTGCGCCGATATCTTCGTGATATTAAGGCAAAGGGTAAGGATGCTACCCAAAAAGAGCTTGACGTTTATGAAAATATGCTTATATTTAATGAAATGTTTTCGCGCGGGCTTGAAGTCCTTCCAATTGACATTAACAAATCGCACGCGATGAAATACGTGCCCGAAGACGGCAAAATGCGTTTACCCTTCGGCGCACTTTCGGGTGTTGGTGAAAAAGCAGCTTATTCAATTTATGAAGCCGCCCAAGCAGGAAATTACGTTTCGAAGGAAGATTTTCAGCTTGAAGCAGGTGTGTCAAAAACCATTATTCAGAATTTGAGTGATTTGGGTGCATTTAAGGATTTGCCAGACACAAATCAGCTTTCTATGTTTTAAATGTTACAATTTAAGTTAAAAAACAAGCCAAAATGCAGGTTTTGGCTTGTTTTTTTATAATAATTTAAAGAAATCTTGCAAAAATATTAAAAAAAGGTTGCAATTTTGTAACCTTTTTGTTATAATACCTCTTGTAGTTGTTACAAATTGTAATTTTTAAAAGAAAGGCGCTGACTTTTATTTTTAACGAACTTTGCGAAAAAATGTTAAACAAAACGCAAAATTTAATAAAGTATAACAAAGTGCTCACAAAGGTTCTTTCACTTGTTTTAATTGTTATTCTCGGCTTTGTTGTAAGCTTTCTTTCCTGTGGTATCACCCTTGGTTTTAACGTAATGTATAAGGGTGAAAGCATAGGCGTTGTAAAAAGCTCAAAGGTTTTTGACAGTGCGGTAAGCTATATTGAAAACAACACTCATCACTTTAAGGTTACCGAGGCAATTGACAAAGCATCCTTTGATTTAACCCTTACCCTTGCTGAAAGCTTTGCCGACAAAAATGAAATTGCACAGGCAATTGCTGAAAACACTGATGAAATTTCAGCCGCTAATATATTATATGTAAACAATAAGCCCATGGCTTATACCGATATTGAAAACCTTGACGAATTAATTGAACAGTCACGTTGCCGTTATTACATCGACGGTGCAGAAAATTCTGCTGAATTCGTTGACGACATCCGCCTTGAAAAGGTTTTTTCTTATGCTTCACGCGTTGATGATGCCAATGCTGTTAAGAACATTATTGCAAATCTCAACGTAAAGACCGTTTCAAAGGTTTCTTTTGAAGCGCCCATCGCATTTTCTACCAAAACTCTTAAGACCAGCACTGAATATGTTGGTTATTCAAAAATCACAACCCCCGGTGTTCAGGGTGTTGCCGCTAAGACCGAATTGGTTGAAACCGTAAACGGCAGCGAAAGCTCACGCGAGGTTTTAAGCAACGAAGTTTTGGTTGAGCCTGTTACTCAGGTTGTTGTAAAGGGTACTGCCATTAATATGGCATCTGCTACTGAAAAAGCACAGGCAAAGTCTGCAGGCTTTATTGTTCCGCTTAATACCTACGTTTACATTTCTGCATATTGGGGCGACGGTCGCAACCATAAGGCTATTGACTTTGCGGGTGACCGCGGTACAGCAATTTTTGCCGCACAAAGCGGTACGGTTACATTTGCAGGCTATCAGGGTAACTACGGTTACCTTGTTGAAATTGATCACGGCAACGGTTTGAAGACACGTTATGCACACTGCAATGCGCTTTGCGTAAAGGCCGGACAAGCTGTTTCACAGGGTCAGCAAATTGCAACAATGGGTAACACAGGTCGCTCGACAGGTGATCATCTCCATTTTGAAGTACTTAAAAACGATAAGCAGGTAAACCCCGCTTCTTACATTTTTAAATAATAATTAAGCATCTCGTAAGAGGTGCTTTTTTGTTTTGGGTGAATGGAGTTTATCGCTGACGCGAAATTCGGAATTCGTAATTAGAGAACAATTTCATTTTTTATTCGTAGGGGAGAGCATTGCTCTCCCGCATAATCTCGCAAATTGCCGACGGGCGACCAATGGTCGCCCCTACGATATAGGATAAAAATTGATATAATGCGTAGGGAACAACCTGTGTGTTATTCCGTTTTTTGCGGTCGCACACACAGGTACGACCCTACGCGTGCCTATAATGAAGAGCCCGACAAACTATAATTTAAAATTATTATAAAAAAAGAGCAGTCTTGTGACTGCTCTTAAAATTTTGCTTTATAATTAAGCCTTGTTTACAGAACCGAAAAGCTCCATCTTTTCTTTAACGGTTGCCTTAATTGCTTCAACACCGGGAGCCAAAAGCTTTCTGGGATCAAAGCCCTTGCCGCTTAAATCCTTGCCTGCTTCAACATATTCACGTGTTGCAGCAGCAAAAGCCAACTGACATTCGGTGTTTACGTTAATCTTAGAAACGCCGAGAGAAATGGCTTTCTGAATCATATCAGCGGGGATACCTGTGCCGCCGTGAAGAACTAAAGGCATATCGCCTGTGAGTTGCTGAATAGCATCAAGTGTGTCAAAGCTTAAACCTGCCCAGTTTTCGGGGTATTTGCCGTGGATGTTACCAATACCTGCAGCAAGCATTGTAATGCCGAGATCAGCAATCATTTTGCATTCTTCGGGGTCAGCACATTCGCCTGCGCCTACAACGCCGTCTTCTTCGCCACCGATAGAACCAACTTCAGCTTCAAGTGAAAGACCAAGCTCGTCACAAATGGCAACTAATTCCTTAGTTTTTGCAATGTTTTCTTCGATGGGGTAATGTGAACCGTCGAACATAACTGAAGAGAAGCCTGCCTCAATGCACTTCTTAGCACCTTCATAGCTGCCGTGGTCAAGGTGAAGAGCAACAGGAACAGTGATGCCGAGCTCGTTAATCATACCGTTAACCATACCAACAATGGTGGTGTAACCGCACATATATTTGCCTGCACCTTCGGAAACACCGAGAATAACGGGAGAGTTAAGCTCCTGCGCGGTTAAAAGAATGGCCTTTGTCCATTCAAGGTTGTTGATGTTAAATTGACCTACTGCATATTTGCCGGCTTTTGCCTTCTGCAGCATCTCTTTTGCGGATACTAACATTTTAAATTCCTCCGATTAATAATTTTATCCTTATTATTGTATACTAAAAGCCCGCTAAAATCAAGCATTATATTGACTAAATTTTAACAGGCTTTATTTATTAAATTGTTTATTATTTATCCTCGTCTTCAATTACCTTTTCGGGCGGAAGCTCTAAAAGGGCGGGGTTTGTGAGATATTTTTTCATACTTTTAAAAGCCGCGGCAAAATAACTGCCCGAGCATATACGTTCATCCATGGTAACACCAATGGGAAGCGAGCGTACGAATACAATTTCATCACCCTTACGCTTTGCAACCTCTCGCAAATTACCCATTGCCATAAAAAGACTTGTTGTGCCGAATTCATAACAGTGGTGGTAAATATGGTTTGTGCGAAGGGACGCAAGGTTTGTTATACCAACGCTCATATGGAAAGGGGAGGCGTTGATAATTGCTTTCGGCAAAAGGCCGTAACGGTCCATAAGCTTAAATAATCTTACACCCACGTTTAAAAGACCCGGAATGCTGAGTAAAATTTTAATAAGTTTTTCGGTGCTGTTGTTTTCGGGTGCTTCGCGGTTGGCGGTAACGTATTTATTAATAATATCATTCACTTCAAAAATGGTGTTGGCTTTTTCAAAATACATTTTTGACATTGTACCGTAAAGCTCATCCATTGACTTTAAAACCACCATACCAACAGCAACCTCGTTGCGGGTATAAACGTTTTTGTTAACAACAAAACGGTTAAGCTGTGGAAATTCCGAAAGTGTGCGCACGTATGCGGCAATAACAAGCGACATATGGCTGAGCCTTATGCCTTCCTTGCGCTTTTGATTTATGTATTCCTGCATGGGGTCATAAGGAATATCAATGGTTATCATATTCATTGAATCCACGCGTTTGTCCATTATATGCGCGGCAACCCTGTACATCGGGTTGGTGTGGCGGAGTCGTTTACCGTCTGCTCTCATAACTAACCTCTTTTATGTCGAATTTGTGAATAATTTGTAAATTCATAATAACATATAGCTTCAAAAACCGCAATATTTTTTTGAAATCTTAATAATTAAAATAACTTGTTAAATTAATATAGATATGCTATACTTAAATATATGAATTTTTCGCCGAAATCTTTCCATAATAAATTATGGGTGATTTTAATGAGTGATAATAATTCTTTAAAAAATGAAAAAAGCGAAAATATAAAGGAATTTGGCTCGGTTATATCCGCTGACGGTAAGCACAAAATTTATTGTCTTACCATCATTGGTGAAATTGAAGGGCACACCGTTTTGTCTGAAAACAGTAAGTCCACTAAATATGAGCATATAATCCCACAGCTTGTCGCGGTTGAGGAATCAAGCGAAATTGAAGGGCTGCTGGTTATTTTAAATACCATAGGCGGTGACGTTGAGGCAGGCCTTGCCATTGCCGAGCTTATTTCGGGTATGAAAAAGCCCACGGCATCCTTGGTGCTTGGCGGCGGTCATTCGATTGGTGTGCCGTTGGCTGTTTCGGCCAAAAGGTCATATATTGCGCCCTCTGCCACAATGACGGTGCACCCTGTAAGGAGCAACGGTCTTTTTATCGGTGTGCCGCAAATGCTTAATCATTTTCAGCGTATGCAAGACCGCATAACCGATTTTGTCTGCCGTAATTCTAAAATCAGCGGTGAAGCCTTTACAAGCCTTATGATGAATACAGGCGAAATGGTGACCGACGTCGGCAGTGTCTTGTCGGGGGATCGCGCGGTTGAAGTCGGGCTTATTGATAAGGTCGGCAATTTGTCGCAGGTGATAGCGGGGCTTTACGAATTAATTGAAAATAACGGCTGATTTCAGCCATACATAACAGTTTAAGGAGAAGATTTTCTTGGCAACTAAAAAAAGGAAGTATACAAAAAAGAAATCACAAAAGCAAACCCAGCAGTCGGTTGCGGCACAGCGTCAGATTTATTCTGTAATCGGCTTTGCGGTTGCAATATTTTTGCTTTGTGTTGTGTTTATAAAGGGCGAAAACGTCTGGCTTTGGTTACATAACTTTGTTTTCGGTCTTTTCGGTGTTACCGCTTATGCAGTGCCGTTTTTTATCGGCATTGTGTCAGTGTTTGTTTCAATGGAAAAGCTGACAAATACCACCCTTGCAAAGCTTATTGAAGGCGGTGCGTTTCTTGCACTTATCGGCGCGGCTATTGACATTTTTTCAAAGCACACGGCAAATATCGGCTTTTTCGAGCATCTCGGCAAGGCTTATACAAACGGTGTTGCCCTTAAAAGCGGCGGCTTTATCGGTGCGCTTATCGGTCAGCCGATATATCTTTTATTCGGCAAGGCAGGTGCGGCTATTACCGTAATTTTGCTTATGTTTGTGCTTTTAATGATACTTACCGGCACAACCCTTATAAGCCTTTTTAAAATGTTTAAAAGACCTGCAAAGGCTGTTGCAGAACAGGCTCAGAACGCTTATCAGGAAAAGGCCGAAAAGGAAATTAAGGTTGTTAAGGGCTTTAACGTTGACGTACCCGTTGACGGCAGTATTAAAGAACGCCAGAAGGAACAAAACGAATTGCCCCTTAAAAGCAAGCGACTTATCCGCGCTTATAAGGACGAAAGCGGCCCCGAAGACAATAATGCCGCAATTATAGTTAAGCCCGACGGGGCCGAGGATAAGGAAAAGCTTGACACCGCTTTAGAGGTTGCCAAGAAGGAAGAAAAGCCTCAAAAAGAAGAAATTGTTATTGATATGAAGGCCGAAACCGAAAGCTTTACTGCAGAGGTTAAGGATAATCTTGAAGCCGCAACCGACAGGGGCTACGTTTACCCGCCCACAAGCCTTTTAAAGGATACGCGCGGCACAAGCGGTCTGGTTGCCGAGGATGATTCTGACACGGCCGAGCACCTGGTAAGAACTCTTCGAAGCTTTGGTGTTGAAACACGAATTGTTGATATCAGTCGCGGCCCGACAGTTACACGTTATGAATTACAGCCCTGCGCGGGTGTTAAAATCAGTAAGATTACTGCCTTGGCAGATGATATCGCACTTAATTTGGCGGCAGGCAACGTGCGTATAGAAGCGCCTATTCCAAACAAAGCCGCTGTTGGTATTGAAGTGCCTAATAAGGACAAGCGTGCGGTCGGTATTCGTGAAATTCTTGAAGCGCCCGAATTTACCTCCGCAAAGTCAAAATTAACGGTTGCTTTGGGTAAGGATATTACGGGTAACATCATCACAACCGACATTTCAAAAATGCCTCACGGTCTTATCGCAGGTGCGACAGGCTCGGGTAAGTCGGTTTGCACAAACTCAATTATTATAAGCCTTTTGTATAAGAATACCCCCGACGAGTTAAAGCTTTTGCTTATTGACCCCAAAACGGTTGAATTTGAACCCTATAACGGCATACCGCATCTTATGGTGCCGGTTGTTACCGACCCGAGAAAGGCCGCAGGTGCTCTCGGCTGGGCGGTTGGCGAAATGGAAAAGCGTTATAAAATGCTTTCTGACCGCAAGGTGCGTAATATTGAAGAATATAACGAGGTTGTCGACGGTATTGTGGACGAGCCCGAGGTTGAAAAAATGCCTTATATCGTTATAATGATAGACGAATTTGCCGACCTTATGCAGACTGCTTCTAAAGAAGTGGAAGACCATATTGCCCGCTTGGCGGCAAAGGCCAGAGCCGCAGGTATACATATGATTCTTGCAACACAGCGTCCGTCGGTTGACGTTATTACGGGTGTTATTAAGGCTAATATTCCAACCCGAATTGCGCTTACCACGTCTTCACAAATTGACAGCCGCACCATTATTGACCAGGCGGGTGCTGAAAAGCTTCTCGGCCGCGGTGATATGCTGTTTAATCCTGTCGGTACTTCAAAGCCAAGCCGTTTGCAGGGTTGTTTTGTAAGTAATGAAGAAATTAAGGCGGTTGTTGACTTTGTAAAGGGTGACCGCACGGCTTGCTATAACGAAGACGTTATGAATGAGATTGAACGTCAGGCCGCAATTGAAAAGAAACAGCGCACAGGTGTTGAAGAAGACGGACCGGATGAAGACCCTATGATTAAGGATGCTATCCGCGTGGTTGTTGAAAACGGTATGGCTTCAACATCATTGCTTCAAAGAAAGCTGAAGCTTGGTTATGCCCGTGCCGCGCGTATTATCGATGAAATGGAACAACGCGGCATTGTCGGCGGTTATGAAGGCTCGAAGCCGCGAAAGGTACTTATCACACCCGACCAGCTTATGGAAATGGAAGCCGCAGGCAGTGACGAGGTATGACCTTAAAGCTTGATTTCAAGAAAATAATTACAGTGATAACAGCGGTGCTTTGCATCGTTGTTTTCACTATTTTATTGTTTTATGCACGCGACAGTGCAATGTTTGGCGGGCAAAAAGGCGCATTCGTAAATTTTGAAGATGACTTTATAAGGTTTATGGACGTCGGGCAGGGTGACTGCGCAATAATTTACAGTGACGGCTATTGCGCGGTTATTGACACGGGTGAAGCGGTAGCGGCCGATGACGTTTTAGCAGATTTAAGGCGGCTCAACGTAAAACAAATTGATATGCTTATCGTTTCGCATTATCACACCGACCATATTGGTGCTTTCAGTGAAATAGCCGAAGAATATCCAATTAAAAATATGATAGCGCCCGAAGTTACAAGCTATAATATATCCATTGCCAAAAACGCAAAGGAAAGTATTTTAAAGCAGGGTGGCAGTTTTTATAACGGAATTTACGGTCTTAACTTTATGCTTGGTGAATTTAAGGTTACGGCATTGGGTTATTACGATAGCATAGATGAAAACAACCGTTCGCTTTACCTTATGGCCGAAATTGACGGTGTAAGGTTTTTATTCACGGGCGACGGGGAAGAGGTTGCCGAACAAAAGCTGCTTGACCGCACACGTGATATTGACTGTGACGTTTTAAAGGTTGGCCATCACGGCAGTAAGGGTTCAACAAGCTTCGAATTCTTAAGTGTCGCAAAGCCCGAATATGCCGTGGTTTCCTGCGGGGTGGGTAATGATTACGGTCACCCGCACATTGAAGCAATGACGGCTTTGGAAAATTTTAATGCAAAAATTTACCGCACCGACACGCAGGGTGATATATCCTTTTACGTCGATGACGGCAAAATAGAAATTAAAACCGAAAAATAGGTGATTATTATTAACATTATTGAAAAACTAACTCAAGAATTTTCTTTAAAACCCTTTCAGGTTGAAAACACGGTAAAGCTTATTGATGAAGGTAATACCATACCCTTTATCGCCCGTTACCGTAAGGAAGCCCACGGCTCACTTGATGACCAGGTGCTTCGTGAGCTTTCAGAAAGGCTTAATTATCTTCGCAATATGGATGAAACCCGCGAAAAGATTAAGGCGTCTATTGAAGAGCAGGGCGCGCTTACTGACGAGCTTATCGCGGCAATTGATGCGGCGCAAACACTGACCGAGCTTGATGATATTTACCGCCCGTATAAGAAAAAGCGCAAAACAAGGGCAAGCGTTGCCAAAGAAAAGGGTCTTGAGTCCTTGGCTGATATGATTTATGAGCAAGCGCCCGACTGCAAGCTGCCTATTGAAATGGCGGTTGATTTTATCAATGCCGAATTGGGTGTTGAAACGGCAGAGGATGCGCTTCAAGGTGCAATGGATATTATTGCTGAAAAAATTTCGGACGATGCCGATATAAGAAAGCGTATGCGCTTTGTTTGTATGGCGCACGGCATTTTAAACGTAAAGGGTGCTAAGGAAGACCTTGACGTTTATGAAATGTATAAAGAATACAGCGAAGCCCTTTCAAAAATTGCCGACCATAGAATTTTGGCCATAAACCGTGGCGAAAAGGAAGAATTTTTAAAGGTTTCAATCGACTTTGATGAAGCCAAAGCAATGTTTATTATTTCAAAAAATCATATTAAAGAGGGAAGTCCCGCAACCGAAACGGTTGTTGCCGCCGCAAAGGATGCTTACAGCCGACTTATTTTTCCGTCAATTGAACGCGAAATCAGAAGCGAGCTTACCGACCGTGCTTCGACCTCGGCAATTAAGGTTTTTTCAACCAATTTGCAGCAGCTTTTAATGCAGCCACCCGTTAATGATAAGGTTGTTTTAGGGCTGGACCCCGGTTATCGCACCGGCTGTAAGGTTGCGGTTGTTGACGGTACGGGCAAGGTGCTTGATACAGGTGTAATTTATCCCGCGCCCCCGAAAAGTGACATTGAAAACGCTAAAATTATTGTAAAAGCGTTGGTTAAAAAGCACGGTGTTCAGGTGTTTGCTATTGGCAACGGTACTGCAAGCCACGAAACCGAGGTTTTTGCCGCTGACGTTATTAAGGAGATTAATGACGGACTTTCATATATGGTTGTAAGCGAAGCGGGCGCAAGTGTTTATTCTGCTTCAAAATTAGCGGCAGAAGAATTCCCCGATTATGACGTATCTTTACGTAGTGCGGTGTCAATTGCAAGAAGACTTCAGGACCCTTTGGCCGAGCTTGTTAAAATTGACCCAAAGGCAATTGGTGTCGGTCAGTATCAGCACGATATGCCGCAAAATCAGTTAAACAGCGCGCTTGACGGTGTTGTTGAAGACTGCGTAAACTCAGTAGGTGTTGACCTTAATACCGCATCTGTTCAACTTTTGGCGCGCGTTTCGGGTCTTGGACCTGCCGTTGCTAAAAACGTAGTGGCTTACCGTGAGGAAAACGGACGTTTTACAAACAGAAGTCAGCTTAAAAAGGTTTCAAAGCTTGGACCAAAAGCCTTTGAGCAGTGTGCAGGCTTCTTAAGAATTATTGACGGTAAAAACCCCCTTGATAATACCTCAGTTCACCCCGAAAGCTATGACGCGGCCGAAAAGCTTATTAAGCTTTGCGATTATACCGACAAGGACCTTAAAGCAGGTGCTTTAAGCGGTATTTCCCAAAAGGTTGAAAGCAAGGGTGTGGCTAATGTTGCAAACGAAATCGGTGTGGGTGAGCCTACACTTTTAGATATTGTAAAGGAGCTTGAACGCCCCGGTCGTGACCCGCGTGATGAATTACCTGCGCCGTTACTTCGCACTGACATTATGTCGATGGAAGACCTTAAGGCCGGTATGGAGCTTACGGGTACTGTCCGTAACGTAATTGACTTTGGTGCGTTTGTGGATATCGGTGTCCATCAGGACGGACTTGTTCACATTTCACACATTACAAACCGCTTTATCAAGCACCCAAGTGAGGTTTTAAAGGTTGGCGATATCGTTAAGGTTTGGGTTTTAGGCGTGGATGTAAACAAAAAGCGCATTTCCCTTACAATGCGAAAGGATAAATTAAATGAAGCAAAATAACTTAAAGGGCAATTTAATTCTTGCCCTTGCCGCGCTTATCTGGGGTATGGCCTTTGTAGCGCAAAACCAGATTAGTGATACGGTGCCGACTTTTACAATAAATGCCTGCCGTTCGTTTATAGCATCTGCTTTTTTGTATGTTTTCTGGCGAATAACTAACCTTAAAACAAAGGCGAGGTTTATTCCCGCCGACAAGCAGGGCAAAAAGCAATATCTTGCGGCGGCTTTAATGTGCGGTACTTTTTTAGCAGTCGCAATGAATTTACAGCAGTTCGGCATTGCGCTTTATCCAGAAGGCGCCCCTGCCGAAACACATGCAGGCTTTCTGACTGTTTTATACGTAATATTAGTGCCCATTTTTTCGGTTGTGCTTCGCAAAAAGGTGCCGTTTTTTGTGTGGTGCGGCGGTATTTTAGCAACTGTCGGCATTTATATGCTTTGTCTTGCAAACGGGCTGCAGGCTTTTTACTTTGCAGATATAATTGTTTTTTGCTGCAGCATTGCCTTTGCTTTCCAAATTCTGGCGGTTGATAAATACGTAGGCATTACAGGCGGCGTAAAGCTTTCAATAATGCAGTTTTTTGTTGTGGGTGTCATTTCTACAATCTGTGCGCTGATTTTTGACCTTAAGGCCTTGTCTTTTGCTGATTTGTTAAACGGCGCTTTGCCGATTTTGTATCTCGGCATAATGTCAAGCGGCATTGCTTACACCTTGCAGATTGTCGGTCAAAAATATGCCGAGCCGTCGGTTGCATCTATTGTTATGAGCTTTGAAAGCGTGTTTGCGGTACTGGGCGGTGTAATTTTTTCACATTCAGCCCTTTCACCAAATGAAATTGTCGGCTGTATCGTAATGTTTGCGGCAATAATTGTGGCACAGTTACCCGAATTTAAAAAGAAAAAAGCATAAAATAAAACGGCGGGACACCCCGCCGTTTTGCATTGCACAGTAAAAGCACTCAACAAAGGTTGAGTGCTTTCTATTATATGTTATTTATTTAATTTCATAACCGCCAACAGGGCGAATGGATAAAACACTGCACGAGCCAAGACCGAAAGCGGCTTCAATCATTTGCTTATAATCTGCAAGCATTTCAGTCGGGATATAGCACTGAATTGTGCCTGCAAAGCCACCACCGTGAACACGGCAAGCGCCCTTGTCGCCCAAAAACTGCTTGGTTAAGATAATTGCAAGGGATAAGCCCTGTTCCTTAACGGCAGATGTGGAATAAAGGTTCTGAAGACAGTCGTAAGAAGACTGGCCTGAAGCGTTAACCATTTTAAGGAAGTCTTCAAAGCGACCTTCCTTTAAAGCGGCACGCTGGTCTAAAACGCGGGCATTATCACCGAAGAAGTGAATTGCGCGAAGCACTGCGCGTTCACCGTATTCCTTGCGAAGGGTGTTTATATTTTTATAAAACTCACCCTCGTCGGCATCACGCAAAAAGTCAACACCCAAAGCGTTGCTTATCTGCTTGCATTCAATTGTAATGTCGGCATAATCCTGTGTTAGGTTAGCGTGATTTCCGCCTGTGTCAACAACACAAAGGGTATAACCGTATTTTTTGATATCAAGCTCAATTTTTTCGGTTACAGGGTTTGCGGGGTCGTTAAAATCAGCAAAGGTAAAGCCACCAAGTGAGCTTGCCATCTGGTCCAAAAGACCGCAGGGCTTGCCAAAATATTCTCTTTCGGCAAACTGGCTTATTTTTGCAATTTCAATGGCATCAACCTTATTGTCGGCAAATAAGCCGTTTAAAACGTTGGAAATAAGCACCTCAAATGCTGCTGATGATGAAAGACCCGAGCCCTTCAACACGTTAGAGGTGGTGTAAGCATTAAAGCCCTGAAGCTTTATGCCCATTTCATTGAATTTATAGCACACACCGCGTATAAGAGATGCTGCGCGACCGATTTCCTTTTCCTGCTTTTGAAGCTCATCAAGTGAAATGGTGTCCATATCATAACCGCGTGACTTAATGCGCACAACGTTTTCGCCGTTAAGTGCAACAATTGCAATAACGTCCATATCAACGCCGCCTGCAAGCACGCGGCCGTGCTGATGGTCGGTGTGGTTGCCGCCAACCTCAGTTCTGCCGGGGGCAGAGAAAAGGCGGACGTCATTATCAGTCGGGAAAATCTTTTCAAATTCGCAAACTGCGTCAAAATAACGTGCTCTCGCAGCCTCAACGTCACCGTAAAGCATCAGGAAGTCCTTATCAAAGCCGCCGTTTTGAATTTTATTTTTAATTTCAGCAATGTTCATTTTAAAACACCCTTTTAATTATTTTGAAATAATAGCCAATGTGTCGCGTGCAATTGCAAGCTCTTCATTAGTGGGGATAATGTAAACGTTAACCTTACTGTTGTCAGTAGAAATTTTAATCTCTTCACCGCGGATAGCGTTCTTCCGGTCGTCAATTTCAACACCAAGATATTTAAGATTTTCGCAAACGTACTTTCTGAGCTCGCCGTCGTTTTCACCGATACCGCCTGTAAATACAATAGCGTCAACACCGTTCATAGCTGCAACGTAAGAGCCAACGAACTTAAGAATCTGATAACGCTGCATATCAATTGCAAGCTGTGCGCGGTGATTGCCGGCTTCTGCAGCAGCGGCAACGTCACGGTTGTCGTTAGAAACGCCCGAAACGCCAAACACGCCCGATTCCTTGTTGCAAATGCGGTTGATGTCAGCAGGGGTAAGATTTTCCTTTTCTGCAATAAAGGTCAAAGCAGAGGGGTCAAGTGTACCTGTACGGGTACCCATCATAAAGCCGTCAAGGGGAGTAAAGCCCATTGATGTGTCATAGCAAATGCCGTCTTTAACAGCAGTGATAGAGCAACCGTTACCAAGGTGGCAGGTGATAATTTTAAGGTCCTTCTTGTCCTTGTTTTCAAGCACTGCGCAACGGTCGCTTACAAAGTGATGGCTTGTACCGTGTGCGCCGTATTTACGAACACCGTACTTTTCATAATATTCATAAGGAAGGGCGAACATATAAACGTGTTCAGGCATGGTCTGATGGAAGGATGTATCAAACACGGCAACCTGGGGCTTTTCTTTACCGAAGGTTTTAATGCAAGCCTTGATAGCAAGCACGTGTGCGGGGTTGTGAAGGGGAGCCAATGCGCCAAGATCATCAATTTTTTGCAATGCGTCATCGGTAATAAGGCAAGAGCCCTTGAAGATAGCGCCGCCCTGCACGATACGGTGACCGATAGCGGAAACCTCATCAAAAGAATCAATTACCTTAGCGTCAGATTTTGTCAAAGCATAAACTACTGCTTCAAATGCTTCACTGTGGGTGGGCATGGGTGTTTCTGCAGAATATGCTCTGCCGTCAGCCGCTTTGTGAGAAATTGCGCCTGTTACACCAATGCGTTCGCAAAGACCCTTTGCTAAAACCTGTTCATTTTCCATATCAATAAGCTGATATTTTAAAGATGAACTGCCTGCGTTTACAACGAAAATTTTCATTTTTAAATGCCTCCGTCAAAAGTTATTGAATTAAAAAATAAAATATGTTATATTAACTAATATATAATACAATAAATATTCGTTTTTTTCAAGTTTATTTGTAAAAGAAGTGATTTTTTGGCGAGAATAGGCATTATTGCGGAATTCAACCCCCTACATTTAGGGCATAAATACTTAATTGATGAAGCAAAAAAGTGCGGTACGGTCGTTTGCGCAATATCATCAAACTTTGTTCAGCGTGGTGACACGGCAATTTTTGAAAAGCGCACACGCGCAAAAATGGCACTTTGCTGCGGGGCGGATTTAGTTCTTGAAATCCCTGTTTGCTATTCAATGTCAACCGCGCAGAATTTTGCTTTGGGTGGTGTGGCGGCTTTAATGGCGGCCGGCTGCGACACCCTTATGTTTGGCAGTGAAGCGGGGGACATAAGCGCCCTTTTAAAAACTGCTGAGATCTTAATAAGTGATAAATTTTCACAAATTTTAGGTGAAAAGCTGAAAAGCGGCGTCACCTTTGCAAAAGCAAGACAGGAAGCCGCAGAGGAATGCGGCGCACCGAAAGATGTTTTACAAGGTGCAAACAATAATTTGGCCATTGAATATATTATTGCATCAAAAAGCCTTGGCGCAGATTTTAATTTTAAAACCGTAAAGCGGCAGGGTGTAAATCACGACAGCGGCAGTGCCGACAGCGGTTTTGCTTCGGCTTCGCTAATCCGTGAAAAGCTTTATGAAGGCGATTTTGATTTTGCAAAAAAATATATGCCGTCTAAAGCATTTGGTTTAATAAGTGAAGCCGAAATTTCAAAAATTGAAAAGCTTGAAACGTCAATTCTCGCCTTTCTTCGCACAAAAACGCTTGACGATTTTAAAAAGCTTCCCGATATAAGCGAAGGGGTGGAAAATAAGCTTTTTTCATCCATAAGGGTTGCAACTACACTTGAGGAAGTTTATAATAATGTTAAAAGCAAGCGCTATACATTGGCAAGAATCAGGCGTATGGTCTTGTCGGCGTTTTTAGGGGTAGACAATTCCTTCTTTATGCAAAAGCCCGAATACGTAAGGGTGCTCGGTTTTAATAATAAGGGTGAAGAAATAATTCGCGAAAGGCGGAAAACGGCCGAAATACCGCTGATTTTAAAGGCAACCGAAATCGGCGCACTTTCCCAAAAGGCGCAAAAAATGTTTGCGCTTGAAAACAAAGCAACCGATTTATATGTGTTATCATTAAATAAGCCGCAGGAATGTGGGCTTGAATATAAAGCAAATCTTATCAAAACGGAGTGTTAAAGCTATGGTAAATGTAAACGTTATTGAAAATTATAAGGATTACGGCAAGGTGGTCGCCATTTCAAATGATGTTATTGAAGCTTATGTAACTGTGGATATCGGTCCGCGTATTATTCGTTTCGGTTACGTCGGCGGACAGAATATTATGAACGACAACCGCGATGATTTCGGTTGGAAGGATGATGACGCTTATCACGCATTTTTCGGTGAAAACAGACATTGGGAAAGTCTTGGCGGATACCGCGTGTGGGTTACACCCGAAGGCTATCCCGAAACCTACACACCTGATGACCGTCCCGTCAGCTTTACCGTTAATCCTGACAGTGTAGTGTTTACCGCATTGCCCGATGAAGAAATTGGCATTTTAAAGACCATCACCATTAAAATGGACCCTGATGACGCAAATATGACGGTTAACGCAACGGTAAAAAATATAAGCGGTAAGGAAAAGGAATTTGCGGTTTGGGTAATCAGTGTTTGTGCCGCAGGCGGTAACCTTGTAATACCTATGAACACAAATGACACAGGTCTTTTGCACAACCGTTCAATTTCGGTTTGGCCTTATACAAATCTTGGTGACAGCCGTTTGCATTTCGGTAACAAATACGTTGTTGTTTCGCAGGACGTTAACGCAACCACCCCTGCAAAGCTTGGCTTTGACCTTAACGACGGTACGGTTCATTACGTTTTGGGTGATGACGTTTTCACAAAGCGTTACAATGCAAAGCACGGTGTCCTTCCTTATCCTGACGGTGATTGTTCTTTTGAAACCTATACAAACGACGTTATGATAGAGGTTGAAAGCCTTTCTGATATTAAAAAGGTGCCCGACGGCAAGACAAACGAAATTACCGAATTCTGGTCACTTAACAAAAAGCCCTGCGAGGTTGATTTTAAGTCTGACGCATCAATTGATGAATTTATTGGTAAGATGTAATTAAATATGGATCTATAATAAAACCAGCGAGGTGAAAATTCACCTCGCTGTTGTTTGTTAAATAGTTAATTATTCTTCAAAAGAAATTTCGAATAATTCGTTTGGTGTACATTCAAGAAGTATACACATCGTTTCAATATTTTCGTATCTTATTGATTTTGTTTGATTATTAATCATTTTATTAAAATTTTGATAACTCATACCCAATTGTTTATATAACCAATATTTTGTATGACCCTTTTTCTCAAGTAATTCTAAAGCCTTTAATTTTATCATAAGATACTTCCCCATAACTTATTTTATAATTAGATAGTATCTTATTTTTTCTCTTTACATATAGACTAATGCATTATATAATGTAATGGTCTATAAAATCAACGTAAGGAAAATGTGAAATGGAATATTCAGAAAAAATCTTCAAAAAGGAAGAGCAAAGCATTAATCAATTTTTTGAACGAGTTAAGCTAATTAGAACTGTAGCCAGAAGGGAAATTATTGAACGATTAGAATTAACGACCGATTTGAGAATCAAGGCAGATGAATTATTGCAGAAAATGGATGCGGAAGATGAAGAAAAATTTTGTTAAATATAAAAAGCGAATCAAACGATTCGCTTTTTTGCTTAAAAATTAATTACACCCAAATGCTCAAGGAGAATTTTAATACCTAAAATTATAAGTATTAAACCGCCCGCAAATTCGGCTTTTGACTTAAATTTAGCGCCGTAAATATTACCGATTTTAACACCGATAGCGGAAAGGGTAAAGGTTATTATACCGATAAATGCCACCGCAATAAAGGCGTATGTATTGTTGCCCTTTAAGTCCATAGCAAGTGAAATGCCTGCGGGAAGCGCGTCAATGCTGGGGGCAATTGCCATTACAAACATTGTTTTAAAGCCATAACTGTCGCATTGCTCTTCGTCATCTTTATCAAAGGATTCTTTAATCATATTGCCGCCGATACCGCAAAGCAGTACCAATGCTATCCAATGGTCAATTGCGGTGACGTATTTTGCAAATGCTGTGCCCACAAAATAACCAATAAGCGGCATAAGCGCCTGAAAGCCGCCAAACCACGCGCCAACGGTAAGCATGTGGCGGGGTTTAAGCTCGCGTGTGGCAAGACCCTTGCAAATCGCAACTGCAAAGGCATCCATCGAAAGCCCGACAGCCAGTATAAAAAGTTCAAAAATGCTCAAAAATAAAACATCCCTTTGATTATAATACGAAAAATATTATATATCAAAAGGATGTGTTTGTCAAATAATTACGGGCTGAAGCTGTTTGCCTGAAAGCGCCGCTTCAACCGTTTGTGGAATGAGCGAAAAATCGCATATTAAAGAATTGTTTTTAGAATGTGGGTCATCCTGGCGGTAAGGCACAAAGTATATGTTTTTGGTATTGTGTAAAAGGCCAATATTTTTTGCGCTGCCGCCTAAAGCATCGTTTGTGGCAATACCAAGCACAACCGGCTTGTTGTTGCGAAGGTGAGCCTTAATTGCCATTGTTACACAGGTGTCGGTTATGCCAAGCGCGTTTTTTGAAAGGGTGTTGCCTGTTGCGGGGGCAACCACCAAAACGTCTAAAAGATTTTTGGGTCCTATCGGTTCTGCACCGACAATAGTGTGAATAATTTTTTCACCGCAAATTTCTTCAACGCGGTTTATAAGGTCCTGTGCTTTAAAAAATCGGGTGTCGGTGTTGTAAACCGTTTCTGACATAATGGGTTTAATTTTTATGGGGTATTTCGCAAGCTCTTCCAAAGCCGAAAGCGACGCCTTTAAGGTGCAAAACGACCCTGTCATTGCATACCCCAGGGTTATGTTTTCCATAGGTTAATTCTCCTCAGCTTAATTCTGCCACGGTTTGCGCCAATATTTCGCCTGCAGTTTTCGGGGCGCAAGCACCCGGAATACCGCCCGGCTTAAAGGCTTTGATACCTAATGCTTTTGCATAATTTAAATCAAAGCCGCCTTTTGAAGATAAGTCAATTATCAAATCGGCAGGGCAGTTTTCAAGGGCGTTTTTTGTAAGCACTTCGGCATCTACCGTGTTGAAAATAACGTCAAAATCAAGATAAATATCGCACAGCCTTTCGGTATTTATATATTTAAAGCCCAAAGCTGAAAGGGTGGCAAAATCGCGCGGCTTTCTGGCAGAAACGGTTATATCGGCGCCAAGCCCTTTAAGACGGTCAGCCAAAATTTTACCCACTCTGCCAAAGCCTATCACCAGCACCTTATTTTTCCAAAGAGTATAAGGGGTTTCGTTTACGGCAAGGGCAATTGCTCCTTCGGCTGTGGGTACTGCATTTAAAAGGGCAAAGCTGTCAAGGGTGTTGTAATCAATATAATTTTTGCCTTCAAATTTATAATTGCAGCATAAAATCAGCTGGTCGGTCACCCTGTCCCTTAGGTCGCTTAAATAGATTTTGCGGTCACTTAAGGGGCAATAAACCGTTTGATTATCCCTTGTTGTGGGCACAGGCAAAAGAATAATATCGCTGTCTTCAATTTTGCCGTTGTCAGCAGGGTAAAGCCCTAACGTGTCAACCTGAAAATTTTGTTTATCAAGCTGCTGCTTTGCAATTTTTAGCCGCTTGTCACCGCCTATTATCAAAACCCGTTTCATAATTATCACCACATATATAAATTAAAAGTGCCATGCTGTACATTACAGTTTATGGCACTTTAATTTTATTTGTTACATTATTTCGTTAAGTAATTTGGCTTTTGTGTTAAAGGTCGGGTCTTCTATAACCTTTTGCTGTAAGTCGCTTAAAATTTCACCAATTTTTTCACCCTTAATGCCCTTTTCTAAAAGGTCGTTGCCGGTAATTTTAAGGTGGCCTATAAGATATGGCTCTTTGGTTTCTAAAATTTCATCTAAAAGCGAAAAATCACCATTTTTAAGCGCTAAAAAATCGCGGGTAATTTCTTGATTTGTTAGTGCCAGACACCGTTTTATATCGGCTTTTGTGTCACAGGGTAGGTTTATTATTTTATTAAGCCCGTCAATATACGCTTTTTCTTTGTTTGAAAGCTTTAAATCAATACTATTTTCACCCGAAAGCAGTAAATAAAGGCATAATTCGGGCCTTTGGCGGTGGGCTTTTATTAGCTCAAAATCGGGGCAGGTATTAATGCCGATAAACAGAAGTCCGCCACAGTCAATAAGCGGTTTTATAACCGAAAAGCTTTCGCCCAAAACTGCGGTTTTAAGCTCGCCCATAACACGTTCAATACTGATTTTTTTAAGCAAAGGTGCGCATTTTATTGCCGCGTCAAAGGTTTCCTTTTCAATTTTGAAATTAAGGGTTGAAGCAAAGCGGAAAAGCCTTAAAATTCTGAGCGCATCTTCATTAAAGCGGGTTTCGGGATTTCCCACTGCGCGCAGGGTTTTGTTTTGCAAATCTTTTTGCCCTTCAAATAAATCGCAAAGCCCGTTTTTATGGTTATAGGCCATTGCATTTACCGTAAAGTCGCGGCGGGAAAGGTCTTCGCTTAAATTGCGCACAAATTCCACCTTGTCGGGGCGGCGGGAGTCGGTATAGGTGCCCTCGGTTCTGAAGGTGGTGACCTCAATCGGTTCATCATCAATTAAAACCGTAATTGTTCCGTGCTTGATGCCTGTGGGTACACTACGGTCAAAGGTTGCCATAATTTCTTCAGGTGTGGCAGAGGTTGTCACGTCATAATCGTGTGGTGTTTTGGAAAGCAAAATATCGCGTACGCAACCACCCACAATATATGCCTGAAATCCGTTTTTTGTAAGCTTTTCAATAACATATTCAATTTTTTGGGGTATGTGAAACATTATTTTTTCATCCCTTGCCAAAAAAGTATTTATTTTTTATTATAAAAGTAGTATACTAATAAGATGGATAAATGTTGTAAGGAGATTTGCTATGAAACTGCAACGCGACGAAGATAAAATTATTGATAAGGTTAAAAGAATACACATGATAGGTATCGGCGGCAGTGGTATGTGTCCGCTTGCTGAAATTTTGCACAGCAATGGGTATATACTTACAGGCTCTGACAATAACGAAAGCGACCCCTTAAAGCGTGTAAAGGCTTTGGGTGTCAAGGTGTTTATGGGGCATAGTGCCGAAAACATTGAAGGTGCAGAGCTGGTGGTTTATTCTGCCGCTATTTCCAAAGAAAACCCCGAAATCGTAGAAGCCGAAAAACGCGGTATTCCCACAATGGAGCGTTCACACCTTTTGGGGGCAATTACCCGCAAGTATGATAACGTTATCGGTGTTTGCGGAACTCACGGCAAAACCTCCGTTACATCTATGATAACACAAATTTTAATTTTAAACAAGATGGAACCTACTGCAGTTATCGGCGGCAAATTGCCGCTTATAAATTCAAACGGTATTGCAGGCAAAAGCGAAATTATGGTGTGTGAAAGTTGCGAATTTGTTGACACCTTTTTGCAGTTATCACCCGATATTACGGTGCTTTTAAACATTGATAACGATCATCTTGATTATTTTAAAACAATGGAAAATATGGTTAAGTCCTTTAAAAAGTTTATCGGTATGGGTAAAATCTGTTACGTAAACGGTGATGATGAGCTTGCATTATCTGCAACCGATGGGCTTGATATTAAAACTGTAACCTTTGGTTTCAATTCTAAAAACGATTTTTATGCCGCTAATGAAAAGGCAGGAAAATTCGGCTTTTCGTTTGACGTTATGAAGGGCGGTCAGTTGCTTTGCCGCCTTGACCTTAAAATTCCAGGTCACCACAACATTTTAAATGCGCTTTCGGCCTTTGCGGTGGCTTATGATTTGGGTGTTTCTCCCGAAGGCATAAAGCAAGCACTTGAACAGTTTACAGGCGCGGGCAGACGTTTTGAATTTTTGGGTGAATTTAATGGTTTTGTATTGGCGGACGACTATGCCCATCACCCGACCGAAATTAACGCAACACTTACTGCTGCTAAAAACCTTGATTATAACCGTGTAATTGCGGTGTTCCAGCCGTTTACTTTCTCACGCACCGCACTTTTAAAGGACGATTTTATTAAAGCGCTGTCGGTAGCGGATAAAGTAGTTTTAACCCCAATTATGGGCTCGCGCGAGGTTAACACCTTTAACATTTATTCGGAAGATTTGGCAAAAGAGCTTAAAGACTGTGTTATAGTTGACGGCTTTGAGAACATTGCCGATGAAATTATAAAAACCGCCCAAAAGGGTGATATTGTAATCACTATGGGCGGCGGAGATATCTATAAGGCTGCTTATATTGTAAAGGAAAAATTAGGATGACAGAAAAACTTTATTATAAAGACTCACATTTAAAAGAATTTACTGCAACCGTTTTGTCGTGTGAAAACGGTGCTGCAGTGCTTGATAAAACTGCGTTTTTCCCCGAAGGGGGCGGACAAACTGCCGACACAGGTGTTATTGACGGTGTAAAGGTTACCGACGTTCAGATTAAGGATGACGTTATTTACCATTATATTGAAGGCGAGCTTGAAGTAGGCAAAACGGTCAATAGTCAGCTTGACTGGGATGAACGCTTTCGCAAAATGCAAAACCATACGGGTGAGCATATAATTTCAGGGCTTGTAAATTCACTTTACGGCTTTGATAACGTTGGCTTCCATTTAAGCAAGACCGAAATGACAATGGACTTTAACGGCATTCTCACCCGCGAAGATTTACTTAAGGTTGAAGCCTTGGCAAATAAGGCTGTGTGGGAAAACGCAAAGGTTAATTGTTATTTTCCCGAAGACCTTGAAGGCCTTGAATACCGCAGTAAGCTTGATTTAACCGAAGACGTCCGCATTGTCGAGATTGAGGGCTATGACCGCTGTGCCTGCTGTGCGCCTCACGTTAATTATTCAAGCGAAATCGGAATTATTAAAATTCTGGATTTTGAAAAAAACAAGGGCGGGGTAAGGCTTTACGTTAAATGCGGTGCTGATGCTTTGGCAGATTATAATTTAAAATATCAGAACGTGCTTAAAATATCATCACTTTTATGTGCCGAACAGCAAAACGTTGCGGCGGCAGTTGAAAAGCTTTTGCAAAACGAGGGCGCGCTTAAATTTAAAATTACCGATTTGAAGCGCCGTCTTATTAATGAAAAGGTAAATGCCTTTAACTGTGATAGCGGCATTTCGGCAGAATTCACTGATGATATGGACATTAAGGAATTACAGCTTTTTGCCGACGCGCTTTATAAAAAGGCAGGCGGTATAAGGGCAGTATTCAGTGGTAAAGAAAACGAATATTTCTTTGCAATTGTCGGTGATGAAGCGCCCTTGCAGGAATTGTTCAAACGCTTTAAGGGTGAGCTTAACGTTCGCGGCGGCGGTCGCGGCAGTATGGTGCAGGGCACCGTTTTTGCTGAAAAGGATGCTATACTTAAAATAATGCTTTAAAAAGAAGAGCATATATGTTATAATATTTTAGTTAATTTTAAAAAACGGAGAAATTATGAACTGGACTGAAATCACTATCACAGTACCGCAAAAGGACACCGACGAAGCGGCGGCAATTGCCAATATGACGGTGCCTTACGGTATTTACATTGAAGATTATTCCGACCTTGAAGAAAAGGCCGAAGAAATTGCTCACATTAATTTAATTGATGAAGAATTAATTGCAAAGGACCGCACCACTTCACTTATTCATATTTACATAAGTGAATGTGACAATGCTATGGAAGCGGTTGAATTTTTAAAGGAACGCTTCCGTGCCGCAGGTATAGATTTCGCGGTTGATTCAATCGGTGTTAACGACAACGATTGGAACGAAAATTGGAAAAAATATTTCCACGTGAGCGAAATCGGCGAAAAGCTTGTAATTGTTCCCAGCTGGGAGGAATATGACAACAAGCAGGGCAGGGTTGTGCTTAATATTGATCCCGGTGCGGCTTTCGGCACAGGCACACATGCCACAACGTCACTTTGTCTTACCCTTTTGGAAAAGCATATAAAAAGCGGTGTTAAAATGCTTGACATCGGCACAGGCAGTGGTATTCTTGCAATTGCTTCAACCCTTTTAGGGGCAGACAGTGCTATCGGTGTTGATATTGATGCGCAGTCGGTTAAAACCGCAAAGGAAAATGCCGAAATTAATAACGTTCAGGGCAAATGTGAATTTATCGTAGGCGATTTGGCAGATAAAATAAGCGGTAAATTCAATGTTATTTGCGCTAACATCGTGGCAGACGTTATCATTAAATTGTTTGACAACGTGGCTGATTTTATGGAAGATGATGCAGTTTTAATCATTTCGGGCATTATTGATTTAAGAAAAGATGACGTTTTAAATTCTGCCGCGGCACACGGCTTTAAAATAATTGAAGAAAATTATAAAGACAACTGGTGTGCATTTACATTGACAAAATAATATTTGGAGGACAAATATGCTTGAATTTGAGCAATTGGGGCTTAAGCTTCAGTCTTATGAATCAGAGCTTCACGATTTAAAGGACGCTTTGGGCTATAATGCCCTTTGCCGTGAAATTGAAGAGCTTGAAGCCAAGGCGGCTGCCCCCGGTTTTTGGGACGATTTGGAAAACTCCCAAAAGGTATTACAAAAAACGGGCAAGCTTAAGAATACGGTTTCAAGGTATGATACCTTGTGCCAAAGCTATGACGATTTAAACGTTTTAATTGAGCTTGGCAACGAAGAAGAGGATCTTTCTTTAATTGAAGAAATTGAAAACGGTATTGAAGCCTTTGAAAACGGTCTTGCCGAGCTTCGCCTAACCACCCTTTTAACAGGTGAATATGACAGAAACAACGCGGTAATTACCTTCCACGCGGGTGCGGGCGGTACCGAAGCGATGGACTGGGTATCAATGCTGGTGCGAATGTACACCCGTTGGACCGAACGTCACGGCTTTAAGGTGTCACTGCTTGACTTTTTAGACGGCGATGAAGCAGGTCTTAAAAGCGCTGTTTTGGAAATTACGGGCGAAAATGCTTACGGTTATTTAAAAAGTGAATCGGGTGTGCACCGTCTTGTGCGTGTTTCTCCGTTTGATGCATCGGGCAGACGTCATACATCCTTTGCGTCCCTTGAAGTAATGCCCGAAATTACTGATGATATGGACATTGAAATCCGTGAAGAGGATATTAAAATGGACGTTTTCCGCTCCTCGGGTGCGGGCGGTCAGCATATTAATAAGACCTCATCTGCGGTACGTCTTACCCATATTCCCACAGGCATTGTGGTGGCTTGTCAGAATGAGAGAAGTCAGTTCCAGAATAAGGACAAAGCGTTAAAAATGCTTAAATCCAAGCTTTTGGAAATTAAAGAACGCGAGCATCTTGAAAAAATTGATGATATCAAGGGTGTTCAGAAGGAAATTGCCTGGGGTTCACAAATACGTTCCTACGTGTTTATGCCTTATACTCTGGCAAAGGACCATCGTACAGGGTTTGAATCGGGCAACATAAACGCCGTTATGGACGGTGACCTTGACGGCTTTATAAACGCTTATTTAAAGGCGGCTTCTAAAGGTGAATTAAGTAACGAGATTGGAGAAAATGAATGATGAAAAAAGTTGTTAGCTTATTATTGGTGCTTACCTTTATTTTTGCACTTACAGGCTGTACCAAAAAGAATATGGGCCGTGTAATGTATAATTACAACCTTGAAAAACTTGTTGAGCTTGGCAAATATGAAGGCATTAAAATTGATACAAAGGGCGAAGAATATAAAACCACCTATGACGGTTTATTGGCATCTGACGTGCAGACCTATGATTTGTATCACAAAATTACCGAAGGCGAGCTTAAAAAGGGCGACGTTGCTAATATTGACTATACAGGCAAGCTTAACGGCGTTGCTTTTGACGGCGGTACTGCACAGGGACAGGAATTAGAGCTTGGCTCAGGTCAGTTTATCCCCGGCTTTGAAGACAAGCTTGTTGGTGTCAAAATCGGTGAAACGGTTGACCTTGACCTTACCTTCCCGTCAGATTACGGCAATGCCGAGCTTGCGGGCAAGGCGGTTGTATTTACCGTAAAAGTAAATTTTGTTGCTGTTTATGACAAAATTACCGAAGGCACACTTAAAAACGGTGACGTTGCCAATATCGATTTTGAAGGTAAGCTTGACGGTAAACCGTTTGACGGCGGCACCGCTAAGAGTTATGACCTTACGCTTGGTTCGGGTCAGTTTATCGCAGGCTTTGAAGACAAGCTTATCGGTGTAAAAATCGGTGAAACGGTTGACCTTAACCTCACTTTCCCCACAAACTATTCTGCCGAGCTTGCGGGAAAGGACGTTGTGTTTACCGTTAAGGTAAATCACGTTACCAAAAAGCGTGCAAAAACCCCCGAAGAATATTATAAAGACCTTGGTTGTGATACGGTTGAGCAGTATTACAAGGAAGCCAAGGAAAGAGCGATAAAAACCATCATCTGGACTAAAATAACGGCTGAAGCAGAGGTTAAAAAATACCCCGAAGCTGAAAAGAAAATCTTGATTGAACGTTATAAAAAGATGATTGATGATAATTTAAAAGCACAGGGCGCAAGCCTTGACACATATCTTCAGTATTACAGTATGACCGAAGAAGAATTTGAAAAGCAGCTTGTAACAAGTGATATTGAACCCAGTATGCAAAGTGAAATGATTACCTATGCAATTTTTGATGCTGCAGGTATGAAAATCGAAAAGGATGCGCTTGTAAAGAAGACAAAAGAAATTGTTGCCTCTTACAAAAGCGATAAGGTAACCGAAAAATCACTTAAAGAACAAAACGGTGAAGATTATTTTGAATTTATGTACGTTCAGGATAAGGTTATTGAATACTTAATTGATAAAGCAAAAATTTCTTAAATAACAATAAGCGGGGTGTTATCCCCGCTTAAATTTTGAAGGGCGGTGTGGTATGCAGTATAAAATTCAAAACGGCGTTGTTGAATTATCGGGTGAGCCGATTTTAAAGAAAATTGATTTTGAAATTAACGATAATTCTAAAATTGCGGTTGTGGGTCGCAACGGCTGCGGTAAAACCACACTTTTAAAGCTTATTTCGGGCGAGCATAAAATTGTCAAGCTTGACAGCGATCAAAATTCCTTTATCGCGGTGTCGGGAAAGCCTGTTATCGGCTTTTTGTCACAAATGACCTTTGAGGACGATAACAGAACTTTACTTGAAGAAGTGCGCTCGGCATATCAGGATATTTTAGATTTAAAGGCTGCGGTAGCGGCGGCCGAAGAAAAAATGTCGCGAACCGGTGATGAAAACGACATTAAGGAATATACAAACCTTTTAGACACCTTTACAAATCTTGGTGGTTTTTATTTTGAAAAGGAATATGAGGCCGCAATTAAAAAGTTTGGTTTCAGCGATGCTGAAAAGCAAAGAAAATTATATGAATTTTCGGGTGGTCAGCGCACCAAAATTGCATTTTTAAAGCTTTTATTGTCAAAGCCCGACATTCTTTTACTTGACGAGCCGACAAACCATCTTGACATTGAAGCCACTCTTTGGCTTGAAGAATATTTAAAGTCTTACAAAAAGGCGTTTGTTGTCGTGTCGCACGACAGAATGTTTTTAGATAACGTGGTTAACACCGTTTATGAAATTGAAAACGGTAAAACCCATAAATACGTTGGCAATTATACCCGCTTTGCCGAGCTTAAAAAGGAACGCCGCGCACAGCAGCAAAAAGAATATGAAGCACAGCAAAAGGAACGCGAACGGCTTGAAAATCTGGTCGAACGTTTTCGTTATAAGGCTACAAAGGCGGCAATGGCGCAGTCAAAAATCAAAGAGCTTGAGCGTATGGAAATTATCGACGCGCCCGAGCGCGAAGACCTTTCGGTATTTCATTTTGATTTAACTCCCCTTGATATCGGCGTAAAGGACGTGCTGTCGGTTAAGGATTTGAAAATCGGGTATGATAAGGTGCTTTCAACCGTAAGCCTTGAAATGAAGCGGGGCGAAAAGGTTGGCATTATCGGTGGCAACGGTCTTGGTAAATCCACCTTTATTAAAACGCTTGTGGGTGATGTGTCAAAGCTTTCGGGTGAATTTAAGTTTGGTCCACGTGTTCAAATCGGTTATTTTGATCAGCAAATGGCGCAATATTCATCCCGCGACACTGTGCTTGATGATTTTCTTAAGGAATATCCCACCCTTACCCCGTTTGAAGCGCGTTGTGCTTTAGGTGCATTTTTGTTTACCGGAGAAGAGGTATTCAAAACGGTTGATATGCTCTCCGGTGGCGAGCGTGTGCGCTTAGCGCTTTGCAAAATCTTTAAAAAACAACCTAATTTTTTAATTTTGGACGAGCCGACAAACCATATGGATATTGCTTCAAAGGAAGCGCTTGAAGAAATGCTTCAAAATTTTGAAGGTACTCTTTTGTTTGTATCGCACGACCGTTATTTTATAAAACAGGTTTCAAATTCGCTGTTGTCCTTTGAAGATGGCGCGGTTAATTTTTACAGGTACGGTTATGGTGAATACCTTGAAAAGCAAAAAAATGCAAGGCCTGTGGCCGCAGTCGGCGAAGAAAAGCCGAAAGAAAAGAAGGCCTATACTACCCCATTAAAGGAAAAGGCACGAAAAGAAAAGGCAATTAAAAAATGTGAAGAAAAAATTGCCAAGCTTGAAGAAGAACTTGCATCAATTGCAAACGAACTTTTAAAAGAAGAAAATTTATCAGACTATGTAAAGCTTGGTGAACTCAACCAAGAACAAGCCGAATTGGAAGAAGAGCTTTTGCTTACAATGGATGAGTGGGAAGGTCTTTTCGATTAAAACTTGACAATATAGCAGGCTGGTGCTAAAATCTAATGGCAAAGCAAACCCAAAAGTGAAAAGCCTTGCTTTTCTTAAACTGGAATAGGGGTGAAATTCCCCTGCGAACTCGTCGCCGTAATTTGTGTTAAGCCGTTTTAATTTAAGTCACTGCCGAAAGGTGGGAAGGCAAAACGGTCGGGCAACCCGAAACACCCGCACATTAAGTCGGAATACTTGCTTTTGGTGGTTAATACAAATGTGTCACGAGTAATTGACGGTGTATGTTGCGAAAAATGGCCTTGTATTGTGGCGCAATTTTTGTACTTATGTCTCCTTTTGTATTAACGTTGTTTTGACAACAATACAAAAGGAGTTTTTATTTTGAAAAACACAAAAATTTTAACAAAGGTGTTGGCACTCGCGCTTGCCGGCTTAATGGCGGTTATGTCCTTGACTGCTTGCGGTACTGCGGACACAAGTTCAGATACTAATTCGGGTACAAGTGCCCCCGCGCAAACCATTAGTATTACAGTCAAAGTAATTGCGGCTGACAAGACCGAAAAATCTTTATTTATTACAACCGCAAAGAAAAACCTTGGCGATGCGCTTTTAGAAGCCGGTCTTGTAACAGAAGACGAGCATAAATCTGGTTTTTACACATACATTGACGGCGTCAGGGCAGATTATAACAAAGACGGTGCTTGGTGGTGCTTTACTAAGGGCGGCGAAACCGTAATGATTGGTGCAAACGAATTAGAAATAGCAGATGGTGACACCTTTGAAATTACAAACACGCCGGCTTAAGCTTGTTGAAATACTCATCCTCGTTTTTATGGGGGTGCTTATGTACGTTTCGCAGGTTATAATGGCACCGCTTCCTAATATCGAGCTTGTAAGCTTTTTAATGATAATTACTGCACGTCGCTTTGGTGTAAAATCGCTTATTTCGGTTTACACCTTTGCACCGCTTGAAATTATGACCTATGGATTTCACATCTGGTCAATAAATTATCTTTACGTCTGGGCGGTTTTAATACTTATTGTTTTGCCTTTAAGGAAAATTGACAACGTTGTGCTTTATACCATTGTTTCGGGGTTTTTTGGTATAATTTTTGGCACGCTTTGTTCAATCCCTTATTTTATAACCGGCGGCTTTCCGACAGGAATTGCTTATATAATAAGCGGATTTAGCTTTGATATCACACATTGTGTGGGCAATATAATTTTGACGGCAATTTTATATATCCCCATCACAAAAGCATTCAATTATATCCTTGATAAAACGCTTAAATAAAAGGAATTCTCACGGCAGTAGAGTTGATTTTTTAAACTCTACTGCCGTGTTTTTGTTTTGTAGAGTATTTAAAATTGGCAGTAGGTTGAATTATTTTGGGGTTTATGGCTATAATTTCAGTATCATGTTTTTCGGAGGCAAAATAATGAGCTTTAAAATTGTAACCGATTCATGCGCCAATTTGACGGATGAGCAAATTAAGGGATTTGATATTGAAATAATGTCGCTTCAGTACCACATGAACGACCAAAGCTTTGACAGCTACATAAAGGGTACGGCGCCCGATTTCACAGACGTATATAAATATTTGCGCGAAAAGGGAAAAATTACCACCTCACTCATCAGCCGTGAGGAATGTGACAAGGTAATAATTCCGCTTTTACAGCAAGGTCAGGACGTTTTGGTTCTGGCATTTTCATCAGGACTTTCGGGCACTTATCAAAACGTTGTTCTTGCGGCGGAGGATTATAAAGAAGCCTTCCCCGACCGTAAAATAATTGTTGTTGACACTTTGGCGGCTTCAATGGGTCAGGGACTTGTTGTGCATTATGCGGTGCAGCTTCAAAAGGCGGGCAAATCAATTGAAGAGGTCGCCGCTTGGGTTGAAGAAAACAAGCTTTGTGTTTACCACATTTTCACACTTGACGACCTTTTCTTCTTAAAGCGCGGCGGTCGACTTTCGGGTACAACTGCGGTTGTCGGCTCGGTTTTGGGAATAAAGCCCCTTATGCACATGGCAAACGACGGTAAGCTTTACGCAACGGGTAAAGCGCGCGGCAGAAAGGCTTCAATTGAACACCTTATTAATTCTGTAGCAGAAAAAGCTGTTGATATTGAAAACCAGACCGTGTTTATTGTTCACGGGGACAGCTATGAAGATGCAAAATTTATTGCGGCAGCTGTTAAAACCAAATACGGCGTAAAGGACGTTGTAATAAATTGTCTTGACCCTGTAATTGCTTCGCATGCAGGCCCCGGCACACTTGCAATTTTCTTTATGGGTGAAAAAAGATAAAAATTTTAAAGCCTGTGGTTGTGACACTGCAGGCTTTTTATTTGTTAAATTATAGTTTATCGCTCTGTTTAATTGGCGGCACATCGTAGGGACAATTCACGAATTGTCCGAAAATAATAGTTAATCGCAACGGGCGATTCGTGAATCGCCCCTACGGGTAATATCAATTAAATTACAGATTATT
>JAZNOE010000007.1:0-12847 GCA_045580625.1 Acutalibacteraceae bacterium | reverse complement strand
GATCCGACTTATTAAAAAATTCAGCGCTTCTCTTTTAGATAAGGCGCGTGCATACTACGGATCGGCGGATTACAATGCCGCTCCCGAGGTGCTTCGCAAAACACTTGTGAGCTTAGTTAATACCGATTTGCGCGATATTATCGGCAATATCACTTCCCCCACCCTTTTAATCTGGGGTGAAAACGATACCGCCACACCGCTTAGTGATGCAAAAATCATTGAATCAAAAATTAAAGACTGCGGCTTGTGCGTTATAAAAGGTACGGGGCATTATTCCTTTTGCGAGCGTCCCTTTGAAGCACAGGCAATTATCAACAACTTTTTAAGTTAAGAGGATAGTTTATGGATATTTTCTTTATTTTAACCCTTTCGTTCATCGCGGCATCGGGGCTATGCTCGATTATTCGACAATACCAAATGCTTCAGCAAAATTCTTATTATATTTCGCGCTACTTAAAATGGGTTTTCCCCTTTTACCGTACAAGATTAATTTTTGATTTTATCTTTGCGGCAGGCGCTTCAGCACTGTTATATTTTAAGCTTTATATCCCCGCTTTTGTGCTTTCGCTTATAATCTTCGGTTTTCGGCTCAACACCGCGATTAAAACCCAAAAGAAATCGGTAAAGGCACTAGCCCTTACCGCCCGAGTCAAAAGATTATTCGTTACCGCGTTTTTAGTTTCAGCAGGTCTTGTGGTTTTAGGGGTGTTTATTCCCTTTACTTATTTTGCCCCCGTTTTTATATCAATGCTTTCTCCGCTTCTGACCATTATTTGCCGAATTATAAATTCGCCCATTGAAGCGCTCGTAAACGCCTGGTATATTAACGATGCAAAGCGCATTATTAAAGCCCATAAGGATTTAATCGTAATCGGCGTTACGGGAAGCTACGGCAAAACCTCCCCAAAGTTTATTTTAACCCGTATTTTAAGCGAAAAATTCAACGTTATGTGCACACCGCACAGCTTTAACACGCCAATGGGTGTTGTGCGCACTATCCGCACAATGTTAAAGCCGCAAACTCAAATTTTCGTGTGTGAAATGGGCGCTAAAGAGGTAGGCAATATTAACGAGGTTTGTGTAATTGCAAAGCCGCACCACGGTCTTATTACTTCAGTAGGCCCACAGCACCTTGAAACCTTTAAGTCAATTGAAAACGTTTATAAAACCAAATTTGAATTAGAGGAACACGTCAGAAAAGCAGGCGGTATGCTTTTTGCAAACGGCGACAGTGCTGAAATTAAGCGCCAGCTTGACCGCGACTGCAAAATTTACGGTACATCACCCGAATATGAATATTATGCCGACAACATAAGCTATGGCAGATTTGGCAGCACCTTTACAGTGCATATTAAAGACATCAAAATTGACCTTACAACCAAGCTTTTAGGTCTTCACAGCATTATTGATATTATCGGCGCAGTTGCTTTAGCGTATGAATTGAGCGTTTCTCCCGATGACATTAAATATGCCGTGGCATCCCTAAAGCCGGCTGAACACCGCCTTGAAATGAAGCCGTTTAATAAAGGCTCACTTTTAATCGATGACGCTTATAACTCTAACCCGGAAGGCTGTCTAGAGGCGGTCAGAGTTCTTGGTTCGTTTGACGGAATGAAAAAGGTTGTTGTAACCCCAGGTCTTATTGAGCTTGGCGAAAAAGAATATGAATGTAATTATAACTTAGGTTTAGAAGCGGCTAAAAATGCCGATATTATAATTTTGGTTGGCCTCAACCGTTCAAAACCGATGGCTGATGCGGTTAAAACCACCGATTTCCCACAAGAAAATTTGTATATTGCCGCTTCCTTTAAAGAAGCAATGGAAATTTACAACCGCTTTGCAGACGGTAACACCGTCGTGCTTTTCGAAAATGACTTACCCGATAACTATTTAAATTAAGGTGATAAAAATGAAAACAAACGTTGCAGTTTTTTACGGTTGCCGCAGTGTTGAACACGAGGTATCAATTATTTCAGCCGTGCAGGCGATGCGCGCAATTAATCGCGACAAATATGACGTAACCCCCGTTTACGTTACCAAAAACGGTGAAATGTACACGGGTGACGCGCTTTTCACAATTGAAGAATACCGCAATTTGCCAGAGCTTTTACAAAAATGTAAAAAGGTATATTTCGTGCGCGAAGGCGACAGCGTTTTAATGCGCGATATCGAAAAGAAAATGTTTAAAAAAGATGCCCCTGTCACCATTGATGTTGCCTTCCCCGTTGTTCACGGTACAAACTGTGAAGACGGCACCATTCAAGGCTTCTTTGAATATTTAAACCTACCTTACGTTGGTTGTGATATTATTTCATCAGCCGTTGGTATGGATAAGGCTGTATTTAAAGACGTACTTAAAAATGCGGGTCTTCCCACCCTTGATTGCATCACCTTCCGTGCACGTGAATACGTTGCAGAAAAGCAGACAATATGCGACAAAATTGCAAAAAAAGTCGGTTTTCCCCTTATTGTTAAGCCTGTGAATTTGGGCTCAAGCGTTGGTATTACAAAGGTTAATACCGAAAACGAGCTTGATTCAGCCATTATGCTTGCAATTTCATTTGCTGACAAGGTTTTAGTTGAAAAGGCAATTACTTCTCTTCGTGAAATTAACTGCTCAGTTTTGGGTAACGCTGATGAATGTGAAGCCAGCGTTTGTGAAGAGCCCTTTATGAATGATGAAATTTTGTCTTATGAAGACAAGTATATGGGCAATTCTAAAAATGGCGGTCAAAGTAAGGGTATGGCATCTCTGGGCCGTAAAATCCCTGCCGACTTAAGCGAAGAAAAATCGGCCGAAATTCGCGATTTGGCTTGTAAAATATTTAAAGCTATCGGTGCAAACGGTGTTGTAAGAATTGACTTTATGATAGACACTCAAACCGATACCGTTTATGCAAATGAAATTAACACTATTCCCGGCTCACTCGCGTTTTATCTTTGGGAAGCCACCGGTATTAAATACAGCGAGCTTATTGACCGTATGATAGACCTTGCATTCCGTCGCCAGCGCGGTCGTGAAAACATCACCTACACTATTGATACCAATATTTTGTCAGGTGTATCGTTTGGTGGTGCAAAGGGCGCTAAAGGGGCTAAAATGTAATGACAAAACTGCTTACCCGTCTTTTTATTAAGAACCCTGATGACGTAAAAAACAATGCCACACGCGAACAATACGGCTCGCTAAGCGGCGGTGTCGGAATTGTTTGTAATTTGTTGCTGTGTGCATTTAAAATTACTGTAGGGTTGCTTACAGCCAGTATTTCAATTGTTGCCGACGGCTTTAACAATTTATCGGATATGGGCTCGTCAGTAATTACAATTTTAGGCTTTAAGCTTGCCAACAAGCCCGCCGACAAGGACCATCCCTTTGGTCACGGCAGAATTGAATATATGTCGGCATTTATTGTGGCAATTCTTATAATGCTTGTCGGCTTTGAGCTGATGAAAACATCGGTTACAGCCCTTGCAAACGGCACGGCAATGCCTACATATTCTACCGTTTCGATAATTGTTCTGGCCGTTTCGGTTGCGTTTAAGCTCTGGCTTTTCTTCTTTAACCGAAAGCTAGGTAAAAAAATTGAATCTGAAACATTACTTGCCACTGCGCAGGATTCACTTAACGATTCAATTGCAACCGCAGTTATTTTACTTTCTGTAGGGGCAAGCAAGGTCTTTGCCATACCGTTTAATCTTGACGCGGTAATGGGTATTGCGGTGTCGGTGTTTATACTTTTTGCAGGCATTAATGCCGCAAAGGAAACACTTAACCGCATTTTAGGTGAGCCCCCGTCAGCAGACCTTATAACCGATATTGAAGCTGCCATTTTATCCCGTAAGGATTTTGTGGGCATTCACGATCTTATAGTTCACAACTATGGTCCGGGCAGGCTTTTCGCATCAGTTCACGTTGAAGTGCCGCAAGATATTGACATTGTCACATGCCACGAACAAATCGACCTTTGCGAAAAAGAAATTTACGACAATTTGGGTGTTTCATTGGTTATTCATATGGACCCGATGGACGTAAATAACGAGCAGGTAACCTTTGTAAGAAACCAATTAAGCGACGGCATTAAAGTTATAAACGATAACCTTACCCTTCACGATTTTCGTATGACCCCAATGGCAGACACCCAAACAAATCTTGTTTTTGACGTTGTAATTCCGCAAGATTTGAAGCTTAGTGAAAAAGAGCTTAACGAAAAAATTTCGCAAATTGCAAAGCTTATAAACCCCACCTTTTGTTGTGTTATAACCTTTGACCGCGATTTTACAGGCCGTTAAACTTAATATGCATAAAAAAACACCACTCTCACGAGTGGTGTTTTTTTCGCTTTTAATTATTCAGCAGCTTCTTCCACTACTTCAGCTTCAACGGGAGCTTCAACAACTTCTTCAGCTGCAACTTCTTCAACTACTGCTTCTTCAACGGGAGCAGCTTCTTCTTCGGGCAATAATGCACGGATAGAAAGGCTGATGCGCTTCTTTTCAAGATCAACTGCAGTGATCTTAGCTTCAACTTCCTGACCGATGGTTAATTCATCAGCGGGCTTGTTGATGCGCTTGTTAGCAATCTGAGAAATATGGATAAGACCGTCAATACCGGGGATGATGCGGGCAAATGCGCCGTATGTAGTCATACTAACGATGGTTACCTTTACAACATCATCAACGCTGTAATTGTTCTGGAAAATAGTCCAGGGGTTATCCTCTGCCTTCTTGTAGCCGAGAGAAATTTTCTTCTTATCAGCATCAAGATCCTTAACGTATACGTCAATTGTATCGCCAACTGAAACAACTTCAGACGGATTCTTAATGCGTGCCCAAGAAAGTTCAGAAATGTGAACCATACCGTCAACGCCGCCGATGTCAACAAATGCGCCGTAGCTGGTAAGAGATTTAACAGTACCTGTGAAACGGTCACCAACAGCAATATTAGCCCAAACCTTTTCTTCGGCTGCCTTCTTTTCTTCACGGAGAACGCTGCGGATAGAACCAATAGCTCTGCGGCCGCGGCCAATTTCGATAATACGGAATGAAACTTCCTTACCCTTTAATTCTTCGAGAGAGTCATTTCTTGAAGCGGTTGCCTGAGATGCGGGGATAAATACCTTTACGTTGTTAACGTAAGCAACTACGCCGCCCTTGATGATTTCACGAACAACACCTGTAACGATTTCGCCCGATTCTTTAGCGGCTACTATATTATCCCAACCGGCAATAGCATCGTAACGACGCTTTGAAAGCATTGCGGTTCCTTCCATATCGCTAATCTTCATAATGATAAGATTAAGCTCGTCATTAACCTTAACTTCATCAACGAGGTTAACGTTAGGATCAGTTGAATATTCGCTTGCGGTGATGTAGCCTGTTACTCCTCTTCCGATATCAACTGTAATTTCAGAGGAATTAACAGCGATAACAACGCCAGTAACCTTCTGATCGCTTGTTAAGCTGTTGAGTGAAGCTTCGAATGCTTCCTCGTCTGTCATTTCTTCGAAGCTTTTGGGAGCAGCCTGAACTTCCTCTTCAACCTGCTCAACCGGTTGTAAATTTTCTGTCATGGTTTTTAAAACCTCCTTTATAATACCTGCAGGTGTGGAAGCACCCGCAACAACAGCAATGTTTTCACAATTAGAAAAATTGCTGATATTAAGCTCATCAGCAGTTTCGACCCAATATGTCTGAGAACAATTAGCCCGACAAACGTCAAAAAGCTTTGCCGTGTTTGAACTACCCTTACCACCGATAACAACGACACCGTCACTATCCTTTGCAAGCTCAAAAGCCTCTTGCTGTCTCATTGCAGTTGCATTACATATTGTATCAAATATTTCTGCATTTGTACACACTTTTTTTAATTTTTTTTCAATTTTTTCCCAAACTTTTTTGTTAAAAGTCGTCTGAGAGACTAAAATCACCTTTTTTTCGGTGATTTTTTCGTTTTTTTGAAGCAAATCATCAAGTTCAATTTCATCACTGACAACAAAAGTCGGTCCAACACTGTGCCCAACAATGCCCTTAACCTCTTGATGATTTATATCCCCCGCAACGATAACTATATAACCGTCACGACTTTTTTCATTAACAATTTTATGAATTTTTGAAACAAAGGTACAGGTCGCATCAACGTAACGAATGTTATTGTCAACACAGTAATCAATTACCGACTGCTCTACCCCGTGCGAACGGATAACAAGCACCTCGTCACTGTTGGCTTCATCGGGTGAAGAAACAATTCTGACACCCTTTTGTGAAAGCTCTTCCACAAGCTGGGGGTTGTGAATAATCGGTCCCAACGTGCAGACCTTTTCACCTTTTTCTATTAAATCATAAACTGTATTAACCGCACGGTTTACACCAAAGCAAAAACCCGCGGTTTTAGCAAGCTTAATGTTCATAGCTTAAATTCTTTCCTTAACAATTTTTAAAATAAGCTGAAGTGACTCTTGCGGCTCAAGACCTGTTGTGTCAGCCAAAACCGCATCATCAGCCTGCTTTAAGGGTGCAATTTCGCGGTGGGAATCATTGTAATCGCGCTGAACCATATCGTCATAAACCTCTTTAAAGGTGACCTTCATTCCCTTTGCAATTAATTCATTATATCTGCGACGGGCACGCTCCTCAGCAGAAGCGGTAAGAAAAATCTTAACCGTTGCATTTGGAAGCACTACCGTACCGATATCGCGTCCGTCCATTAAAACGTCGTTTTCGCGCGCAAGCTTTCTTTGCATTTCCAAAAGAAAGGCGCGAACTTCACCCTTTGCCGAAACGGCAGATGCCATCATAGATGCAACGGGTGTGCGAATTTCTTCGCTTACATCCTCACCATCCAAAAATACGCGTTGCTCACCGTTGACAAAACGAATATCAACAGTTGTGTCAGCCAAAACTGCCGCAATATCGCAATTAAGTTCAGTATCGGCACCCATTTTAGAAAATTTAAGACCGACAGTGCGGTAAAGCGCACCCGTATCAACGTAAATGAAGCCTAATTCGGCAGCAGCCTTACGGGCTAAAGTACTTTTTCCTGCCCCTGCAGGACCGTCAATAGCAACAGAAATCATAAGTGCGATATCTCCTTTCAAACATTTTGGCCGGCAAGAAAACCGGTTGAAAAAGCAATTTGT
This sequence comes from Acutalibacteraceae bacterium, assembly GCA_045580625.1. Taxonomy (GTDB): domain Bacteria; phylum Bacillota; class Clostridia; order Oscillospirales; family Acutalibacteraceae; genus UBA737. The sequence continues at coordinate 5,711 of JAZNOE010000007.1, read as the reverse complement.
AAATTAAAGCCGCCCGTAAAGGCGTCAACGTCTATAACCTCACCCGCAAAGAAAAGCCCTGATACAAGCTTTGACTGCATGGTAGCGGGGTAAATTTCCTTAACCGAAACACCGCCGCGTGTGATTATAGCTTCCTCCACAGGGCGAAGACCCGTTATGTGAAGGGGGAATTTTTTTATTATTTCGCAAAGGCGCAAGCGCTCTTCACGACTTATCTGATTAACCTTTTTAGTGCCTTCAATTCCCGAAAGCTTGACAACTACAGGTATTAAGCTTTTAGGTAAAAGCGCGTCAAGCGAATTAGCAAAATCCCTATTCTGAAGCTGTGAAAAATCACGCAAAATGCGACTGTCAAGCATATCAAGGCTTAACGCGGGCTTTAAATCAATTGACACATTATATTCCTTCCCCGCCTTAACAAAAGCAGAAGCCGACAAAACAAGCGGCCCTGATATGCCGAAATGTGTAAATAACATTTCGCCCATTTCGGTAAAAACGGCTTTTTTCTTGCCGCTTTCAAACAAGGAAAGTGTCACGTTTTTTAAAGTAAGCCCCGAAAGTCTGGTACAAAAGCCTTCGTGACAGTTCATCGGCACAAGTGAGCCCGAAATATCGGTAACAGTATGCCCAAGAGTTTTAGCAAAGGTATAGCCGTCCCCTGTTGAGCCTGTAACCGGATAAGACACACCGCCGGTTGCAATTACAACACTGTCAGCGGGTAAAACATTACCGTTTGACAGCTTAACACCAGAAACGGCACCACTTTCACTCAAAACAGCGCAAACAGAGCCGTTAATAATTCTGACACCGTTTGCCCTTGCGGTATTCACCAAAGCGTCAACAATATCAACTGCTTTATCGGAAACGGGAAAAACACGGTTGCCCCTTTCGGTTTTTAGAGGCACGCCAACGCTTTCAAAAAATGTCATAGTGTCCTGCGGGGTAAAAGCCGAAAAGGCCGAATATAAAAAGCGAGGATTTCGCGGTATATTGGCGATTAAAGTATCAATATCACAATTATTACAGACGTTACATCTGCCCTTGCCGGTTATCATAACCTTTCTGGCAGGGCGGTTATTTTTTTCAACCACCGTAATATCCGCACCGCCGTCTTTATACTTACAAGCCGCACTTATAGCCGCTTTAAGACCTGCCGCACCGCCGCCGATTATTACAATACTTTTCAAACCGTTTCACCTCGCAATCATCCTTTCTATTTTACAATAAAAGCAGATAAAAGTAAAGGCAAAAAAGCCTGTAAATTATGTAAAAATTTCGGCAAAAAGCAAAACCGCAGATTTTTTAAGATCTACGGTTTTCTGTTTTTAGATAATTCTTACGCGGATAACGCCTTGAATTTCATTGATTTCCTTTTCAAGGGTAACAATATCAGCTTCGCCAATGTCAAGCATAGTATAAGCATAATCGCCGCGTGACTTGTTAAGAAGATTTTCAATGTTGATGCCGTCATCTGAAACAAGTGCAGTAATTTTGGTAAGCATATTAGGAATATTCTTATGAATTACGCAAACACGGGTGTTACCGCTTCTGGGCATTGTAACTTCTGGAAGGTTTACAGAATTTACAATGTTGCCGTTTTCGATGTAATCAATAAGCTCTTTAGCGGCCATTGAAGCGCAGTTGTCTTCAGATTCGGGGGTAGATGCACCGAGGTGAGGAATTGCAATTACACCGTCAACGTCTAACACTTCATCGGTCGGGAAGTCGGTAACGTAAGAAGCAACCTTACCCGATTCAAGCGCCGCGATTAAAGCCGCATCGTCAACCAAAGCCGCACGTGAGAAGTTAAGAATGCGAACGCCGTCCTTCATTTTTGCAATGGTATCAGCGTTTATCATCTTCTTGGTGCTGTCAACTAACGGCACGTGAATTGTGATATAATCGCAGTTTGCATAAATTTCATTAATGTCGTTAATATAAACGGCATTGTGGTTTAAGTTCCAAGCCGATTTAACTGATAAATAGGGGTCATAACCGTAAACGGTCATACCAAGGTGGTTAGCAGCATTTGCCACCCTAACACCGATAGCGCCAAGACCGATAACACCAAGCTTTTTGCCCTTAATTTCGGGACCGCCAAATGCGCCCTTGCCCTTTTCAACCATCTTGCCAACCTCTGCGCCGTTACCCTTTAAGGTTTTGGCCCATTCGATACCCGAAACAACGCGACGTGAAGACAAGAAAAGACCTGCTAAAACAAGCTCCTTAACAGCATTAGCATTTGCACCGGGGGTGTTGAAAACAACGATACCCTGTTCAGAGCAGCGGTCAATCGGAATATTATTAGTACCTGCACCTGCGCGGGCAATGGCCTTTAATGATGCAGGAAATTCAGTGTCGTGAAGTGCGGCAGAGCGAACAATCGCACCGTCAGCGTTTTCAACCTCGTCACCGATGGTATATTTTTCATCAAAAACCTCTAAACCCGATTTAGAGATTTTGTTATAAGTTTTAATCTTATACATTATGCGTTTTCCTCCTCGAATTTCTTCATAAATTCAACAAGCTTTTCTACACCTTCAATAGGCATTGCGTTATAGATAGATGCACGCATACCGCCAACACTGCGGTGACCCTTAAGGTTAACAAAGCCAGCCTTCTTGCTTTCAGCAACAAATTTAGCGTCAAGCTCATCATTACCTGTAATAAAGGGAACGTTCATAAGTGAACGGTCTTCGGGAACAACAGTACCCTTGAACATTTTAGAATTATCAAGGAAATCGTAAAGAATTTTAGCCTTCTTTTCGTTTAATTCCTTCATCTTCTCTAAACCGCCCATTTTCTTGATCCACTTGAAAGTAAGACCTGCAACGTAGATAGAATAGCAAGGAGGTGTATTAAACATTGAGCCATTTTCAGAATGGGTATCATACTTAAGCATTGTGGGGGTAATATCCATAGCATTGCCGATAAGGTCCTTGCGGATAATTACAATGGTAACACCTGCGGGAGCAACGTTCTTCTGTGCGCCTGCATAAAGCACGCCGAACTTGGTAACGTCAATAGGTTCTGACAAAATGCAGCTTGAAATATCAGCCACAAGCGGAACGTCACCTGTTTCGGGGATGTAGTTATACTTAGTACCGTAAATGGTATTGTTAAAGCAGATGTGAACGTAGTCAGCGTCCTTGTCAAAATCTTCTGCCTTAACTTTAGGAATATAGCTGAAGGTTTTGTCTTTAGAAGAAGCAACGATACGAGCTTCGCCGTAACGTGCTGCTTCCTGATAAGCCTTGTTAGCCCACTGACCTGTAACGATAAAGTCAGCCTTCTTATTCTTGTTCATAAGGTTTAAGGGAAGCATTGCAAACTGTGTAGATGCACCACCCTGCAAGAAAAGAACTGCATAATCGTCGGGAATGTTCATAATTTCACGAAGATTAGCTTCTGCTTCATCAAAAATTGCCTGATATTCTTTTGAACGGTGGGACATTTCCATAACCGATTGACCACTTGTGCCATATTCCAACATTTCGTCAGCCGCAGTCTTTAAAACCTCTTCGGGTAACATAGAAGGACCAGCGCTGAAATTGTAAACTCTTGCCATAATAATGACCTCCAAATAAATAATGTACGCTATACATTATATTCACTGTAAAATGTAATGTCAATAGAATTGTTAAAAACTTGTCAATCTTTTTTCGGTTTTTTCAAAATTTTGCAAAAAGTTTGTTAAATTTATAACAATTAGATGTTTTTCATCTGATTCCGGATATGAAATTGGGGTTTATCGCTTACGCGAATGAATAATGAATGATGCATAATGAAAAATTATGGTGTAGCTTTGCGACAGATGTAAATCGTATGTATTTAGATTGATATAACTCGTAGGGGCGATTCACGAATCGCCCGCCAGATATTTGCCAAGTTTTACGGACAATTCGTGAATTGTCCCTACGATGTGCCACCAATTTAACTGAGCGATAAACTATAATTTTAATATACAAATACCCCGTGGCAGAAAATCTACCACGGGGTAAATTATTATATATCAAAAAGTTCAGTTGAAAGATAGCGAGAACCGCCATCAGGTAAAATGACAACAATGTTCTTGCCCTTCATATCTTCCCTGCCTGCCACCTGTATTGCCGCACAAAATGCCGCACCCGAAGAAATGCCGACAGACAACCCTTCATTTATTGAAAGTGACTTCGCAAAATTAATTGCATCGTCATCTGCAACAGTGATCACTTCATCACAAACCGAAGCGTCATAATTTTCGGGGATAAACCCTGCGCCTATGCCCTGAATTTTATGAGCACCGCTTTTTCCCGTTGTTATAAAGGGTGATGAAAGCGGTTCAACACCTATTATTTTAATATTTTTATTCTTTTCTTTAAGGTAACGACCTATACCGGTAATTGTACCGCCCGAGCCAATGCCACATACAACTGCATCGACCTTTCCCTCTAAATCATTATAAATTTCGGGCGCGGTGGTTTTGTAATGTGCTTCGGGGTTTGCAGGGTTATAAAACTGACCTGCAATTATACTGTTTTCTATTTCGCGGTTTAATTCTTCTGCTTTTGCAATTGAACCGTTCATACCCTTTTTACCTTCGGTCAGCACAACCTTGGCGCCGTAAGAAGCAATTAATTTGCGGCGTTCAACCGACATGGTTTCAGGCATAACCAAAATTGCGTTATAACCCTTTGCCGCACAAATTGCCGCAATACCAATGCCGGTATTACCCGAAGTCGGTTCAATAACAGTTCCACCGGGTTTAAGCCTGCCGTTTTGCTCAGCGGTTTCAATCATATTTAAAGCGACCCTGTCCTTAACACTGCCGGCAGGATTAAAATATTCAAGCTTTGCGAAGATATTTCCACCAAAGCCGTATTTATTTTTTGAATTGTTTAAAGCCATAAGCGGTGTGTTACCGACAACCTGGCTTAATGAACTGAATAATGCCATAAATAAACACCTCGTTTGTATTTTAACCAATATTTTGCGGCAATGCAACACTAACTTGAAATTTTTTCTTTTTTAAGTATAATATATTTGGTGATAAAATGTTTGATGAATTAACAAAAGTCGATATAAAGAAAATGAAGGACGAGCTTGAATACCGCATAACCGTGCTTCGCCCCAAAATTCTGGAGGAGGTTGTTTTCACCCGAAGCTTTGGTGACCTTTCAGAAAATGCCGAATACCATGCCGCCAAACGCGAACGCGGTAAAAACGAAAGCCGCATACGTTATCTTCGCAATATGATTAAAACCGCTGTTGTGATTGACACCGATAGCAAGGATGATGAAATCGGTCTTTTTGATACTGTTACCTATTACGTTGAAGAAGATGACTGCGAAGAGCAGGTACGCATTGTAACCACCCTTCGCCAAAATTCTATGGCGGGTATTATAAGTAAGGAATCCCCTTTAGGCTCGGCAATTATGGGCAAAAAAGTGAACGACCGTATATATATTAAGGTAAACGATAATTACGGTTATTATATTGTGATAAGAAAAATAGAAAAAGGCGAAGACGATGAAAGCCTTGAAATAAGAAAATTTTAAAGAGGTCACCATGCGTGACCTCTTTTTTTTATGTTCAAATTATAGTTTATCGCTCAGTTAAATTGGTGGCACATCGTAGGGACAATTCACGAATTGTCCGTAAAACTTGGCAAATATCTGGCGGGCGATTCGTGAATCGCCCCTACGAGTTATATCAATCTAAATACATACGAT
>JAZNOE010000006.1:0-23216 GCA_045580625.1 Acutalibacteraceae bacterium | reverse complement strand
CGCGGAACCCATTTAATGGGTAGTAAGTAAACAATGCATGGCTGGCAGGCCAACCTCAAAACGCACTTGTGCGTCGCCTGTAACGATTAGGGCTATGCCCGAAAATGAAAAACCACCCGCTATGCGGGTGGATATTTATTTGGATAATTGAATTGGGGTTTATAGTTCAAAGGGAAGGCAAACATAAACTATAATTTAACATAAATAAAAAAGGCAGGGGAAACCCTGCCTTAAATTATGCAAATATCGGACCGAGAATCATACCCATTGCCGCCGAAATTACAATAAGCAAAATTGGACTGATTTTTTTCTTTTTCCATTTTTTGAAAAGAAAGGCAATTAACACAATTATCGGCAAAACGATAATTCCTACAATGTTAAACTCAAGCGCACTGCCAATTTCTTCAAAGCCGAAAAGGGAAGAAAGCATCATAGTAAGCGCGGTTGAAAGTATCAGCGCCACAACGCAGGGCTGAACACCCGATAAAAATGCCTGCACACCTTTATATTTAATAAAGTTTTTGATAAGTGCGCTTATGATAAGAATTATCGTAAAAGCGGGCAATACAACACCCAAGGTGGCAAGTGCTGAGCCTATAATGCCATATTCCTGCGAGCCGATAAAGGTTGCCATATTAATTGCAATGGGACCGGGGGTGGATTCGGCTACTGCTATCATATTGATAAATTCTTCTTGTGTAAGCCAGGCGTGAGCTAATGCTTCTTCACGTACTAGGGAAATCATACCGTAACCGCCGCCAAACGAAACGGCACCGATTTTTAAAAAGGTTAAAAAAAGTTCAAGCATTATTTTTCAGCCTCCTTTTTGCTTATAAGCGAAATAAGGTAAGCTGCAAGCCCGATTGTGCCGCAAATCAAAATATAAAATACAGTTGAAAAGCTGACGGCAAAAAACGAAAATGTGGTCATTACACATAAAACCGATACAAAAATGAAAATTGACAGCACATTCTTTTTAAGACCCTTAAACAACTTAAAGCCGGCAGAGGCGATTAGATATACCACACAGGCACGGATACCTAAAAAGGCATATTCCACAAATTTTAGCGATAAAAACGCATCAAAGAAAAGTGAAATGATATAAATAATTATAAATGACGGCAGACACACACCAAGTGTTGCAAAGGCCGAGCCCATAACCCCAGCGGTTTTATAACCGATAAAGGTGGCAGAGTTAATTGCAATAGGGCCGGGGGTGGATTCACCGATTGCAAGCATATTTAAAAATTCTTCTTTTGTAAGCCAACCCTTTTTTTCAACAAATTCATTTTCTAAAAGGGCGAGCATTGCATAACCGCCGCCAAAGGTGAAAAGCCCGATCTTAAACATTGTTAAGAAAAGCTTTATTGAGTTTTTGAATTTTTCCATTCGGATATTTTTCCTTTTTAATTTAACTGTTTTAAAATACTGTCGGTTACATAATCGGGTGTGCAGGTAATTAATTTTTCTTTAACTTCTTCAAAAGAAATGCTCTTTCCTGCAAATTCAGTTATGCTTTTTTCAATTTCTGAAGCAACTTTAGCATCAAGTGGCTTTTGCATATCAGCATTAATAGATAAAGGATATTTTTCAAAATAGGGAAGAGATGGGCAATCATCAATGGAGTATAAATTAAGCACCGGCTTGCCAAAGCACATATAATTCAAAACCTTGCTTGGCAGCTGGTTGTTAATTTTGTTGCCTATGTTTACAAGAATATCGGCTTTATTAAGCCAGTTGTTACATTCTTTTTCACCAACGCGGCCAATGATAAAAAGTCTATCCTTAAGCTCGTTATCGGCATAGCGCTGAAGAGTTTGTTTTTCGCCGCTGCTTAAAACGTAAAGTCGAATTTTCGGGTTTTTAAATAGTGAAAACAACTGAAGCATAAAGTCAGGCTCACGTATACCTTTATAAAAATCGCCAGCATAAACACAGTCGATATATTCATTGCTTTCAAAGCTTTCGGCCTCGCGCTTAATTATTGCGGGAAGCTCGGTCAAAACAATTTTATCCGAAAGCCAATCACTTGGTTTTTGCTTGAGAATATAGTTTGCTGTAAAAACAAAGTCGCAATTATCATATATGAATCTTTCGGCTTTAATGAGCTTTTCTTTACCACAACGCTGCAATTCAAAATTTTCGGCTAACGGGTCATATTGAATTAAAATCGTTTTAAATCCGCCGTTTACCTTTGCCTTATATTTTAAAACTGCATTAATTGAAACGTGGTCAGCACAAATGGCAATTATTGCATCATATTTATTTGCATTTATTTTGTGCAGCTGCTTAAAAAGTGCCCTTTCTTCACGGGGATTAAAAATACTTTTGGTGTATTTTATAAAATATTTTAAAATCCTTTTTTCAACAGCGTGAATATAATCCTTCGGGAAGATTTTATTACTGTCTGCGCGGGTTGAATAATTGGCGTGAAAAACTTTACAACCGTTAAAGTCGGTTGTGTCGGGGTCATAAAGACTTTTTTTAGTTGTCAGACAGTCAACTGTATGTCCTTTTTCTTTAAATGAATTCATAAGGTGACCGATTAATATCCCTGTAGCTGAGCCGCTAAAGGAAAATGCAGTCGAAACAAAAAGAATTTTCATAAAATTACCTTCAAGTAAAGTTTAGTTTGAAACTTTTGGTTGTGTCAGGTTGTGTAAAAGTTTTCCCAAAGACATCCAAAACAGTAAAGCACCGGCGGTGTTTATATATATGATTTCCAAAATAAATATTGCGCAAACAGCATATGAAATAACGATAGATAAAAGTAAAATGTTTTCATTTGTGCATAAGCTTAAGTTTTTAGTAAAGAACATTTTTTTGAATACAATAAAAACTGCTATCGCGAAAAAAATCACAAATATTAATGCGCCTATTATACCTTGAGAAACCAAAATATCAATGTAAGCATTATGCGTAGAATCGTATGGAATACCACGACCTGTTATCAAATAAATATCAGGAGTATTTTCTACGGCAAAGTTGATTATATTTCGATGTGATGTACCTAATATGGGAGATTTTTTCCAAATTTCGATACCACTTAACCAAAGGTCAAAACGTTGGTTGCTGATGTCTGTTTCCAAGGTTTCGTCTTCACGTTCAATGGTAACACTATCTTTAACCGCATCATCAGAAAATAAAGTATTAACGGCAAAGTTATAGGTGTGTTTAACTGTTAATATTGATAAATACCCTGCAGAGGCAATAATTATAGCAAGCGTACAGCTTAATAATGTTTTTAAGAAAAGTTTATTAATTTTTAAAGTTTTATTTAACATTAAATAACTGTAGAAAGCAAGGCTTATTATAAGGGTAACTATACCTGTACGAGAACCACTGAACGTAATATAACACAGTGCTAAAACAATTTCAAAAATATATAGTGTTTTCACCCAAATACGTTTGGCATTTTTTAATAGATAAAATGAAACTAGAATTGCAGCAACAGAAAATACAGAACCGCTGTTTGGATCAGTGTAAACACCCCACAGTCTGCCCCATACAAAACCCATTATATTGCCATTAAAGCTATCGGTTCGGGTTCTTCCGTATTGGCAAAAAAGCATAACGAAACTCGCCAAATTGGCTAATAAGACATAAAAATTAAGGTATTTAAATATTCCCCAAATAGTCTTGTTGTCTTTTTGTGAGCCCGCATAGAAAAAGATAAGTTGAAAAGCCATCCAAATAAGTGCTTGAATATTTTCAATATATCCATATTTGATGTTGTAAATGGATGATATAACGTATGAAAACATAAAAGCCAGTAAAAGTGGAAAACCAATCGAATTTATATACTGTTTGTATTGTGTTGTACGGTAAAGTAATATCGTCATTCCGCAAAATGCTAATATATAAGAAAATAGTTTTAAAATTGTGCTTCCGGCAAAAATATTATTAAAGGATAAAAGGGTATGTGTAAAAAATAAATATTTAAAAACTGTTTCGCTTTTGCCAAAAACGGTATCAAGTTTTTTCATTTAATCATTCACCTGCAACCTTCAAAAAAGTTTTGATTTGTTTTTGTTCATCAAAGTTCGCCGCGTTATTGTTAAAAATAATGCTTTCTTTATTAAAGTCAACGTAGTCTTTTAGTTTTTCTACCCACGCATCAACCGAATTTATAGAAACAAAATCACAAGCATTAATAATTTTGGACATATGGGTTATTTTGTCGCTTACGACGCAGGGCGTATTATTCATCTGGGCTTCTACCATAACGGTGGGCAAGCCTTCAAAAACTGATGGTAAGACAAAAACGTCAAAAGCGTCATAGTAACCACCTTCAATTTTTATTCTACCCAACATTGTAACATCTTTCTTTAAACCTAAAGCTGCGATTTTTTCTTTAATAGTGTTTTTGAGAGGACCGTCGCCGATAATTAAAAGATGTGCGTTTTTAATTTCTTTTTTGGCGGCGGCAAAAATATCAATTAAAAATGAGGGGTTCTTTTGATAAAGGATGTTGCCTACGAAACCAATAATGAACTTATCTTCAAGGCCGAGTTCTTTTCTTATAGCTTCACGTTTTTTTGTATTCGGTGCAAATTTCGACTTGTCAACACAGTTGTAAACTGTAATAATTTCTTTTTGGGTATTTGTTTTTTTGTCAAACATCCAAAGAGCGGCTTTGTCCGAACAGGTAACAAAAGTGTTGGCATATTTGCAGACAAAGCCTTTGCAAAGCTTGTGCAAAAATGTAAAGATCTTGCGTTTTAAAGTGTTGTTACAGTCATAAGCAGATGAATGCGAATGTGCAATAACTTTTTTGACCTTGAGGTCATATGCGGCTTTTAAAACAGGGAAGGAAAGCGCAGTCGAAATGTTCATATAAACTACATCGTAACTGCCAATTTTAATGATTTCTTTGGCCTGTTTATATTGCTTTATTGGGTGGGTAAGTCCCGCCACCTCAAAAAGCTGTGAGCCTTGACTGTTTAATTCTTTTTCCAAAGCCTTGTCCTTGGAATTGGTTAAAAAGTCAATTTTATAATTGTTATCTTTTAGCGAATTGTAAAAACGAAGGATATACTTGTCAACGCCGCCTGCGTTACCGTCGCATATCATACCAATAAGTATTTTTTTCATAATTATTTTCTCGCCTGCTTTAATTTCACGAATAAAATGTTCGCTTTGTTTTGAATAATATATATAACCCGTCCGAGTGTAAGTGCCATCGCAGTGTTCCGCTTTTTTAGAAGGGTTGTCATAATTTTTAAAGAACGGCTTTGCGCACCTGAATAGGGGATAAGCTCGTTAAAAAGCGGGTCGGCAAAAATATCGTTTAAAAACTGCTTGCGGTTTTTGTGTGTCATTTTTGCGCGTTTGTCACAGTTGCGACTCAATGCTGAAAAAATATAACGGGTATAAATGTTTCCAAGCTCTTTACGGGTATCGTCTGTCAGAATACCCCAGCCTTTTTGCTGTGTAAACAATAAATTAATTCGTTCGCGGTGAACCTTATAATAATCCGGCACAAATTTGGCAGTGATACTGTCTGTGCCGCGTTTGGCATACCTATACGGGGTAATATCTAAGATATTAAGGCTTTTTGCGTTTTCGAAAAACATTATGTTAAATTTTATGTCTTCGATTAACACGATATTTTCAAATATGAGATTGTTTTCACGGATGTGTTCGATGGAATAAAATTTGTTCCATGGATAGCCGTAATAGGTATTGTTTTCAAGATACATAATTTTACTTTGTAACTCTTTTTCGGTTTTGCAGATAGCCTTTTCTGGACACATCTCAACCGTTTTTGCAAGCGCGCCGCTCTTATCGTAATAATCCTCAACAAAGCCGAAAATTACAGCATCAGCAGGATTATTTAAAAGTGATGCATATATTTTATCAAATAGGTCTATTTCAACTATGTCATCCGAATCAAAAAACCAAACATATTTTCCTTTCGCCTTTTGGAAGCCGGTATTTCTTGCACCACCCGGTCCGCGGTTTTTTTCATAGGTGACATAGGTAATGTTAGAATGATTTTGTGCATATTCTTCACAAATTGTGGCACTTCCGTCAGTTGAGCAGTCGTTTACAAGGATTATTTCAAAATCCTTAAATGTTTGGTTTAAAACACTGTCAATGGCAGTACTTAAAAAATTTTCCACATTGTAAATTGGCATTACAACACTGAAAAAAGGCTGTTGTGTCATTTTTACAACCCCCAAGTTTCTTCGATTTGATTTTTTATTTTTAGTTTATAATATAATAAATTAGTTAACCCATTTATTATAGCATAACCCAATACCGCAAGTCAACAACGGGACTTTAAATTGTTTTTAAACTATAGATTTCAAAAATGGCAGGTGAGAAAACAAGAGAAAATTAAAGAAAAAACGAGAAAACAAGAGAAAGGTTTGTGTAAATTAAAATTTTCGAAAAAATGTGTTGACAATAAAAATTCGGTGTGGTATTATAGTCAAGCTGGCTCGGCGCCCCGTGCCGGGCATACAAATAAATTTGGAGGTTTTGATTATGTCAACATTTATGGCAAAGCCTGCTGATATTCAGCGTAAATGGTACATCATCGACGCAGCTAACCGTCCTCTCGGCCGCACTGCTGCACGTGTTGCTGACTTACTTCGCGGTAAGTTAAAGCCCGAATTCACCCCTCACGTTGATTGCGGTGATCACGTTGTTGTTATCAATGCTGATAAGGCAGTTTTAACAGGCAATAAGTTACAGAAGAAATTTTATCGTCGTCACACAGGCTACATCGGCGGATTAAAGGAAGTTAAGTATGCTACTTTAATGGCTACTCGTCCTGAACTCGCTATGGAGCTTGCAGTTAAGGGCATGGTTCCCGATACTACTATCGGTCGCAAGGCTCTTACCAGACTTCACGTTTACAGCGGCACTGAATATGCACAGGTTGCACAGAAGCCCGAAGTTTACGAATTTTAAGAAGGGAGCGGAACTTAACAATGTTTGAAGCAAAGTCATATTTTTACGGCACAGGCAGAAGAAAGAGTTCTGTAGCCCGTGTTCGCGTTTACAACGGTACAGGTAAAATCATCATCAATGACAGAGATATTGATGATTATTTTGGCCTTGAAACCTTAAAGCTCATCGTTCGTCAGCCCTTAGCTCTTACCGGCACTGCTGACAAGTTCGATATCATTTGCCGTGTTGCAGGCGGCGGTGTTACCGGTCAGGCCGGTGCTATCCGTCACGGCATCGCACGTGCACTTTTACAGTTTGACGGTGAACTCCGCGGTCAGCTCAAGAAGGCAGGCTTCTTAACTCGCGATCCTCGTATGAAGGAAAGAAAGAAGTACGGTCTCAAAGGCGCTCGTCGTGCACCTCAGTTCTCAAAACGTTAATTATTATTTCGTTTTATTCAAGCCTTGTGGAAACGCAGGGCTTGTTTTTTTGCACTCCTCGCGCTCGCCGTGGCGCTTACGGCGCCCGTCCCCTCTGTCACTGCGTGACGTCTCCCCATCTTATGGGGAGCAACCTCAGTTCTCAAAGAGATAATCACTTATCTTACATAACAAACAAAAACCCCGAAACCATCACGGTTTTCGGGGTTTTTGTTTTGCCTTAATTTTTGCTTTGGTGCAAATTTGGTGCAAGTTTTTAAACACCGCCTGTGAATGCAACAGTCAATACACCTGCGGTCAAATACAGTAAAATGTCAATCACAAAAAACAGTATGAACCAAATCCATTTCTTTCCTATGGCTTTACGGTTTTCTTCTACACCTTTTTCAGAAAAGAAAAATATTAATCCGACAATAACGGATATTAAACCAATTGGGTTTATAATCCAACCATAAATCAAAATATTACCCAATGTAAAGAAAATGCTTAAATCAAAATATCTATTTATTGCAAAGCATAACGATGATGCAATACAAAAGAAAGTAAATATACTCTGTAACACTATAGATGTTTTTAACCATTTAATTGTTTTCATAAAATCAAATCCTTTTCTTTGATTATAGCACGAAAATATGAATTTTTCAATGTATCTGCAATCTTCTTGAGTTCTTGTCTTAAGGATAAAGTAATTATAAATAGGGGTTTATCGCTGACGCGTAATTCGTAATGCGTAATTCGTAATGATTGTGTAAATTAGATTGTATATTCGTAGGGGCGATTCAAGAATCGCCCGTAAGCCTTCCTCCGGGAGGAAGGTGGCAAAACCGAAGGTTTTGACGGAAGGAGAATGCGTTTATATGCGCTCTCCCTCAGTCTTTTTGCTACGCAAAAATCCAGCTCCCTCCCAGAGGGAGCCAAAAATGCAATCAATTCAACTTCCCGATAAACTATAATTTGAACAGTTATAAATTGCATATAAAATAAAAAATTAATATTTAATTAATAACTATTGCAAAATTATATGGTAATATGGTACAATAATATGAATAATTTTGTCACGGAGGTAAACTTATGATTGAAGTTTCCGGTCTTAGTAAAAGATACGGCACACACCTTGCTGTAAGCGATGTCAGTTTCAGCATCCAAAAGGGTGAAGTCGTGGGCTTTTTAGGTCCTAACGGCGCCGGTAAATCTACCATTATGAATATTTTAACGGGTTATCTTTCATTAACTCAGGGCAATGTTGCAATCGACGGTTTTGACGTTATGGAATATCCCGAAGAAGCCAAAAAGCGCATTGGCTATCTGCCTGAAATCCCGCCCCTTTATATGGATATGAAGGTAAGCGAATATCTCGGATTTATATTTGACCTTAAAAAGGTTAAATTCCCTAAAAGCGCGCACATTAATGAAGTTATGAAGCTGGTTAAAATTGACCACGTTTCAAACCGACTTATTAAAAACCTTTCAAAGGGTTACCGTCAGCGTGTCGGCTTTGCGGGTGCTTTAATCGGCAACCCCGACGTACTTATTCTGGACGAGCCTACCGTTGGTCTTGACCCCAAGCAGATTATTGAAATCCGCAATTTAATTTCGCGCCTTGGCAAAAACCACACCATTATTTTGTCTTCACATATTTTGTCTGAAATTCAGGCAGTATGTAAGCGCGTAATTATTATTAACCAGGGTCAGATTATTGCTGACGACACGCCCGAAAACCTTTCTGAACGTCTTTCAAACGATAAATCTATCGTTGCAAGAATTATGTGTAACGAAAAGGATATGCTTGATGCGCTTTCTTCAATTAAGGGTGTTAAAAACGTTGTTTCTCTCGGCTGTAAGGAACCCGGCAGTTACGATTTCCTTGTTGAACCACAGGAGGGCTGTGACGTTCGTCGCGACGTGTTTGAACGCGTTTCTTCACGCGGTAAGACCCTTTTGTCACTTTCAAGCAATAAAATTTCACTTGAGCAGGTTTTCTTGCGCTTGACTGAAGCCGGAAGCTATGCCGAAGCCCGCAAGCTTTTGGGCTTTAACGATGAAAAAATTGAAAATAAGGAGGCTGAAGAATAATGACCGCAATTTTTAAAAGAGAATTCAAGGCATTTTTTGCCACCCCCATCGGCTTTATCGTTCTTGCCGCCTTTTATCTGTTTTCGGGCTATTATTTCACAATTATTTACACTATCGGCAGTCCCGAAGTGCAAAACATCATTATGACCCTGTCAACCCCCATTGTGTTTGTTACACCACTGCTTACAATGCGTCTTATGAGTGATGATAAGCGTATGAAGACCGACCAGGCCCTGCTTACTGCCCCTGTAAGCCTTTATTCAATTGTTTTGGGCAAGTTTTTTGCGGCACTTTCGGTTTATGCACTCGGTTTTGTACCTACCATTATTTTTGAAATTATTGTTTTAACAATGGTTGAGGTTAACTTCCTTTCATACCTTTACGCACTTTTGGGTGCAATACTTCTGGGCGCGGCTTTAATTGCCATCGGTATGTTTATTTCATCTTTGACCGAAAGCTCGGTTGTGTCTGCGATTTTAACCTTTGTTATCAACATTTTAATTATTTATGCATCGGGTCTTGGCAGCATTATCAAGATTGGCTGGCTTGCAACCGTTATTGAAAAAATTGCGTTTATTACCGCATTTGAAAATTTCGGAAGCACGGTTTTCTCAATTCCCGACGTGTTCTATTTCTTAAGTATTACCGCCGCATTCCTTTTCTTAAGTGTTCGTTCACTTGAGAAGAGAAGATGGGCTTAATGAAGGAGGGTTTTAAAGTGAAAAAGAAAAATAACGAAGTTATTGAAGAAGTTAAAAACGAAGCTTTAGAAACCTCTGAAGTAAGCGAAGCACCCAAAAAAGAAAAGAAGGCTAAAAAGCCGAAGAAGCTTCGCAACCAGGCACTTTTAAAGCGCGGTGGATATGCAATGGCAATTACTGCGGCTGTGCTTGCAGGTATTATTGTTTTGAACGTGCTTTTGGGTGTACTGGCAAAGCGTGTACCGTTGGAATTTGATATGACACTTGACAAGAAAAACTCTATCAGTGCTGAAAATATCGATTATATCAAGGGTATTAAAAAGGAAGTAAAGATAACCGTTTGCGCAAATGAAAGCGATTATCTCGGATATATGTCAAACTATGCGCCACAGCTTTACAGCGTTATGGATGACTACAGCCAGTATTACGACCAGACCCTTACCCTTATCAACAGATACGATAACTATAACAGCAAAATTAAGGTTGAATTTGTTGACACACAGGACACCAAATTTACTGAAATCACCGCAAAATATTCGCAGGAGCAAATTAAATACGGTGACCTTATCGTTACCTGTAATGAGGGTGGTACTGAACGCTATAAGGTTGTAAACTTCCAGGATATTTATACTCTTGAAGCTGATGAAACCTATGCGGCTTACGGTATGTCAGGCTATACTATAACAGGTAACAACATTGAAACCGCTTTAACCGGCGCAATAGCTTACGTTACAAGCGCAGTTGATAAAAAGGTTGCCTTTATCACAGGCCATTCTAAAGAGGATTACACCACAAACTACCGTGAGCTTTTGAAGAATAACAACTATGAAATAGACGTTATAAACGATACTATCATCACCAAGCTTTCAAACGATTATGATGCAATTTTCGTTATTGCACCTACTGTTGATTTTATTGATAGCGAGCTTGATATTATTTCTAGCTTCCTTGATGATGATGGTAAATACGGAAAGGGGCTTGTCTTTATTGCCGATGCCGCTTCCCCTTATCTTCCAAACTTCTATGAATTCCTTGCAGAGTGGGGAATTGAAGTTCGAGAAGGTCTTATGTTCGAAACCGAGCAAGGCAACCACATGCCCGATGAACCCACGGTTTTAGGTTCTTATCCGCAGTCTGATGACGAAATTTTAAACAGTATTCAAATGTGTATTACAGGTTATAACGTTCCGCTTAAGCCGGCGTTTGAATCAAATAACACAATTACCACCACACAGCTTATGGTAACCCCCGAAACAGTTGTTAACGCACCTGTTGGTACACCTAACAGCTGGACCGGTGCTGACAAGTATACTAAAGAAGCATTTTCAACCGTAATTCAGGCCAAGCGCTTTAATTATGACAATGATAACAACCCTATTCAGAACTATGTTTTCGCCTTAAGCTCAATTGAGTTTATTTATGGCGATTACAGCGAAACCTCTGCAATTTCAAACAAAAACATTGCATTCAAGGTTGCTGAACGGGCAGTCGGTGCTGAAGATACGGGCATTTCTTTTGTTACAAAAACCATTGAAAATGAAAGCTTTGCAACACAGGTTACCGAAGCGGCCCGCAATATTATGCTTGTCATCTTTGTTGTTTTATTGCCCCTTTCAATGATAGGTTTAGGTATTTTTGTTTATATCAGGAGAAAGAATTCATAATGAATAATTTTGACGAAAATCAAAATATAGAAATCACAGAAGAACAGGATGAGCTTTCCACCATATTTTCTGACCCCACCGCGCACAAGGTTACGGCTGAAAGCAAGAAAAACCCCAACAAAAAGCGCATAATGTCGGTTATTGCGGGTGTTCTGGCAGTTGCAGTTTTAATCGGTGGTACGGTTGCGGTTGTAAAGCTTATCCCCGAAAAAAAAGATGATGATAACACGTCATCGCAGACACCCCAAATCAGTCTGCTTACAATGAAGGAAGCCGAAATTAAAAACGTCACCGTTAAAAACAAAAACGGCACATTTATTATGAACAATGCCGTTACAAAGGATGAAGACGGGTATGATGAATGTGCTTGGTCGCTTCAAGGTTATGATATGGACGTTATAAGCGATTACGCGCTTTATGACATTGCAAGCAATTTTATGTCACTTTCTGCTATGCGTGAAATAACCACTAAAACTGCTGAAGATTGCGGTCTTAACGCACCTGTTGCAGACATTACTATCACAAAGCAGGACGATAAGGTTATCGGTGTGCTTATCGGTGCCAAATCACCCGACGGCAGCGGTGTTTACGTAAAGCTTGCTGATAAGGAAACAATTTATCTGGTTTCGGGTGAAATTGACACAAATCTCACCTTTGCGGCACTTGACCTTGCAGATACCAGCGCTATTGCGGCGGTAACTCTTCCTAGCGGTAATGATGAATATCTTGCCGACGGTGCGATAGCTTCATTTAATACACTTACAATAAGCGGTAAAGGCTTTGGTGAAAAGGTGGTTATCAAGCCTAACACCGATTCCACCACGTCAGAGCTTCACCCATTTGTGCTTACCGCCCCCATTCAGCGTATGGCAGAAAACGTTGACAAAGCTTTAGCGGTGTTTAATTCTGTTACCGTTTCGGGTGCATATTCAATTGATGCTAAGCCTGAAACCCTTAGTAAGCTTGGTCTTGACAAGCCCGACCTTGAAATTACCGCAAAGTTCAACAATATTTCATACACCTTTAAGTTTACCAAACAAGAAGATGGCTCTTATGCGGTATGGCATACAGGCTGTAAGATGATTAAAAAGGTAGAAGCCGCAACGGTTGAACTGCTTTCTTGCACAACTACAAGCTTTTATTCAACCTGGGTGCATTTGCAGTCAATTGATGACCTTTCAGGCTTTATTGTAAAAAGCGAAGGCAAGGAATATAAGTTTGATATATCGGTTAAAAAGTCGGAAGATTCTGCAACAGAATATACCATAAAGCATAATGGTAAAAAGCTGACCGCAAGCAATTTTCAGGACTTCTACCGTTATTGCATTTCGCTTTATGCAACCGATTTCGACACAACTGCTGTTACAAGTGAAGTCGAGTATGAAATTACCTATATTTACAGTGATGCAAAACGTGCACCCACGAAAATATCCTTCCAACGCACAGGCGGAAAGTATTTGTTCAGTATTGACGGCAAGGCCGTCGGTCACGTTAATGCCTCTGACGTTAACCGCATTTCAGATTATGTAAAACAGGTTGCAAAGGATGAAAAGGTAAATATTATCTAAACAAAAAAGCCGTCGTAAGACGGCTTTTTTAATATTGTTCTGTTTGGTAAATTGGGGTTTGTCGCTCCGTTGAATTGATATATCTTTGGCTCCCTCTGGGAGGGAGCTGGATTTTTGCAAAGCAAAAAGACTGAGGGAGAGTGCAGATATAGTACGCTTTTATCTCTAATCGCTTTCTCCTTCCGTCAAAACCTGCGGTTTTGCCACCTTCCTCCCGGAGGAAGGCATTGGTTTGTACAATCCTATCAGCTCGATAAACTATAATTTAAAAATTAAAACCGTTCTCGTTATGAGAACGGTTTTTGTGGTTTATTCATCCTTATTGTCAATATCAACGTTTATTGTGAAGCCGCCTTCGAATTTTTCTTCAAGCTCGGGCATCTGTGTGCCGGGTATATCATCAAGAATGCTTTGCTTTTGCGGGGCAGAGGCCTCTGCAATTTTTTCTTCAAGCTCAAACTGAAGCCAACCATCAAGCATTTCATCCCCTTCGGGATAATCGGGTATATTGGCGTGCTTGCGGCTTACAAACAACCAGATAATTAAATATATAAGCATTATAAGCGCGGTGCAGGCGGTAATGCCAATGCCTGTTATAAGCCCGGGGGTTTCGTAGCTAAAGCGGATAACACTGTCGCCTTCGCCAACTTCAACCGCCATAAAGCCAACGTTGACCTTTTCAATATCCACAGACTTGCCGTTAACCGTTGCAGTCCAGCCCTTGTCATAGGGGATAGAGAAGAACACAAGACTGGCTTTATCGCGGCTTACCTTTGCGGTAAAGCCGTTTTTATCGGTCTTAAATTCCGTGGCTGCGGTTGATTTAAGCTGCTCACAGTCATAGGTCAGCTCTTCGTCGCTAAGACTTAAAGACGTGGTTATCTCGTTTTGCAAATAATCATATTCAACGTCTTCAAGGTCACGCATTAAATGACCGTATTTTTTTATTTGCTTATCGGTCAGCAAAACACCCTTAAGCATAAGGTTTGTACGCTGTGAATTGTCGTAATTTTCAATATAATCGTAGGTGATGTAATAATCATACGAAAAACCGTAGGGAACATAATTCTGGTTTTCATAAACATAGTAATTTCCATCGGTTTTAAGGTATTCAAAGCCGTACATTTTGGACTCGCCGGTTTCTTGGTCAACAAACCGGTCTTCATTCTTGGGGTTTAAAAGATATTTTACCGAAAGCAGTGAACGAAGCGCGGGATATTCGGTATCGGGGCGGCTGCCTACACTGCGCTCAACACCGATAAAATCATAAAATTCCATAATAGATGAAGGAACAATTGAATGGAAGCAGTTAATTGTTGAATAACCAAGATACATACCCGTGTTGTCAACACCGTCATAAACGTCAATTCTGAAGGTGTCAGGGTCACCGTCTAAAGAGACTTCTCCTTCAATAAGCGAATCTATCATCATTTCTTTAACGTCGTGTGAATGAAGCCTTCCCGTTGCGATAAACACGTTGCCGTAAATTATTGATATAACCGCAATAAGCGCCACTGCCGAATGGTAAAATGCGGTGGGGTTTTTTCTTATAAATTTTAGAAGAATGCCTAAAATTATAAGACTTACAATTGCAATTGCGCAGGCTGTCCAGTAACGTACCATATAATCTGTGGTTTGGTTATTTGTAAAAAGGCCAAGACTGATTTTGCCTTCGCCGTCCTTTTGAGGAAAAAGACCTATAACAAGTGATACGGCAATGGTGATGCCCAAGGTCCATTTATACCCGTCTTTCCAGTCGATTTTACTGTCTTCAACGCAAATTGCAGTTGCAAGACACATTAAAAGAATGGGCATATAAAACCAACGCGCGTAATAGGAAGAATTAAACGCATAAAAAACGCTGTTTAAAATGGGAACAAGCGCCATAAAAATGCAAATGCCAATCATTCTTTTAAGCCAGTTTTTCTTTTTGTTGAAAAACCATACAAACACGCCTGTCATACTGAAAAGGGGCAGCCAACCACCAAGGGACGACCACTTAACTTCGGCGCCGGGGAAGAAGACGGGGCGCGCAGGTATATCTGGCGGGAAGAAGAAGCACTGCAGAATATTGCCGTAAATTTGTTCCTTGCCGTACATTAAGGCGCTCCACCCAAGAAGAGTGCTTTGCAAGCGCGAATTTCCGATTATTGCGCTTAAAGCGGGTAATAACACGGCGGATGCCAATAAAAGACCCAAAACCGCTTCAAACACAAAGGCGATAAAGCGGGCGGGAGAAATAGAAATTGCTTTTGAAAACAGCCTTACAAAGAAATAAATAATTACAAACACAACCATTCCGAAAAAGAAGAAATAGTTTGTAATTGCGCAAAGGCAGACCATCAAAGCAAAGAAAAAGCGTTTGTTTTCGGTTAAAAACAGTTCAACCGACAGTAAAAGCAAAGGAAAAACAATAAAAGCTTCGTGAAAATGGTTAAAGAAAATGTTATAAACCGCAAAGCCCGAAAAAGCATAAAGCAGTGAGCCGATTTGTGCGGCGCGCGGTGTGCGGGTAAAGCGGCGGATGTAAAGATAACCCGTCAAGGCACAAAGCGCAAATTTTAAAGCCAGAAGCGGTGCCATAAGGTAGGGCACAATATAGGTCGGGAATGGGACTGTCAGCCAGAAAAACGGGCTGCCCAACAAATAAAAGCTGTAAGAGCCAATGAAATTTGCGCCAAGGTCGGTGCCGAAATCCCAAAAGAATTTACCGCTTCGCACCATTTCGTGACAGTGCATATAAAATGGTATTTGTTGGGCATTAAAGTCACCGTAAAAGGTGAAATAACCTTCACTTAAAATGATATACGGCACAAAAAGACAAGCGCCTATTAAAAGCGCAATTAAAAAGGTTGAAAGCCGCTTTTCCTTCTGCGGCGAAAGGGTTGTCGCTTTAAGCTTTGAAAAGTTCATTTTTGTTTTTCCTTGTAAAAATTTAGTATATATTTATTATATCATTAGAACCAGTATTATTCAACAATAATTTGCTTCTTGAAAACAATAAAGCTATATGTTAAAATTGACACAAATGGTTTTGGCGGTTTGCCAATAATAAGCTTTTAAAACCGCAGGGTATAACCCTGCGGTTTTAAATATTTGAGGTGAAAATCATGAAGAAAATCAGTTGTATAGCTATTATTATGATTATTATGATTTCTTTGTTTTGTGTAAATATTAGCGCGGTTAACACAGGCTTTTCAACAAAACAACTTTCAAATAAAGAAACGGGAGAAATTATTTCAAGAATAAACTTGTCTCGTTTTGAGGAAGAAGTAGTAAAGGGTTCAATTGTCTGTTTTGACGTTAGCGAAAACGGAAAGGTTGCAATTGGTGAAAGAAATAACAACAATGAATATATTATGATTTATTCAAATAAAGGTGACTTCGAATGTGGCTTCTCTTTTTCTTGTATGGGTGATTTCGGGGTTGAATGGGATAGTGAAAATATAAATTTATATCTTGTGCGAAGCGATTTATTAATTTCGTTTGATTTAAACGGCAAGGTTTTAGGGGTTTTGGAGGTTGAAAATACAATCGAAAATAACTCTTATCGCAATCATTCTATCAAGTCAACCGAACACACCGTTAACGGCACAAAATACCGCATACAAAACGATATGGGTATATTGAATCTGGTTGCCACGTCATATTCGCAAGTGGTAACTATAGATGCGAACGGAAATGAAGCCATTATATATGATGTGAATTCAGAACAGCTTACAAAAACAATATTTATACTGATAGCCGTATTTGTATTTGTTGTTATTGCGGTAATGGGTGTTGCAATGGAATTCAAAAAACCAAAACGCAAATAAAAGGGGAAACGGTTGCGTGAAATGCCGACCGTTTTGGTTTTTAAATTGGGGTTTATCGATGACGCGAGGTAAGAGATAATAGTGAAGAGGTTAGGTGTCGCTCCGTGACGGATGTAAATAATCTGTAATTTAATTGATATTACCCGTAGGGGCGATTCACGAATCGCCCGTTGAGATTAACTATTATTTTCGGACAATTCGTGAATTGTCCCTACGATGTGCCGCCAATTAAACAGAGCGATAAACTATAATTTAAACACTTCATTTTAAAACTTGTAAATTAATATTTATTATGATATAATATTATGAATAAGTTTTAAAAGGCGGAATTACTATGTGTGAAAACATTGAAAATATTCAGAAGAAAAGGGTGTTAAGCTGCATTCAGCCCAGCGGTATGCTTACTTTAGGCAACTATTTGGGTGCGCTTAAAAACTGGGTTAATATGCAGGAAGAATTTGACTGCACCTTTGCTGTAGCGGATTTGCACGCTATCACCGTCCGTCAGGACCCTGCAAAATTGCGTCAGCAGATATACTCTACCTATGCTTTGTTGTTGGCTCTTGGCATTGACCCCGAAAAAAACACTGTGTTTATTCAGTCACACGTGCCGCAGCACGCTCAGCTTTCGTGGTTGCTTTCTTGTAATACACAGTTTGGCGAAATGTCACGTATGACACAATTTAAGGATAAATCGGCAAAGCACGCTAACAATGTTAACGTGGGTCTTTTCTCATACCCCGTGCTTATGGCGGCTGACATTTTGCTTTATAAGCCTGATTTGGTTCCCGTTGGCGCAGACCAGAAGCAACATCTTGAAATTGCACGTGATATTGCAATTCGTTTTAATAATCTTTACGGTGACGTTTTCACCGTGCCCGATGCTTATATTCCCAAAACCGGCGCTCGTGTAATGTCACTTCAGGACCCCTTTAAGAAGATGTCTAAATCAGATGAAAACCCCAACGCATGGGTTGCAATTTTAGATGATAAGGACACGGTTATCCGCAAATTCAAGCGCGCCGTTACCGACAGTCTTGCACAGGTGCATTTTTGTGAAGAACAGCCCGGCATTTCAAATCTTATTACCATTTATTCGGCGGTTACAGGCAAAACCGTTGCTGAAATTGAAAAAGAATTTGAAGGCAAGGGATATGGTGACTTTAAGCTTGCAGTTGGCGAAACCGTTGCTGATGCATTGGCACCTATTAAGTCTTCTTATGATGAAATTATAAAGGATAAAAAGGCTTTGGAAGCGCTCTATATTGAAGGTGCTCACAAGGCTGAATACGTTGCCCGCAAGACCTACACAAAGGCAATGAAGAAGGTTGGCTTCGTGGTATGAGCTTCCCGCTGAAAGGAAATGAAAAAATTGCGCTGACTGTTAATAATTTTATTAAAGAACAGCGCATTCCCCACGCAATTTTAATTGTGGGGGACAGTGGTACAGGCAAACACGTTTTGGCCGATTTTCTGGCACAGGCAATTGTTTGCGGCAAGACAGATGCCCCTTGCGGTGAATGTGAAAATTGCCGTGCGGCTTTGTCAAAAAACCATCCCGATATTACAACAATTGCGCCAGAAGACAACAAGAAAAACATTGCCGTTGACCAGGTGCGCGAGTTAAGACAAGAAGCCTTTATAAGACCGCATAAATCGGTAAAAAGGGTTTTCGTTATTGACAAGGCCGACACAATGAACGCCGCATCACAAAACGCCCTTTTAAAGGTGCTTGAAGAACCACCCGAGGCTGTAATGTTTTTGCTTATTGCTGAAAATAATGCCGCTTTTCTGGATACTATTATTTCACGTTGCGTGGTGCTTAACCTTACTGCACAGCAGGGCGAAGAGGAAAGCACAAAATTTGAACGTGCGGCAGATGACTTTTTGAAATATTTAATGGATAACGACCAGTATAATATGCTGCTTGTCACCAATGCTTTTTCAAAAAAACGTGTTGAAACCGACAACTTTTTAAAAGCTTTGAAGTCTGCTGTTGCAAACAGGGTAAAGGCAGACCCCAAAAGCCATTTTGCAAAACCGCTTATGGCTTTTTATAATGAAATTCCAAATTACGAACAGCAACTGTTTACAAACATAAATTTAAGCTTGTTTTTCTGTAACGTTGTGTGCTCGGCAATTCAGATTGTATGGAGGAACAAATGACTGAGGTTATATCGGTAAAATTTAAAGATAACGGTCGTTCTTATTACTTCGCACCCGACGGAAAGACTGTAAAGGTTGGCGACAAGGTTATTGTTGAAACTCAAAACGGTAATGAATTCGGTACGGTCAGTGAAGCAAATTTCAATGTCAAGGAAGATAAAATTGTATCGCCCCTTAAAAAGATGATTCGTTTTGCTAACGAAAAGGATCTTAAAAAGGTAGAGGATAACAAGAAAAAAGAAGCCGAAGCCTTTAAGGTTTGTGAAGAGCTTGTGGCACATCACGGGCTTGATATGAAGCTTGTTGAGGTTGAATATTCTTTTGACGGCTCAAAGGTTGTGTTTTTCTTCACGTCTGACGGTCGTGTTGACTTCCGTGAGCTCGTAAAGGACCTTGCGGGACGTTTTCATACCCGAATTGAGCTTCGCCAAATCGGTGTTCGCGATGAAGCAAAAATGCTTGGCGGTCTTGGCATCTGCGGTCAGCCCTATTGCTGTAAGCAGTTTTTAAGTGATTTTCAGCCCGTTTCAATTAAAATGGCGAAGGAACAGGGTCTTTCACTCAACCCCACCAAAATTTCGGGCAGCTGCGGCAGACTGATGTGCTGTCTTAAGTATGAGCAGGATGCTTATGAATATCTTAATTCCTTTACTCCGCACGTGGGCGCAACCGTTAAGACCGAAAACGGTACGGGCGTTGTTACCGACGTTAACTTAATTACGGGTAACCTTTACGTTAAGCCGCTTGAAAGTGATTCTATTCCTTTTAAGACCCACCGCGACAACGTAAAAGTTATTTCTTCGGGCAAAAAGCGTCCTAAAAATGACAAAAACGACGAATAAATAGAAAATTTTTGTTAAAAGCATTATTTTACTTGATTTTTATATTAATTGTTGATACAATAATATACAGTAAAAGCTACGGAGGTGTTTTTGATGGCTTATAAAATTACTGACGCTTGCATTAGCTGCGGTGCTTGCCAGGCAGGCTGCCCTGTTGATGCTATCTCTGAAGGTGCAGACAAGTATGTAATCGATGCTGACGCTTGCATGGACTGTGGCGCTTGCCAGGCTGGTTGCCCTGTTGATGCTATCGTTGCTGACTAATCTTTATTACATAAAGGTTATAACACTTGAGAACTAACGCCTTTACTTGCCGGTAAAGGCGTTTTTCTTCCCTAAAAGCGACAAAATCCATAACTGCTTTGTGGTATATTTTATGTAAAGGAGGGGCAGTTTTATATTATGGAAACCAAAACAATAACAACAAACAAAAAAGCGTTTCACGAATATTTTGTGGTTGAAAGCTTTGAATGCGGAATTGCCCTTTCGGGTACTGAAATTAAGTCCATCCGTCAAGGTGGGGTTAATTTAAAGGACGCTTGGTGCAGCATTGATAACGGTGAAATGATTATTAAGCAAATGCACATAAGCCCTTACGACCACGGCAACCGCTTTAACAAGCCCCCCGCAAGGGACAGAAAGTTATTAATGCACAAGCGTGAAATTATGCGACTTTTGGGTACAGTCAAGCAAGACGGTATGGCTTTGGTGCCGTTATCCCTTTATTTTAAAGGCTCACTTGTAAAGGTGCAGTTGGGGCTTTGCAAGGGTAAAAAACTTCACGACAAGCGCGAAACCGCCGCAAAGCGTGATGCCAACCGTGCAATTGACAGAGCTTTAAAAGAACAAAACCGTTAAATACTTTTCACTTGTGAAACATCTTACTTCTTTACTTTTCACTATTACCTATTACTTCAAATTTGGGTGTGTAAAGGTTTCGACAGGGACTTTGCAGTATCGGAAGCGAGCAGTGGGGCAAAACCACTATAAAATTTGCATAAAAAATTAACTAACAACAATAAAGTTGCTTTAGCTGCCTAATTAGGCGGCTCATCCGAACCCGAACTACCGCGGTCGGGGTAGGGTGTCATTTTAGCGGTGAACGTGAACATGGGGTTTCTCCACCTTTTGTCACGCAGTAGGAGATACTGATTACAGCAGTCCGACATTCGACGGCTGTAAAAGGGAACGTAAAGATATGTCTGCGCTCGGAGATGCCGGTATGAATAGGTTTTTGGACAGGAGTTCGATTCTCCTCACATCCACCAAGAAAAAAGCACTTGCAACAGCAAGTGCTTTTTTCAATGAAATTCGTCTTACGGCGAGTGAAATATACATTCGTATATGAAATAGCTTAGCTATGAAGTATTTGGCTCTGCCAAATGTTAAGCGGCGAATTTTACTTCATATTTTGTTTTACAAAATATTTCATAATCCGCAAGGATTATTTCATATTGCGTAGCAATATTTCATTAATTCTTGCGATTGTCTTTTTAATATGCTATAATCAAAATAGGCGGTGAAATTATGCTAAAATTATAATTATAGCGATGAGTTTTTGAAAGAAAATAATCTAGAAAAGTGGGAACCTACTCCAATTAAAGTAAAAAAGTCCTGACTTTAAGTCAGGACTTTTTTGCTATCAATTTCTTTACTAAAACAAATAAATAATGCATTACCATACCCACTGCAATTGCAACGACAAGGTCGAAGATTACGGTTAAAACGCAGGTTGTTACAAGCACTAAAATATCGGTGAAATGCGAGGTCTTAATAATGTGCACAAATTCGCGCCATTCGCTCATATTATAAGCCACAACAAACAAAATTGCGGCAATGGCAGGCATCGGGATAAGTGCGGCATAAGGCATTAATACCACTAAAATAAGAAGTAAAACAACCGCGTGAACAATGCCGGAAATAGGGGACTGTCCGCCGTTTTTAACGTTAGCCGCCGTTCTTGCAATAGCACCCGTTGCAGGAATACCGCCAAACAGAGCAGAGCAGATATTACCAGCACCCTGTGCGATAAGCTCGGTATTTGAATTGTGCTTGTCGTTTATCATTCCGTCAGATACAACGCAGGACAGAAGTGATTCAATAGCCGCTAAGGCCGCAATGGTAAATGCGTTTGGAAGCATTTCAACAAATAGGCTGAAGTTTGGCATATTGAATTTAGGTAATGCAGATGACACGGTGTAAAGTGAGCCGATGGTGTTGACCTTCATACCCAAAAGTGCTACCAAGCCGGCTGAAACAATGACGGCAATTAATGACGGCGGAATTTTGTTTATGTATTTTATTTTTGGCCATATTATTAAAATTGCAAGCGAAATTGCACCAATTAAAACTGCTTGCCAGTTTATTGTGCCAATGGTTTTCACAACTTCAATTAATTTTTCAAGTGTTTCAATGGGGGAATGGGTAAAGGTAAGGCCTGCAAAGTCCTTAACCTGACCGATTAAAAGGGTGAGCGCAATACCACCCGTAAAGCCAACCGTTATTGTGTGGGGGATAAATTTAATAAGCTTTCCAAGTCGCAAAATACCCATTATAATTAATATAACACCTGCGGTTACGGTTGCCATTGCAAGACCTTCAAGTCCCTTTGTTGCCACAATACCCGCAACAATGGTTGCAAACGCGGCGGTAGGACCCGAAATTTGCACACGGCTGCCACCAAGCAGAGCAATTACAAACCCTGCAACAATGGCGGTGTAAAGGCCTTGCTCGGGTTTAACGCCTGATGCAAGTGCAAGCGCAATTGAAAGCGGCAAAGCAATAATTGCAACAATAATGCCTGCAATAACGTCGTTTATAAGCTTTTGTTTCGTATAACCCTTCATGCTTTCAATAAGCTTTGGGTAAAAAATGTTTTTCATAAATATCACCTTGATAATGGGAATATAAATTGGGGTTTATCGCTTACGCGAGGTAAGAGGTAATAGTGAAGAGGTTAGGTGTCGCTCCGTGACGGATGTAAATAATCTGTAATTTAATTGATATTACCCGTAGGGGCGATTCACGAATCGCCCGTTGCGATTAAC
>JAZNOE010000005.1:0-14730 GCA_045580625.1 Acutalibacteraceae bacterium | reverse complement strand
GCTTTTGAATGCTTTCTCTTTGGTACTGCCATTTTCAGCACCTCCTTAAATTGATTAAAAAGTTTAATTATTTAACAGTTCAGCCAGCTTTGCAAGGCGGGAGTCAATTTCCCGCATATCGCAAGAGCAGGCGCCTTCGTTAAGGTTTTTACCGCATTTATAGCAAATGCCCTTGCAGTCTTCACTGCACAGGTGCTTAAGCGGAAGATTTACGATTACTTCAGTATAAAGAAAATCGTCAACGTCAAGCTTCATATCAGGTACTAAAAGTATCGTGTCGCTGTCTTCCCCTTCAATTGAAGTGGCAAGCGATTTTGAAATTTCGACCTTGTAAACCTTTGACGTTTCTTTACCGCAACGGTCGCACAAAGCGTCAAACTGAAAGCTTATTTCAGCCTGAAACCTTATAAGGCTTGATGTGTTGGAAATGCTGCCGGTTAAAGTAACGGGCTTTTTGAGTGGAAAAACACCGCCGTGTTCAACCTGGCTTAAATCCAACGAATACTCAACAGGTAAAGAAGAATTTTCATTGACAAAAATGTGTTTTAAATCAATAACCATACTTCCACCTCTATCGTCGCAAAGACTATTATATATTTTTATAACCGTTTTGTCAAGGTTTTATTTACAAAAAAATAGCTAAAAAACAAGCAAAACGCACCTTGAATTTAGGTAAATAAAACCCAAGGCGCGTTAAAACTGATTACATTTAATTTTTATTAATTGCAAACCTCTGCAAAGTTGAAGATCTTTTCGGGAAGCTCATCCTTATCAGCAGATACAGTGAAGATAAATTCAACGTCACTGATTTTAGAAAGTCTTTCAAAGAAATCAGCAAGCTTATCAAAATCTCTGCCGCCGATACGAAGGGTAGCATCACCGAAAATGTGGGTAATGTCGTGATTACCTGCCTTGATGCCTGCGATCATGCCGTAATATTCGTCATAACCCTTAATAGCATAAGTGTCGGTATCAACAAGTCTTGCTTTATATTTGATGGAATAGATAAGGGCATCGCTTTTTTCAATGCAAACTACGTTGCCAAGACTGGTATCGGCAGCGGCGTTAACCATTTCTGCCAATAACTTTGTTTTGCCCGAGCCTTTTTTTCCGATAATGATTTTAATCATTTATAACAACTCCTTTTTTATATGACACTGCTAAAGCAGTAATATCTTAAATTATTTTGCAAGGCGTGCTTCAAGCTCAGCCTTTTGTGCTTCATAACCGGGCTTGCCGAGAAGCGCAAACATATTCTTTTTATAGCTTTCAACACCGGGTTGGTCAAAGGGATTAACACCCAGCATATAACCCGAAATTGCACAAGCCTTTTCGAAGAAGTAGATAAGCTCGCCAAGGTTTTCTTCGTCAAGCTTTTCAACATTAATTTCAAGATTGGGAACGCCGCCGTCTGTATGTGCGAGCACAGTGCCCTCAAATGCCTTCTGGTTTACAAAAGACATTGTCTTACCTGCCAGGAAGTTAAGACCGTCACCGTCATCTTCTTCCTTTTCAATTACAACGTCAGCTGTGCTCTCACCAAAGGTTACAACCGTTTCAAACATAATGCGGGCGCCGTCTTGAACATACTGACCCATTGAGTGAAGGTCGGTAGAGAAAGTAAGAGTTGAAGGATAAAGACCCTTATTATCCTTACCTTGACTTTCACCGAAGAGCTGCTTGAACCATTCTGACATCATTGCAAAACGCGGTTCATAGCTTACAATCAATTCAAGAGATTTACCCTTACGGTAAAAAATATTACGGAGTGCCGCGTAAAGGTAACAATCATTTTCATAAAGATTTTGATTTGAATACAAATCAATTGCTTTAGCGGCACCGGCCATTAAAGCATCAATATCAGCGCCTGCGGCGGCAATTGGTAAAAGGCCAACTGCTGTAAGAACTGAGAAGCGACCGCCGACATCATCCGGAACAACGAAGCATTCGTAACCCTTTTCATCAGCCAGCTTTTTAAGTGTACCGCGTGCCTTATCGGTTGTACAGTAAATACGCTTTGCGGCTTCCTCTTCACCGTAGCGTTCTTCCAGAAGCTTTCTGAAAACGCGGAAAGCTATTGCCGGCTCGGTTGTAGTGCCGGATTTTGAAATAATATTTACCGAAACACGCTTACCTTCACAAATCTTTAATATATCGTTAAGATAAGAGCCGCTTATATTATTACCTGCGAAATAAATTTCGGGTGCGTCACCGCGAAGCTCGTTATAATACGTGCCTTTAAGAAATTCAATTGCGGCGCGCGCGCCAAGATAAGAACCGCCGATACCGATAACAATTAAAATATCAGTATCGCTTTTGATTTTTTCAGCGGCTTTCTTAATGCGGGCAAATTCTTCTTTATCATAATTTTTAGGAAGATCCACCCAACCGAGAAAGTCATTTCCAAGACCGTTTCTGTCGTGTATCATTTTGTGCGCAAGGGCAATATGAGTTTCAAGACCCTTAAGGTCATTTTCACGCAAAAATTCTTCTGCGTAGGATTTGTTAAATTTAATGGACATTGCTTTTCACCTAGGTATAGTATTCTTTTTTATCATTTTACTATATCTGTGTGTTTTTTTCAAGTATAAATAGTTAATTATTTACAAAAAAATCACAAAATTAACAGTCCCGACACGATCCATTTGAAAGTTATCCACAAATTCAGCCGTTTTACGTCATCCTTTGCGACAATTTTTATGCTTCCGACAGATCGCTCCCCTACGTAAACGTCAACGTTTCCGACAACCTGCCCTTTTTTAATTGGGGCGGTAATATCTTTTTTTATATTAATTTTTTGTGTTATTTCCTTAGCTTCACTTTTTGGAAGCAAAAGATTAAGCTTTTCTTCAGACGTTATATCAACAGTTTTTCGGACACCCTTTTTGACAACAGCCGAATTATTATCCGTAAGGTCTGCTTCAACTTCAAAAAAGCTGTAGTTGGCAAAGCCGTAATCCAAGAGCTTTTTCGCGCCATTAAAACGGTCGTTGCTTGTGTCACCCGACATAACCACCGCAACGAGTGATAAACCATCACGTTCAGCGGTGGCTGAAAGACAATAACCCGCTGTGCTTGTTGTACCTGTTTTCAGTCCTGTTGTGCCCTTATAAAAACGCACCAGCTTGTTGGTATTGACAAGCTCGCTTTCGCCGTTTCTTAAAGTATCCATCCAAACGGTTGAATAATCCTTTATAAGCTCATGCTTAATAAGCTCGCCAGACATTATTGCCACATCATAAGCGGTGGTTAAGTGCCCTTCGGCATCAAGACCGGTACAATTTTTAAAGGTGGTGTTATTCATGCCAAGCTCTTTTGCGCGGGAATTCATTAATGCAACAAAGCCTTCTTCACTGCCCGAAACAAGCTCACCCAAAGCTGTGCAGGCATCATTTGCAGATGCAATAACCGTGGCCTTTAAAAGCTCGTGCACTGTCATTGTTTCGTTAGGTTCAAGCCAGATTTGTGACCCGCCCATACTGCAGGCGTGTTCGCTTGCGGTAACCACCGTTTCAAGAGAAATATCACCTCTATCCAACGCTTCCATAACAAGTAAAAGTGACATTATTTTTGTAATTGATGCTGGAGACAATTTTTCATCTGCATTGTTTTCATAAAGCACGGTTTGGGTTTTCGGTTCCATTAAAATAACCGATTTCGCTTTAATATCAAGCGTTTGCCCTATTGCTGCGTTATTAACCGCCGTTTCAAGCGGTACGTTTATATCGGACAAATCACATTCACTTGACACCGTTGCCGCGCAAACCGAAGATATCAAAACCGAAAAAATTAGAAAAATTGCCGCTGTAGCCTTTAAAAATTTAGTCAAAAAAAGCACACCCTTTTATATGTTCTATAAAAGGATATGCCTTTAAAATTTATTCTATTCCGCAAACGATAACTCCGCCGCCCACAACAATATCACCGTCGTAAAAAACTGCCGCCTGTCCGGGGCTCGGGGCGCGTTGGGGTGCTTCAAATTCCACCAAAACACCGTTTTTATAAGGCTTTATAACCGCAGGCTGTTCGTTATGGCGGTAACGAAGCTTACAGCAGACCCGCATTTCGTTTTCAAGCTTGTCAAAAGGAATGAAGTTAAGCTTTTCAACATACACCTTTTTATAAAAAAGATGCTCTTCGTCCCCTATTACAACCTCGTTGGTTTCGGGGTTTTTATCTATTACAAAGGCGGGCTTGCCAAGAGCAATGCCAAGACCCTTTCTCTGCCCGATGGTGTAACGAATAACACCCTTGTGCTGACCTAAAACCTTACCGTTTATATCAAGATAATCACCCGTTTTTGACACAAAATCCGCCGTTTTTTCAATAAAGGAAGCATAATCGCCGTCGGGTACAAAGCAAATATCCTGACTGTCCTTTTTATTGGCATTTATAAGGTTTAAGCTTTCAGCGGTTGCGCGCACTTCATCTTTAGAATGACTAGCCAATGGAAAAACCGTGCGGGAAAGCTGTTCCTGCGTTAAGCAATAAAGCACGTAGCTTTGGTCCTTTGACTTATCATCAGCGCGGCAAAGCAAAAACCTGCCGTCCTTTTCAACGATTTTTGCATAATGCCCCGTTGCGATTTTATCACAGCCCAAATTATCGGCAAGCTTTAGCATTTCACCAAACTTAATTTCGCGGTTACATACAATGCAAGGATTGGGCGTTCTGCCGTTTATATATTCATTAATAAAGTTATCAATAACAAAGCCTTTAAATTCGGTTTTAAGATTTGAAACGGTGTGCTCAATTCCCAACGAATCACAAACCGCTTTTGCATCCTTTTGTGCAACAGAGGTGTCACCGAAAAGCTCAAGGGTTATGCCCAAAACGTCAAAGCCGTCATTTTTTAAAAGTGCGGCACAAACCGAAGAATCAACTCCCCCGCTCATACCGACTAAAACCTTTTGTTTCAAAAAAATTCCTCACTTACAGAAAAAGGGCCGAATAAAACGGCCCTTAAAAATTAGATAGAAGTTGTTGTAGCAACACGATACATATATTCATCATAGCCCTTAGTCATATTGAGAGCTTCATAAATATCATAATTAACAAGTGCGCCCTGCTTATAAGCAACAACACGGTTGCCGATACCTTCCTTAAGAAGGTTTACTGCTTCAAAGCCCATTTCAGAAGCAATTACACGATCACGAAGTGTGGGAGCGCCACCGCGCTGAATGTGGCCAAGCACAGTACCGCGGGTTTCAATGCCGGTGGCGGCTTCAATTTGCTTTGCCATTTCATCAACGCCGCCGATACCTTCAGCAACCATAACAACAAAGTGGTTTTTACCCTTTTTGCGGGCGGCTTCAATTTTTTCAATAACTTCGTTAACGTTACCGCCGATTTCGGGCATTAAAATTGCAACAGCGCCTGTAGCAAGGCCTGTCTGAAGTGCAATATGACCTGCACGTCTGCCCATAACCTCAACAACACTGCAGCGAGCGTGAGATTCACAGGTGTCACGTAAACGGTCAACCATTTCCAAAACGGTGTTCATTGCGGTATCAAAACCAATGGTGTATTCGGTAGAAGAAATGTCATTATCAATGGTTGCGGGAACACCAACACAGGGAATGCCGCGAAGTGATAAATCGCGAGCACCGCGGAAAGAACCGTCACCACCGATTACAACAATACCTTCTATGCCGTGCTTTTTGCAGGTTGCTATTGCATCCGCAATGCCTTCTTCAGTCTTAAAGCGACTGCTGCGTGCACTGAAAAGGAAGGTGCCTGAGCGCTGAACAATGTCAGAAACGTCGGTAACGCCCAAATCAATAACGTCATCCTCCATAAGACCGTTATAACCGCGGCGGATACCCTTAACAGTCATACCGTTTGCAATAGCTGTTCTTACAACGGCACGCACTGCCGCATTCATACCCGGGGCGTCGCCGCCGCTGGTAAGTACACCGATAGTTTTCATTATAAATCATCTCCAAAAACAGAAAAAATATTATAAAGGACAAGCACCTTATATTATATACCAATAATTTACTTTTTTCAACAATAAAATTTTATATCGCGAATTTTACGTTATCATTCCCTAAAAGTTCACAAAGCTCATTGGTTAAGTCTTCACTTTGCGTAACGTAAAGACTTTTAGGCGCACAAAGTCGCTTGCCCGTGTCCTGACAAACAATATAAACCGGAATATCTCCGCTATAACGCGTTAAAATTTCACGCATTTTTTCAAATTCATCACTTTGCTGACTTTTAACCCTTAAATAAAGTCCGCTTTTAATTTTCGGTTTTTCTTCCGGTGTAACACCCTTAAGATTTTCGGGTATAAGCTCAATCTTTTCAAGTATAAGCTCAACGTCCCTGTCTTCACGTTCTGACACGCGGCCCGTTAAAATAACAGGCTTTGCATCACTTAAAAGTGCTTTATAAGTGCCATAAGCATTGGCAAAAACCGTAACGCTAACGGAAGCCGAAATATCTTCAATTAAAGCCGTGCACAAAAGGTTGTTGTTTTTAAGCTGTCGCACCTTTACACCGCTTATTATACCCGCAACCGTGACACGCTTTCCGTCGGGATATTTTCCCATTGCAATGTCAGAAAGTGACTGATATTTTGCATTTTTAAGAAAAGCCGCATAATCATCCATCGGGTGCCCCGACAAATAAAGCCCCGTTGCTTCCTTTTCAAGTGACAACAGCATATCACGCGACATTTCTGGCACCTTTATCGGCTCGAACACGTTGGGCGCACCCATTTCTTCAAACAGGTTAAGCTGACCCTGACCCGAAAAACGGCGTTCATTTTCAACGGCTGACAGCACCGCATCAATATTATAAAGCATTTCGCGGCGGTTATCGCATACACAGTCCAAAGCACCGCTTTTAATAAGTCCTTCAAGTGCCTTTCGGTTAAATTCGCGCGAATAATTGCGAAGGCAAAAATCGTAAAACGATTCATATTTACCGTTTTGCTCACGCTCGTTTATAAGCCTTTCAATAAGACCAAGACCCAAATTTTTAATTGCCAAAAGACCGAAACGAATGTTTCTGCCTTCGGGTGAAAAATGCTGCAAACTGTGGTTGACCGACGGCGGCAGAATTTTAATTGCCGACTTTAAACATTCAGCAGTATATTGCGATATTTTTAAAGGGCTGTCCATCATACTGGTCATTAAAGCCGCAAAATATTTTGACGGGTAATGACATTTAAGGTAAGCCGTGCGGTAAGCCACAAAGGAATAGGCACAAGCGTGCGCTTTGTTAAAAGCATAGGAGGAAAAGCTGGACATTTGGTCAAAAATTTTATTTGCCGCTTCTTCGGTTATGCCAAAGGCTAATGCGCCCTGACTTATAACGTTGCCGTTTTTATCCTTTTCACCATAAAGGAAAAATTCCTTTTCCTTTTTCATTACGTCGTGCTTCTTTTTAGCCATTGCACGGCGGACAATATCAGCGCGGCCAAGTGAATAACCGCCCAACGTTCTGAACACCTGCATTACCTGTTCTTGATAAACAATGCAACCATAGGTTACACCTAAAATGGCTTCAAGCGCAGGTATATCATATTTAATTTTATCGGGGTTGTGGCGGTTTTCGATATACCGCGGAATAGAATCCATCGGTCCCGGACGGTAAAGTGACAACACCGCCGTTAAATCCTCAATGCTTTCGGGGTTTAACTGCCTTAAAACATTTTTCATTCCGTCCGATTCAAACTGAAACACACCAAGGGTTTTACCCTTTGCCATCATATTATATGTCGCTTTATCGTCAAGCGGTATTTTTTCAATATCAAAGTCGGGCTCTTCAAGGCGAATATACTTTTGTGTGTCATCAATAATTGTTAAATTTCGAAGCCCTAAAAAGTCCATTTTCAAAAGACCCAGCTCTTCAAGCGAGGTCATTGTGAACTGGGTAACGGTTGCTTCATCGTTAACCGCAAGCGGTACATATTCGGCAACAGGCTTGTCCGAAATAACAACGCCAGCTGCGTGGGTTGACGCGTGTCGCGGCATACCTTCAAGCTTCATTGCCATATCAATAAGCTCTTTAACCGCGGTATCGTTCTGATAAAGCTCGCGAAGCTCCTTACCACCTTCAAGCGCGCGGGCAATATTCATACCCGGTGACTGCGGAATAAGCTTTGCCACCTTATCGCAAATGGCATAAGGCACGTCCATTGCCCTGCCAACGTCACGCACCGCCGCACGGGCGGCAAGTGTACCAAAGGTAACAATTTGTGAAACGTGGTCTTCACCGTATTTTTCAATTACGTAATCAATAACCTTTTGGCGGTTGACGTAACAAAAGTCAATATCAAAGTCAGGCATTGAAACACGCTCAGGGTTTAAAAAGCGTTCAAAATACAAATCATATTTAATGGGGTCAATACCCGTAATTCCCACACATTGCGCCGCAAGTGAAGCCGCACCCGAGCCACGTCCCGGTCCAACGGGAATATCGTGTGTTTTGGCATAATTTACAAAGTCGGCTACTATCAAAAAGTAGTCAACGTAACCCATTTTATTGATAATTGACAGCTCGTAATTTAAACGGTCAATATATTCTTCTTTCGGGCTTTGACCGTAAATTTTATAAAGACCTTCAAAGCATTTTTCTTTGAAATATTCAAAATGGTCACGCTCACCTATATCAAAGCGCGGCAGCTTAATATTACCGAATTCAAAGGTAACGTTGCACTTTTCGGCAATTTTATTTGTGTTTTCAAGTGCTTCAGGCGTACTACCGAAAAGCGCCGCCATTTCATCATAGCTTTTAAGATAAAATTCGTTGGTTTTGAATTCTAAAATATTGTCGTCGGTAATTTTGGTTGCAGTCTGAATACAAACCAAAACCTTGTGCATTTTATAATCGGTATCATTTATATAATGTACGTCATTCGTGGCAACAAGCGGTATATCACATTCGTTTGCAATGCGGATAATTTGCGGATTTACTATTCTTTGTTCTTGTATACCGTGGTCCTGAATTTCAAGATAAAAATCTTCCCCAAAAACCGATTTATACCAAAGTGCAGTTTCCTTTGCTTTGTCATAATTACCATCCATCAACGCACGCGGGATTTCACCCGCTAGGCAAGCAGAAAGGCAAACTAAACCCTTTGAATATTTTTTTATAAGCTCGCGGTCGACACGGGGCTTTGAATAAAAGCCTTCGGTAAAGCCTGCCGAAACAAGCTTAATAAGGTTTTGATAACCTTCGTTATCCTTACACAAAAGCACTAAATGGGTGTAACCGTCAAGACCCTTTTGCTTGTCAAAACGGCCGCGGGTAGCAACGTAAACCTCGCACCCGATAATCGGCTTTACGCCCTTGCTGACAGCATATTTGTAAAAATCTATCACGCCGTACATAACGCCGTGGTCGGTGATGGCAATACTTTTTTGACCCATTTCAGCCGCACGGTCAATAAGCTGCTTTATGCGGGCGCAGCCGTCAAGTAGGCTATATTCGGTATGCACGTGCAAATGTGTAAAATTCATAATTGCCATCTCCTTTGTTTTAATTCCGAATTAAAAAACTAAACATAGAAAATCAAACTTTATTACTTGATATTTTCATATATCTCAATAATCTTATTAAGTCTATGATTAAGTCCCGAAACCGTTATAGGTGTGGGTGAAATTCTGCAAAGCTCTTTAAGTGTTGCTTCAGGGTTATTTTTGCGAAGAAGTGCCGCGTCTAAAAGCTCCTGCGGTAAACTTAAAAGTCTGTCCGCCTGTTCTAAATATTCAATCGCTTTTCGTTGTTTTATAGATGCTTCAACTGTTTTCGAAATATTTGCATTATCACAATTTCGTTGGCGGTTAATGTTATTTTTAACGCTTTTCATAATTTTAGCGTCCATTATCTGGAGGGTGCGATGTGTATCACCCATAAGGGTTAAAAGGTCTTCTATCATACTGCTGTCTTTAGTATAAAGTACAGTTGCCGTTCCCCTTTGGGTCTTTTTCATAAAAATATCGTACTGTTGTAATAACTCGTCCAAATCATTAGCAAGCGCTTCATTTTTAACCGAAAATTCGGCGCGGTATTCTTTTTCGGGGTCGTTAATATTACCGCAAGCCAAAAAAGCCCCCCTTATAAAGCTTAAGGGGCAACAATCGCGCAAAAACAGACTGCGGTCAATAACCGTTTCATTTATGCCAAAATCAATAAGCGCCAAAATTTTAAGACGGTCGGATGCAGACTCCACCTCAGCCTTATAAGTAGGTCTTTTACTACCACCGCAGGTTATTTTAACCTCGGCACCATAGTTAAATTTAATTAAATCAGCATAAGCCTTGGCAACATTTTCGTTGCCTGTCTGAAGTGCAATTCTTTTTATAGAAAAAGACCTTCCGAAAAGCATAAACCCGTATATATATGACGGCTTACAGCAAGCGGACGGTCTTATAGCAATAAGTTCGTTTTTTACATCACTGCAAAATGACATTTATCATATCCTCTTCCAAATAACAAGCTCGGTTTCCTTGCCGCCTTCACCGTATTCAAACACAATAAGCTGCTTTTTGTCGGTAACAAGGCCAAAACAGCGATCACTGTTTTCTTTAGGTAATTCGGCAATATAATACATTTTATTATCATCTAAAATTTTTGCAATTTTGCCGTTTGGCAACTTACATTCATTATTAACAAAATCGCCCTTGTGGCCGTAAAGCTTTTTGAGCTCCGGCATACCTTCAATATTAAGCTCGTTAAATTTTTTAATAAGATTCTGCATTACTTTCTACCCACAAAAATTACTTCGGGTTCTAATTCTACCCCGTTGTTTTCCTTTATAATTTCCTGCACTTTTTTCATTAAAGACTTTACGTCTTCGGCAGTGGCGTTATCATAATTTATAACAAAGCCTGCGTGCTTTTCGCTTACCATTGCGCCGCCGAACGAAAAGCCCTTTAAATTGTTTTGTTCAATAAGCGCGCCTGCAAAATAACCCACAGGGCGCTTAAAGGTGCTGCCCGCACTTGGGTATTCAAGCGGTTGCTTTGTCTTGCGGCGGTTTAAAAAATCATCCATTTTGGCTTTGATTTCGGCCTTTTCGCCTTTTTGAAGCTTGAATGTGGCAGATAAAATCACCCCGCCGTTTGTTTTGAAGATGCTTGTGCGGTAGCCAAGTGCCATACCATCTATGCCAATTTCTTTTATTTCTCCGTCTTTGGTCAAATATTCAGCCTTTATAACCAAGTCGGAAAATTCACCGCCGTAAGCGCCCGCATTCATATAAAGACCGCCACCCACACTGCCGGGAATACCATAAGCGAATTCAAGCCCCGAAAGACCGTTTTCAAGTGCCGCCACACAAAGATTTGCGACACTCACCCCTGCTGATGCAGTAATTTCTTCACCGTTTACGGTAATATTATCAAGACCGCAAAGTGAAATTACAACACCTTCAATACCTTTGTCAGACACCAAAAGATTAGAACCCTTACCAAGGATAAAATAAGGCATTTTAAGCTCGCTCGCTTTATTTATAACAGCCTTCAGCTGACAAACGTTTTGAGGCATGACAAAATAATCACAACAGCCGCCAATTTTAAAGCTTGTGTGATTTTTCATAATTTCATTTTGCTTTACTGTTATGTTTTGCTCTGTACAAAAAGATAAAAAGGGCATATTATCAATTGCTCCTAAAATTAAAATGGGTCAACAGTTGTATCTTCTGGGTCTTCATCGGTCATTCCAAGCTTTTTAAGCAGGTCTTCAGCCGCATTATAGCCAAGCTTCTTCTGACGGTTATTCATAGCGGCAACCTCAATAATAACCGCAAGGTTACGACCCGGCTTTACGGGAATTGTAAGGGACGGAATTTTAAGACCCAAAAGCTCGGTTGTCTGCTGTTCAAGACCAATACGGTCATACTGCTTTGAAACGTCCCATTGTTCAATGTTTATAACAAGGTCAATTTTTTCAGTAAGCTTTACTGCACCCGCACCGAAAATACGGCTGGCGTTAATAATGCCTATGCCGCGAAGCTCAATAAAATGACGGATGTTATCAGGCGCTGTGCCCACAAGGGATTTATCCGAAACACGGCGGATTTCAACCGCATCATCGGCAATAAGACGGTGTCCGCGCTTTACAAGTTCAATTGCGGTTTCACTTTTACCGACACCGCTGTCACCCATAAGCAAAATACCTTCACCGTAAACTTCAACCAAAACGCCGTGCTGGGTCATACGGGGTGCTAAATTAAGATTTAAAAATGCGATTAAAGCCGCAGAAAAAGCCGACGTGGATTCACCTGTCTGCAAAAGCGGAATGTCACATTCTTTAGCAATTTCGATATATTTTTCACCAAATTCCAAATCACGGCAAACAACAACTGCCGACGGCTTATGTGAGAAAAATTCACGAATTCTCTGCTCGGCCTTTTCGGGAATAAAATGCTTTATAAAGCTTTCTTCGCTTTTACCAATAATCTGAATGCGTCTTTCGTCAAAGAATTCATAATAACCCGCCATCTGAAGACCGGGACGGTTGATTTCATTTGAAGAAATCATAATTTCTGCCAAAGGGGCAGGTGTATTCAAAACCTTGAGCGAAAATTCCTTTACTATTTTTTCAAGTGAAACTGTATATTTTGAAGTCATAAGCTATCACCTCGTATATTTATTCATAATACATTATAATATATCTTTTGCAAAAAGGCAAAACATTTTATAAAAAAATAACTTTTTCTTGATAATGAATCACTTTGGCTGTATAATTAACTGGATAATTTTCTTAAAAGGATGAAAAAACTTATGAAACTTGGTATGGTAGGTTTGCCTAACGTTGGCAAATCAACACTTTTTAATGCAATTACAAATGCGGGTGCGCAGTCGGCAAATTACCCCTTCTGTACAATTGAGCCGAACGTTGGTATGGTAAGCGTTCCCGATGAACGTCTTGAAAAATTAGCTGAAATTTATCAGCCCAACAAATTCACCCCCGCGGTTATTGAATTTGTTGATATTGCAGGTCTTGTAAAAGGTGCTTCAAAGGGCGAGGGTCTTGGAAATAAATTCCTTTCAAACATCCGCGAGGTTGACGCCATTGTTCACGTTGTGCGTTGCTTTGAAAGTGATGACATTATCCACGTTGAAGGATCGGTTGACCCTGCGCGTGATATTGAAACCATTAATCTAGAGCTTGTTTTTTCCGATATGGAAATGGTTACCCGCCGTTTGGATAAAGCCACAAAGGCTTTAAAGGGTGACAAAAAAATGCAGGGCGAGGTTGACTTTTTAAAGCGCCTTTTAGAGCATTTGGAAAATGGACAGCCTGCAAGAAGCATTGAAATAAACGATGAAACCGAACAGGAAATTATTAACACCACCGCGCTTTTGTCTGCTAAGCCCGTTATTTACGCTTGTAATATGAGCGAGGACGATTTTATAAACGGAATTGACAGTAATAAAAATTACCAAACGGTAAAAACTATTGCTGAAAGCGAAAAAGCCGAAATTTTGCCCATTTGCGCCGCCCTTGAGGCCGAGATTTCGGGTCTTTCTGATGAAGAAAAGGTTATGTTTTTAGAAGACCTTGGACTGGAACGCAGCGGTCTTGACCGTATGATTCAGAAATGCTATGCCCTTTTGGGTCTTATTTCCTACCTGACAGCCGGTAAGGATGAAGTGCGCGCATGGACAATTACCGTTGGTACTAAAGCGCCTCAGGCCGCAGGTAAAATTCACACCGACTTTGAACGCGGCTTTATCCGTGCAGAGGTTATCAACTTTACCGAATTTATGGAATGTAACGGTAATATGGTTACCGCCAAGGAAAAAGGTCTTGTCAGAAGTGAAGGCAAGGAATATGTTATGAAAGACGGCGACATCGTTCTTTTCCGCTTTAACGTTTAATTTGGGAGAAAAATATGCTGTTTTATTACAGTCTTGACTACTATTATTTAGTTCTGGTTTTACCCGCAATTTTGCTTATGACAATTGCGCAAATTTCAGTCAAATCCACATTTTCAAAATACTCAAACGTTTTTTGCAACATAAGCGGTGCTGAAGCCGCCCGCCGTGTGCTTAATGCCAATGGGGTAAGCGGTGTCAGAATTGAACGTGTGTCGGGCAATTTGACCGACCATTTTGACCCCAAAACCAACGTTATAAGGCTTTCGGAGGCGGTTTATGACAGCTGTACCGTTGCCGCCGCAGGGGTTGCCGCCCATGAAGCAGGTCACGCCGTGCAATACGCTTTGGGTTATGCACCGATAAAAATCCGCGGTGCAATTTATCCTATTTGCAACATCGGGTCCCGCCTTGCAATTCCACTTGTTATGTTTGGCTTTTTGTTCAGCTTTTATTATTTAATTGACTTAGGGATAATCTTTTTTGCTTTAGCGCTTTTGTTTCAGCTTATAACTCTGCCGGTTGAGTTCAACGCATCCCGTAGAGCAATAGCGGCCTTGTCGGATTACGGCATTTTAGCAAACGAAACCGAAGTTAAAGGTGCTAAAAAAGTGCTTTTTGCCGCTGCAATGACATACGTTACGTCATTTTTGGTGTCACTGGCGCAGCTTTTAAGGCTTTTGGCCCTTGCCAACCGCAGAAGAAGATAAAATTAAAGTGTGATGGAAGATTCCGTCACACTTTTTATATATAGTTTCAAATTATAGTTTATCGCTCTGTTTAATTGGCGGCACATCGTAGGGACAATTCACGAATTGTCCGAAAATAATAGTTAATCGCAACGGGCGATTCGTGAATCGCCCCTACGGGTAATATCAATTAAATTACAGATTAT
>JAZNOE010000004.1:0-28738 GCA_045580625.1 Acutalibacteraceae bacterium | reverse complement strand
GGTCGCACCTGTGTGTGCGACCGCATAAACAACGGAACGACACATAGGTCGTTCCCTACGCGATATTTCAATGAAGATACCCATTAACCCCGATTTAATTTGTACAATAATTACGAATTACGCATTACGAATTCCGAATTTTGCCTCACCGATAAACCCCAATTTATCACTGCATAAGACGTTTGGTTTGCGGAAGCTTAAATATTACTGCCGCGCCGACAGTTGTGAGCACCAATTCGGGAAGCATATAAGCGCCGTTATAGCAAAGTGAATAAAGCCATACGCTCTCCCATTCACACCAAATATCAAAAATAAATACACCGGTACAGTAATGACATATAAATCTAAGCACTAAAACCAGTGCTGTACCGATAAGTATACCAACGTAGCCAAGTTTTTTGAAAGCGCCTGCAAAGCCAAGCACGAAATAAGCCAACACATAATCAAACACAAATGTGGCCACTAAAACCAATGGTGTAAGTCCCCAAGAGCAAACCTCGGCAAAGCTCAGCATCATTTGCACAATGCCGTAAGCCAAGGAAACACCAAGACCCCATTTGATGCCAAAAAGGCACGAAATCATAACAATCGGCAGCATACTGAAAAGGGTTACCCCTCCACCAAGCGGCGGCTCGTAAATTTTAATCAAGCTCAATACCGTTGCTAGCGCAATAAATATTGCACTTAAAGTAAGACGAA
Source organism: Acutalibacteraceae bacterium (assembly GCA_045580625.1). Taxonomy (GTDB): domain Bacteria; phylum Bacillota; class Clostridia; order Oscillospirales; family Acutalibacteraceae; genus UBA737. Next base: position 28,039 of record JAZNOE010000004.1, on the reverse strand, counting down.
AAATTGGTTTTTTAACATTTTCTTTCATTTTGTTTTTCTCCTTGTTTTCATTTTCTGCAATCAGTTCCGAAATACAAGTCTTGTGAGATTTCATCTCATGTTTTGGCCAAAACAAAAAGCCGCAGGCAATTAACCTGCGGCAATACACGTGTTGTATTTCCCTACGGCCGCATTATCGGCATCAGGTAATCGGTCGAAGCCATAGTTTTAAAAACGGGCATCCTCTCAGCCGGAGTTTCATCCAGCTCCCTAATTGCAACCAAATTATACTACTTCAAATTTAATTTGTCAAGCGTTCTTTATCCTTTAATATTTGTTTTTGATAGCGGTCTTCCTCAGAAAAAATGCAACCGCAATATTTTTGCATATAAAAGCCCTTTTCGCGCGCAAGATTATTACATTCTCTGAAGTTCGGACGGAAATCGCGGTATAAAAACTTTATGCCAAATTCTTTTCCGAGCTTTTCACCTGTGGCTTTTATGCCGTCGTGGTCCTGATAAAGACTGCAAAGAAGGGTTGTTGTAAAACCATCATAACCGTTTTCTTTGGCAAATTTCGCCGTTTCATACATACGGATATAATAACAATATTTACATCTTTTATCAATATCATCTGCAACCGCTTTTACAAATTCGCGCAAGCCGTAATTTTCTTTAACCCTGACAGTCAGCCCTATTTCCTTTGCATATTCCAAAAGACAGTCGCGGCGTGCCTTATATTCAGTATAGGGGTGAATATTCGGGTTAAACCAAAAAAGCTCAACCTCTAGCCCTTCGTTTTGAAGGGGTGAAATGCAAGAAAGCGAGCATGGTGCACAACAGGTATGTAGCAAAACCTTCATAAAATCAAACCTCAACAATTATCGGCATAATGCCGTTATTTTCAATATCAATTACCGCATAGGTGGCTTTACCGCCGCGCGGATGACCGCAAGACCCCGGATTCACAAGCCAAACCCCATCCTCATATAATGTTAAAGGCAGGTGTGTGTGCCCAAAAAGTGCAATATCACAGCCCTGTGCTTTAGCGGTGCTGAGCAAATATGCCGTTGATGACTTTACACCCAAAGTGTGACCGTGGGTGTAAAATATTTTTTTGCCGCCTATATTTTCAATTCCGCTTGACGGGTAGGTTGAAAAATAGTCACAGTTACCCGATAAAATATGAAAGCTTCTGTCAGGGAAAATATAGGTGTAATCTTCAATATCGCTTGCGATATCCCCTAAAAAGAAAACGTGAGTAGCAGTTGGCTGGGCATAGATTATTTTTTCAATAATATCGCCGCGTTTATGAGAATCGGAAATAACTAAAATACGCAATAATTACACCTCTATTCTAAAAATATATATTTTACATAGATATAATATAGGAGCTGATTTTATGGATAAAAACAAGCTTTTTAATGATTTAAAGAAAAGCAATATTGACAAAAGGACAATTGAAAGCGCCGCAAAAACGGGCGATACCCAAAAGCTTATTGACAGCCTTTCAGACAGTGACAAGCAAAAGCTTTTAAAGGTTATGTCTGACAAAGAGGCAATGAACGAAATTTTAAAAAGCCCGCAGGCACAAGCACTTTTAAAGCTTTTCGGTGGTAAAAATGGATGAGCTGAGCGCCAAGCTTTCGGAAATTTTATCTGACCCAGAAAGTATGAACCGTGTCAAAGAAATGGCCGAAAGTATTTTAAACAAAAGTCCCGAGCCCGAGCCGCCCAAGGCAGATTTAAGCAGTCTTGCCGATATTGGCGACATTACGCAGATAATGGGGCTGGTATCCAAACTGCAAAGTCAAAGTGATGACCCGCGCGCCGCCCTTTTATCGGCACTGAAGCCGCATTTGAGCGAAGCAAAACGTGAAAAGGTTGACACCGCAATTAAAATATTGCGGCTTTTAGACTTATTACCTCTTATTAAAGAAAGCGGGATTTTAGGAAAATTGTTATGAGCAACACATTTGACAGTCAAAAACGGCGTGCTATTGAAGAAATGTTGAAAATGCAACAGCAGGCACCACACGAAGACATACCGCCACCCAAAAAACAACCGCAAAACAATCTATTGGGAAGTTTAGATATACCTATACTAAACCGCCTTAAAAGTGACGGCGACCTTACCCTTATATTAGGACTTTTGCTTTTGCTTTTAAACGAAAAGGCTGACAAGCGGCTTTTGTTTGCTTTGCTTTATATTTTGCTTTAAAGAAAGAGTATATCCTTTTGAGGAATATACTCTTTTTTAATTATTCTTTTCTTAATTTTAAGAACTTTTCAAAAACAAAGCCTGCAATAAACAGTGAAAATGCCGTTAACGCCACTTGAGATTCAAGCGGTATGTGGGTGTATCCCCCTTTTGATACAGTATTTGCGACTATATTTGATACACCGGTTACAAAGCAAAGCGAAAATGCCAAAACCGATTTCATATAAAGTAATCGCGGGCTTTGGTCTTCAAGACAGTAAAACGAAGCGTAACCCACAAAAAACAAAAGCGCACAGCAATATGAAGCCAAAAGAAAAATATTTTCGGCAATAAGCGAAAGTGAAGAAATGTTTATAAACGAGCAGATAATTCTTATTATCATATAAACTGCAGGCAAAGCGTGTAGCATATCGGGCAAAGAAAATTTCAAAAACCAAGACACCGCAAGTACCGCAAAATATGCCGCGGTCAGAAGACCGACAACCTTCATCAGCACAACCTGCCACGCAAGCCCCTGCACTGCAAATTTTTCTACAAAAAGCTCGTAAAAAAGGGCAATTGACAAAATACCCGATGTTATGGGTGTAATAATTCCGACAGACAAACGGTCGGCAAAAGCGGCTTTATCAAAACGTGCAACCATTGCCGCCACAGCACAAATGACCGCTACCGCAACGGTTAAGGCAAGGCCCGAAACGGAATGCTTTATTTCATAAAAGCCGGTTTTAAAATCAATGACTGTAAAAATTTGTACAAGCCTTGTTACAAAAGCGGCAATAATTAATGCCGCAATTATAATTACACTTTTCTTTTGTTTCATAATACAGAATGCTCCCGAAGTAATTATGCAAGTTAAACACGCATATAATTAAATGAATTATTATATATAGTTATATATAAATAATAATATGCGTTTTTAAAAATGTCAACTTTATTGTAAAAAAGAAGGGTTAAAATGAAAAAAATAATTGCTTTTTCAACTGTTATTATTATATTTTTGTTGCTGCTGCCTTTAACAGTATTGGGTAAGCCTTCAAAAACGGTCGAGCGCACCGTAACGGTAAAAGAAATTTCACCCGTAAAGACCTTTAAGATTTTAAAAACCGAAACAAATGAAATTGAAGAAATTTCTTATGCAGATTATATATTCGGTGTTGTAGCCGCCGAAATGCCCGCCCTTTATGAAATTGAAGCCTTAAAAGCACAGGCGGTAGCGGCGCACACCTTTGCCCTTCACCGAAAGGCGACAAACAGCGGCAAGGATTATGACATAACCGATGACTTCACCCTTGACCAGGCCTTCATAACCGAAACGGCCGCGCGCGAAAAATGGGGTGATAAGGCTGAAGAATACATAACTAAAATCCGCACGGCAGTAAACGACACCCAAAACCTTGCCTTAACCTTTGACGGTGAAATTGCCCTTTCGGTATATCACGCAATTTCATCGGGCAAGACCGAAGACTGTCAAAACGTATGGGGCAGTGAAAGACCGTATCTTACCGCAGTATCAAGCATTGGTGATAAGCTGTCAGCCGATTATATATCCACTAAAACCGCTACCCTAGCCGAAATTAAGGCACTCTTCCCCACCCTTGCTTTAACCGACAACGCGGGAGATTTTTTTAAGAATATTCAAAAAACCGATAGCGGCACAGTAAAAACCGTGACCCTTTGCGGCAACCAAGTGACGGGTAACGACTTAAGAACAAAGCTTGAGCTTCGTTCGGCCTGCTTTGACGTAAGCGAAAGCGAGGGTGTTTTCACCTTTACAGTCTACGGCTATGGTCACGGAGTTGGTATGAGTCAGAACGGTGCAAATTATATGGCACAGCAGGGCGCCGATTATAAGGAAATTTTATGCCATTATTATAAGGGGTGTAAGATTGAAGAAATAAAATAGCAAATTTGGGTTTATAAGCCTTCCCCTTGAGGGGAAGGGGGACCACGGCAGTGGTGGATGAGGTGGAAAACCGTTTAATTACTGCAAATTACACCTCATCAGTCACTTCGTGACAGCTTCCCCTCAAGGGGAAGCCTTGCCTGCTAAACTATAATTTAAAAACATAAAACTGCGGTGTAAAAACCGCAGTTTTATTATATATCTATTTCACATTCCAGATTTTCGATAATAATTTTATGCCTGCCGCGGTTAACCGCGGTTTTCATATTTTCATCAATATATGTAAAATCGTTCTCATCCAAAACAAAGGAAACGGTCTTGCTCTCCCCCGCCTTTAAATTGACCTTTTTAAAAGCACGAAGCTTTTTGATAAACGGGGTAACAGGACAATAAAGCATTTTAACAAAAAGCAAAACGCTTTCATCGATTTCATATTTCCCACAGTTTTCGACCGTAACGTCAACAGACACCTTACCGTTATTAACTTTGGCATTCAGGTTTGAATATTTAATTTCATTATATGAAAGACCAAACCCAAACGGAAGCCACGCATCAGGTGAAGCGGTAATATAATCACGTCCCGGTTGTTCTTCACTACCCGGCATTTTATAAAGCCCGCCACGGGCCGACATTTTATGATTATAATAGCACGGAATGTGCCCCACACTTTGCGGGAATGACACCGAAAGCTTTGCCGACGGGGTTTTATCACCAAAAATTAAATTTGCAAAAGCAACACCGCTTTGCTCACCGCCGCCGAAGGAATGCATATAAGCGCAAACCTTTTCAACCTCGTTTTTAATAGTGAAGGGTCTGCCCGCATACATAATTAAAACCGTAGGTTTTTGAAGCTTAATTATTTCATCAAATAACTGCTTTTGTGACGGATAAAGGTTTAAATCGCTTGTGTCATAGCCCTCGCTGCAGGTGACCTGAGCATTTTCAAAGCTTCCGCCACCAATACCACCGCCGGGTACTGCACCGTCACCCAAAACCAAGAACACCACATCAGCCTGCTTTGCAGTTTTAATTGCATTTTCAAGCTTTTGGGCATCGGGCACTATATTGTCACAGCCCCTTGAATAAAGCACACGGTCTTCCCCTAAACGGGCCTTAATACCGCTTAAAAAATCGACACAGTTATCCGTTCTGCCAACATAGTCACCCAAAAAGCTGTCAACCGCATTGTTGCCAATAACCGCCACTTTACCGCATTTATTTTCATCAAGAGGTAAAATGCCGTCGTTTTTAAGCAACAAAATTGATTCTTCATCAAGCCTTCTCGAAAGCGCAACCGAAGTGTCATTATGCATTTGCTTTAAAAGAGTGTGGTCGTTATACGGATTTTCAAAAAGCCCAAGCTTTAACTTTAAGGTTAATACGCGAAGCACGGCTTCATCAATAAGTGACATATCAATTTCACCGTTTTTGGCCGCTTTTCTGAAGTCTTCACCGTAACCAATAGCATTTGGCGATTCGATGTCAACCCCCGCATTCAGCGCCATTTTACCTGCAGTTAAATCGTCCTTTGCAGTAAAGTGGAACATACGGAATTGGCGCACAGCCTCCCAGTCGGAAATAGTTGTTCCCTTAAAGCCAAGCTCATCTCTTAATATATCACGCAAAAGCTTTTTGCTGGCGTGAACAGGAATACCGTCAATGTCATTATAAGACGGCATAACCGACATTGCACCCGCTTCAATGCATTTTCTAAACGGTTCAAGCATAACCTCTCTTATCTCGCGCTCGCCAAGGTGTGCAGTTGATAAATTAAGACCGCCTTCGGGTACACCATAACCAATATAGTGTTTGACAGTAGACGCAACTCCGTTTTGCTGAACGCCCTTTACGTAAGCGGCGCCCATTTCACCCGATAAATAGGGGTCTTCGCCATAGGTTTCCTGCATTCTGCCCCAACGTGGGTCGCGCGGAATGTCAACGTCGGGTGCGAAAACCTGTCTGACCCCTACGGCGCGAGCCTCCTTACCGATAACGTCGGCCATTTTTTGCACCGCTTCGGTATCAAAGCTGCAGGCAAGACCCAGGGTCTGCGGAAAAACCGTGCCGTTTGGATGCCAGAAGCCATGAAGCGATTCCCACGCCATTAAAAGCGGAATGCCAAGCCGCGTTTCAAAAAGAAAATGATCCTGAAGTCTATTGATTTCATCAGCATTTTCAAAAATTTTAAAATTGCCGAAGGCACCGCTTTTAGATTCAGGCTTTTCACCTTTTTTAAAGCTTTCATAAAGGGAGGAAAGTGAGAAAAAATATGTCATTTGATCAATTTTTTCGTCCACCGTCATTTTTGAAAGCAAATCGTTAGCGCGCACTTCAATAGAAAGTTCAGGATCCTTATACATAATATCACCTTAAAAGGTTAAGATTTTCTCCAAACCATTTTGTTTACAACACCGGTATAGCTTTGAATAAGCTTTACAACCTTTGTTGAAACGTTTTCTTCAATATAATCGGGCACGGGTATGCCGTAATCACCGCATTCATTTGCAGTTACTGCAGTATCAACCGCCTGTAAAAGGCTCTTTTCATCAATACCTGCAAGCACAAAGCAAGCCTTATCAAGCGCTTCGGGGCGTTCGGTTGAGGTGCGGATGCACACCGCCGCAAAGGGTGAGCCCACGCTTGTAAAGAAGCTGCTTTCTTCGGGCAGGGTGCCGCTGTCAGACACAACTGCAAATGCATTCATCTGAAGACAGTTATAATCGTGGAAGCCAAGCGGCTCGTGCTGAATTACACGGCCGTCAAGCTTAAAGCCGCTTTCCTGCAAGCGCTTTTTAGAGCGCGGATGGCAGGAATAAAGTATCGGCATATCATATTTTTCGGCCATTTTGTTAATGGCATTAAAAAGTGAAAGGAAGTTCTTTTCAGTGTCGATATTTTCTTCACGGTGAGCCGACAAAAGAATGTATTTGCCTTTTTCAAGACCCAATTTTTCGTGAATGGTTGATGCCTTGATGCTTTCAAGGTTTTCACGCAAGACTTCAGCCATGGGCGATCCGGTTACGTAAACGCGTTCCTTAGGAAGACCGCATTCGTGAAGATATTTTCTTGCATGTTCACTGTAAGCAAGATTAACGTCACTTATGATATCAACAATTCTTCTGTTGGTTTCTTCGGGCAGACATTCGTCTTTACATCTGTTACCGGCTTCCATATGGAAAATAGGTATGTGAAGACGCTTTGCCGCAATTGCGGAAAGGCAGGAATTTGTGTCACCCAGAATAAGCAAAGCATCGGGCTTTATCTGATTCATAAGCTTGTATGAGCAATTTATAATATTGCCGACAGTTTCGCCCAAATCGTCACCTACGGCATCCATATAAACTTCGGGGTCATCAAGACGAAGGTCCTTAAAAAACACACCGTTAAGGTTATAGTCATAATTCTGACCTGTGTGCGCAAGAATACAGTCAAAATATTTACGGCACTTATTAATTACCGCTGCAAGACGGATAATCTCGGGGCGAGTGCCCACAATTATAAGCAGCTTTAATTTGCCGTTATCCTTAAACTTAATATCAGAATAATCGGTTTTGATATTCATTTTCAAAATTCCTTTCCTAATTAAACCTTTTCAAAAAACGTGTCGGGCTTGTTGGGGTCAAAGCTTTCGTTTGCCCACATAAGTGTGACAAGATTTTCGGTTTCACTTAAATTAATTATGTTATGGGTATAACCCGGAAGCATATGCACCGCTTCAATTTTTTCACCCGATACGTAAAACCTTAAAACCTCATCACTGCCGATTTTTCTTTGTTCAATAAGACCCGTACCAGCAACAACAATGAAAAATTCCCATTTTGTGTTGTGCCAGTGCTGACCCTTTGTGATGCCGGGCTTTGAAATATTTACCGAAAACTGACCGCATTTTTGAGTCTTCAAAAGCTCGGTAAAGCTGCCGCGATCGTCCACGTTCATTTTAAGCGGAAAGCTCACCTTTTCCTTTGGCAAATATGACAGATAGGTTGAATAAAGCTTCTTTTCAAAGCTGCCAACCGGAATTTCGGGCATTAACAGTGTTTCGGGCTGTTCTTTAAAGGAATAAATAAGATCAACTATTTCACCCAAAGTGATTTTATGTTCAACGGGGATTTTGCAAAAATCACCGTCGCGGTTTTCACAACCCTTTAAAGCCGCAATAAGCTCGTCCACAACGTCATCAATATAAACCAAGGTCATTAAAACACTGCGGTCGTTAACGGTTATAGGCAGGTCGTTAGCAACGTTATTGCAAAAGGTTGCAACCGCACTGTTGTAATTTGGTCTGCACCATTTACCAAAAACGTTTGGCAAACGGTAAACCAGCACCTTTGCGCCGCTTTCCTTACCGTACTGAAAGATAAGGTCCTCGCCCGCCTTTTTAGAAAGACCGTAAGGATTTTCAAGCGCCGCCTGAATTGAAGATGAAATCATAACAGGACAGGTATTGTTATATTTTTTAAGATTTTCAAGCAGGGTGCTTGTAAAGCCGAAATTACCCTGCATAAATTCATCGTTATTTTGCGGGCGGTTAACACCTGCAAGATGAAAAACAAAATCACATTCACGGCAAAAGCCGTCTAAAAGCGACGGGTCGGTATCAATATCATACTCAAAAACCGTAATATCGCTGTCAATATTATGGCTTTTATCCTTACCGTCGGCAATATTTTTAAGTGCCGCACAAAGATTTTTACCAACAAAACCGTGCGCACCGGTTACAAGAATTTTCAAAACAGATTACTCCTCAAAATTAAAGTCTAGCCCTACGTAATTAAGTGAATTATGATATTTATTCACAGCATCGTTATTAACAGATTTAAGCCGTTCTTGCTTGCGCTTTATATTACCGCGCCTGAAAATTGCAGCATCAACTATTCGTACAATCCAAAAAAGCGGTAAAAGTATCTTCCATTTTTTCAAAAACGGATAACGCTTGCACATATAATCATACGGCGGGAAAATTTCAAACTTAAGCTTTTCATAGTGAATGTTTGAATTTTCGCCTGTGACTTTTGAAAGCTTAAGTGCTTCAGATAGCGCATTTGCTTCAACCGTGCCATAAACACCGCTTGAAAAAATAACGTTGGTTATAAACTCGGTTTTTTCACTGCCTTCGCCGTCATCAAACCAATTTTCAAGTGTTTTCACAATGTTTTTATAAAAATCGTAAAGCTGAAGTTTTTTTAGCTCGGCCTTTATGTATTTTTCATTAAGCTTTGGGTTGGCATTTCTGTAAACCCAAAGGTCAACAAAATGGCGAAGACCTATGCCCGAATCACGATAATGCTTTGCGAAATGAGTAAAAAGATAAATCATCTGGTCCTCATCAGTCATAGCATAACGGGTGCCATCGCATTTTTTGGCCAAGCGCCAGCCGTCACCATAATATGCATAATAATCTTTATTGTAAGAAGGAATAAGGCGTCTGTGAAGCTCAACACAGACAAACGGCTTATTCCAGACAAGCTCGTTATCGCTTACTCTTCCCTCTTCCAAGCCCAGGGACAGCATGAGCGGACGGATTTTTTCTCTATAATCCTCATAACGAATAAGAATATCACCGTCGCCCATTACACGCATATCGGGTTTTGGATAAATGCTTCGAAGCAGTACACCTTTTACGGGCATATAATCAATTTTGTTTTGATCAAAGGCAGACATAATTTCATTAAGCACCTTTGTTTGCTGTTCACTTATTGAAAGATAACGGCAGGTTATCGCAAACATCTGGCGCATAATGGGGTCGGAATTGTTAAACCCGCATACCAAAGCGCCGTAATATATAAGTGAAACAACCTGATGTGTTTTAGCAACGTTAAACGCTGTAGCCAATTCAAAACCATCAGGTAAGGTCATCGGTTTACCGCTTAATGCGCTACGGATAAGACCGATAACCCCGCGCTGTTTTATAGTCATTATTACTTCTCTTCTTTCCAAGCAGCAATTTCGTTTTTAATATAATCAAGTGTCAAAAGCTTTGCTTTAACCTCTTCAACAGTCAAAAGTTCAGTATTATTTGAGTCAAACTCGGTAAGAGGATTGCGTTCCACATCACCGTTTTTAAAATATTTGTCATAATTAAGACCACGTGTATCTGCAGGAACACGGTAGAAATCACCAAGGTCAATGGCATTTGCACATTCTTCGTTAGTGAGAAGTGTTTCGTACATTTTTTCACCGTGACGTATACCTATAACCTTAATTTCGGTCTTGCTGTCGAAAAGCTCGGTAACAGCCTTTGCAAGTGTTTCAATTGTGCAAGCAGGCGCCTTCTGAACAAGAATATCACCGCTTACACCGTTTTCAAAGGCAAACAAAACAAGGTCAACCGCTTCGTCAAGTGACATAATGAAGCGTGTCATTGAAGGCTCGGTAATAGTGATGGGGTTGCCTGCTTTAATCTGTTCAATCCAAAGCGGAATTACACTGCCGCGACTGCACATAACATTACCGTAACGTGTACAACAAATTTTGGTTTTTTCAGGGCTTACGGTGCGTGATTTTGCAACGATAACCTTTTCCATCATAGCCTTACTTGTACCCATTGCATTAACAGGGTAAGCCGCCTTATCGGTGGATAAGCAAACAATGTTTTTAACGCCCGCTTCAATTGCCGCATTAAGCACGTTTTCAGTACCTAAAACGTTGGTCTTAACTGCTTCAATCGGGAAAAATTCACAGCTGGGCACCTGCTTTAAAGCAGCAGCGTGGAAAATAAAGTCCACCCCGTGCATTGCGTTTTTAACCGACTGAATATCGCGTACGTCAGCAATGTAGAACTTGATTTTTTCAGCAACTTCAGGCATTTTTGCCTGAAATTCATGACGCATATCATCCTGCTTCTTTTCATCGCGGGAAACTATACGGATTTCACCAATATCGGTTGCCAAAAATCTGTTAAGCACAGCGTTACCAAAAGAACCTGTACCACCTGTGATAAGTAATGTTTTGTTTTTAAAAAGTGACATTTTTATATCCATCCTCTCAAGATTTAACAATATTTTTAACCTTGCCCAATACCTTATGAGGTACATTAGCAATAAAACGTAAGTTGTTTTTAATTTTTACCATTCGTTTTTGAGATAAACTGAATTCTGTATTTGATTCAACCAGTTTAGAATTCAAAAAATCCAGCATTTCAGGTTGAATCCATTGACCCGAGTCCGATCGAATACGATTGCGTATATCGCCATATCTAACATCTGTTGCGCCGGGTATCAAGCCTAATGTCATCAAGGCATGACCATTATAGCAATGAGGCTCTAAACAGCTACCGATTGCACCTAACGGCAATGGTTTTTCCGGGTCTGCAAATATATCCTTGGGCTTCTCTCTATGACAATAGCATTGAGTTGCAAATCCGCTACACAGATTAAGATACATAGACCATTGTCCGGCATAACAAAATCCCGTTTGCTTTACACCGAAAATTGAACGTTTGTAATACCAGAAATTAGAATCAAATTGCGACCAAATGTTATTGTATGCTTCCATATCTAATTTAGTTAAATGGTCTATACCTGAAGTGCGGTCATCTCTAGCAATACTTAGTTGCGGTAATGCACCAAAATGCTTCATTGAAAATTCTTTTATTTCATCAATAAACGGAATATATTCATCAACCGGCATCATTTCAATGTTAGCCGAAGCGCCAGCATCCCATATTTTTTTGACATTTTCAGCAAAAATCTGAAGTAGCTGCTTGTTTTTAAGTTCTAGGTAGTGGAAGGAACATTTAAATGTGATGTGCTTTAATAATTCTTTGTCAAACAACAAAATTTTATCTAAAGCAGGTGTTACAGTTAAATTTGTAACAATTTCTATATAATGCCCTTCTTCAGCCAAAGCCTTAATATATTCACTAAGATTTTTAACCAACAAAGTTTCACCGTCAGCACACATATTGATGAATGCCGAACCCCCAACTCTTTCTTTTCTCAATGCATATGCAACCTGTTGCGGGCTATATTTCATTTGCGGTTGTATACCTGTAAACGTGTCATTTTGTTGTGCCAAATAACAATAGTGGCATCTAAAATTGCAAATTGTCATTGGTATTCTCATAAGTATTACTTTTTTAACTTTTGCAGACATATCAACCCTCCTCATTATTATTTTTTTTGCGCAAGAACTTGTTCTTAAAGCTGGTGCGTTCCTCTTTGTTTAATATTACAAACATTTCAACTATCAAAGTTAAAATACATGTAATCAAAACCGCAACAATAAGCATAATCCAATTTTGAGGTTTCATAAATAAATTTACAAAAAAAGCAATAACACCATTTATTGCACAACAGATAATTGAAATAATAACATCTTTATAGAATGTATACCATTTAAATCCTAAAATCTTCGCTGTATAAGGCACAGTGAAAATCAAGTTTTTAATAATTGTTAAACTCGAACTTACGCCGGCAACAGCATATACTCCAAGTCCTGTATATTTTAGCAAAACAAAAACAAGTAGAATATTAATAGCACCGGTAGCAACGAATACAATAGAATTAGCCCTCAACTTATTTGTTGCTGTAAAAACATTGTAAAGCGCTTGCGGACCTGCCCATGGGATCATAGACATACAGGTCAAAAAGGACAAAATCGCCAATTGCTTAGCATCTAGAGTGGGCATCCACAATTTATAAAATGGCACCGAAAAAAGCGTGAATGTCATTATCGGTATAGAAACAATAACGCTGGAAAACTTCATACTATATCGCAATTGCGAAAGCAAAGATTTTTTATCGCCACTAGCCCAAACCATTGTAAGTGATGGAGAAAGCGAATTATTTAACGTAGAAGCTATTATAAAAATCTGACTGGGAATGCTTTTGGCTACTGCCAAAACACCCATGACAACAGGATTGATGAATAGATTACAAAACAAAAGATCCATACCGGTCATCAATAAATTACCACATTGATTAATTGTGTTCCACATCCCTGACATTATTAACTCTTTTATGCTAGAAATTTTAAAATTCTTAACATTGTATTTAAGTTCAGGAATATTTTTCTTTTGCAAAAATGCCCTAATAGGAACGGTTAAAAATGTTAACACAAATGAAACGCCCGTCACATAGTACATTTTGGGCGGCAGTAAATAGAACAACAATAACAAAGCCACTGCGTTCAAGATGTTTTGAAATAGTGAGATATTGTTCTGTAAATAAAGTTTATTTGTAACAAAAAAAGTCGTATTGTACATTGAAACCAACAGATTTACCAGGAAACCCGCAAAAACGAATGCAAAAAGAATTTTAACATCTACGACAGGTGCATTATCGATTACTATTACCTTTTCCAAATTAGTTATCAAAAAAACAGAAGCAACAAAAAAGAAAAAAATCATACAAATATTGCATGTGAACACTGAAGAATAGTAACTATTAAATTTATCATGCTCTCGTCTTTGATAAGCAACAGACATAAACCGTCCGGCCATAGAATTAAACGCTACTGTTATCAAGGAAGCGTATGTAATAAAATTGTTGGCTAATTGAGTATATCCATTCGCTGCTTCTCCCAATGTTTGAACAATATATGGAGAGAGAAAAAATGAAATAAGTGTCTGTATAATCAATGCAAAAAAGCCCGTGAAAACGTTTAATGCTGTACGCTTGACCTGTGTATTTGCTAAAGCCACTTACTCACTTCCTCTTTAATTATTTCAAAATGCTTTTCCAAATATGAGCGGTCATAATCTGTCTCTTCAAAATGCAGCATTTTATCTAATTCTTCATATATAGTATGCGAAGATTCACAGAATTTTACATATTTGATCGGCTTGATCCATTCATAACCATCTCGTACCTTATGGCTTATATTATCAAATGCAATGCATGGCGTTCCCGTAATTGCGCTGAAAATCATTCCGTGCAAGCGGTCGGTAACTACTAATTTGGCAGATGAAAATTCATTCCATTTATCTTTTAAAAAATTTTCACGCATATTTTTAGAAACATTGTTAGAAATTACAGTATCAGTACTACCGATATCATATCCGAATTTTTCTAAATATTTTTCTAATTCACATCTAAATTTAAATGATAAGATACGTTCTTTATCACTTCTAAAACAGAGCAAAATTTTCTTTCGGACTGTTTTTTTCTGTGCATTATTAGTAAATAATACAATATCAGGAACATACAATGCATTAATTCCCATAAATTCGGTTTGAAAAAGTTTGTATGTGACTTCATCTCTACAAAAGACAGTTAACTTTTTATGTGAACCATATACTGCTTTTGCAATAGCCAAAGCGTTCTTTCCCTCTTCATCAGAACTGTAAAAAGCTGTCTGTGGAAAAATAAACATCGGATTATTGGGAAATCTTTTTATAATATCATGCATTTTTTGTTCTTCCCATATCCAAAGCGTACCGATATTTCCACCGCCGTCGATCACAATTACATCATCTTCATTAATGAATTTTTGAATTCTACCTGCATTAACAGAATATTCCGCACTTGTTACCTCTACGATATTATTTTTTTTGCCCAAATTTTCAAAAAAAAGATACTGTGCATTCACTATTGCTTGATCACCCAAATTTCCATGTGTGGGTGTCGAAATAAAAACAATGGCTTTTTCTTTATTTTTATGTATTTGCGAAAGTTCTTTTTTTGTAGAAAAAAGTCTAAAAATATATCCAGTTCTTATACGTATTGCCTTGAAAATATGTTTTAAAAATTTCACAACCGAATTTAAAAAACCAAAAGTTTTCATAGCATTTATGTATAAGTTCTGATTTATGATAAATAATTTAAAATATAAGCGAGATTTTAATGATATTTTTTCTTTTAATATTATTTCAAATACACTATCATTAGCCTTTTGTTTTGAATTAATAAAAGCTTGTCTGTTTACTTTATCTTTTAGATTCAAAAATTTATATGCAATATTAAGTGCCCAAATCAAATAACTTGCGACAGATTCCGCGGCTATTATATTGTCTTTTTTATAGTAGTAATTGAAACGGTCAATTATTGCATCAACAACATCTAGCCTTTTTACCGAATAGCTGCCCGTTATACTATTTGGATTTACAACATAATAATATAGCGGTTTGTTTAAATAAGAAACATATTTGCAACGTTCTAATATTTTATGAACAACAAACTCATCCTCATGAATTTTGCCTTTCGGAAATCTAATCCCATTCCAAAGTTCCTTCTTATAAAGGCGGCTTACAGCAGTAACATGATACGGATTTTTAATCAAAAACTCATCTGCTGCCATAACCTGACACGAGCACTTGTTTTTGCTATTTATATCATCTGGTTTTTTGTCGGGATAAACACGCAAAAGATCACATATCGACATATCAGTACCATCAAAACAAATTGCATTATACATTTCTTCATACATATATGGCGAAATATAATCATCGCTATCAACAAACCCTATATATTCACCACTTGCAATATCTAAGCCTGCATTTCTTGCATCTGATAATCCACCATTTTCCTTATGAATAACCTTTACTCGATTATCAACCAAAGCGTAATTATCACAAATATTGCCAGAATTATCCGGGCTTCCATCATCAACTAATATTAATTCAAAATCGGTAAAGGTTTGTGCCAATATACTATCTACACATTTACGTAATTGTTTTTCAACATTATAAACAGGAACAATTATGCTTAACCGTACCATATTTACCTCCTTAATCTATTGAAACACAAAACACTGATTTCTTAATATACATTACACCGCTTTTATAAACGTAAAAATATTTGTAAAAACAATATCAAAAACGCTGTTGTAATGGAAGGTTAAATAACCCGAAATACTGTATATCAAGACCAACAAGGAAAACACAAAAACACCAAAAATGAAAATTCCACGCGATGCTTCGGGCATTTTCTTAATATAATTAGGAATAAGTGGAATAACCAACATAAAAGCAAATGTAGTGAATCTAGCAAAAATATCATATGAAGCAAAACCTCCATATGTAAATAATATTGTTGCGAGCGTCATATAAAGATATTTTTCGGTTACTATGTCATTTTCCTTGTGTAATTTTATAAGCACCCCTACCGCAATTGTAGAAATAATCAAAAATATCATTCGCCATACATAATCAGGCACAATAAAACTACTACCATGCTCGCTATAATGACCCGTAAGTTCAACAATCTTATCAACAAGAGGATCGCCAGCAAATAAATTGTTAAGAATCTCTACAACAGGGTGTTGAAAGACAGTCCAAACAAGAATCCCAATTGTCAAAAAATACTTATTTTGAATTTTAAAATACAGTTCAGCGAGAATTCTTAAAACGATAAGGATAACTGCCGTTGTATGAAGACCTGTCAGCAATATATAAATTATCCACACAAGTTTTTTCCACTTATTGCGAATTGACTCTTGATAAAACGCAAAAACAAAAATTGCGAATGATAAATACTGTCTTATACCGCTAGCGAAGCCAAGAAATGACGTTACGGACAAAAAGCAAAACAATGTTAAAAAAGTAATGTTAATATCATCACTATCATCCATTTTAAAAATGATGTAAAAACTTAAAAAATAGCCCAAAAAAGCTGAAAAGGCCGGCAATAACTGCGGATCTTTCAAAAAACTAAAAAATTTCAACAATAAATAATATATCGGCAGACTTTCAAATACTCTTGAATCATTAATATCTGCGATGGTAATCGCATTTGCATGCTCCATATTTCTGATATGCCTTAAAATATCCGTGTTTTGCCACGAAAACGGAGTAAAGTTAAACGCTAATGCAGCAAATGCCATTGCAATAAGTGCACAATATATCCAAACATGCTTTTTATGCTTTGAGCACAATGCCACGTTAACCGGAAACATTGCAAGCGGTGCTAATAACGTAAGTAAAGTCACAACAATTGTCATTTCATCAACCTTTTAACCTTTAAAAAAATGATATTAAACCTTATCATAAAATAAAGCAACCAATAAGCATTATTCAATACAGAAAAATGCACAAGCTTGCGCTTGAAATCCAGTTTGCCCGGGCATTTCACAAATTTAAACCAAGGTTGCTTCTTAAACATAAAAAACGTTTCTTTGTATTGTTTTAAAGAAAAGCTGTGATAAACCGCTTCGGAAAAAATGGCGTTCCACACCTTACCCATACCCTGACAAATTTCATTCTTATCATAAGCATTGTAATAATTCAAAAAGTCATTAATATCTCCTATGTGCTCGGTTATCATTTCGGCATAACCCGGCATTTTTTTTGCCGTAGCTTGATTTGAATGCATAACGTAATAATAAAGCTCTTTTGGGGTGGCATATATCTTTTTACATCTTTTGAAAACTTCCAAATTAAAGCTTCCGTCTTCACCCCATTTGAGTGTTTCGGAAAAACGGATATCACCAACAACACTTCTTTTATGGATACGGTTTACAAAATTTACCACACCCATATCAAGATATTTAAAATAATTATCTGCAACTTCCTGCGGGGTGATAAAAAAATCATCAGTAAAACCAACCTTTAGGCAAGGCAAGGGCTTGCCTTCGGGTGTCACCATCTGATACGAGCTGACCGCCGATTCAGCGCCTTGCTCAATACAAGGTTTAATGAGTGTTTCTAAAAAATCCACGCTTATATAATCGTCCGAATCGACAAAAGCAATATATTCACCCTTTGCCGCATCAATGCCTGTATTTCTTGCACGCGACACACCGCCGTTTTCTTTGTTTATTAAAACAATACGCGCGTCTGATTTGGCATATTCACTGACAATTGCTGCAGTATTATCTTTAGAACCATCGTTAACAATGATTATTTCAATATTTTTGTATGTATTGTTCTGAATGCTTTCAATACATTTGCCAACAAACCTTTCACTGTTATAAGCGGGAACTATCACCGATATAAGCGGTGTTTTGTTATCCATAAATTCACCTCATGGTTAAATTCAAGTAAATATCATAAAGTCTTTCGGTTATAACCTTTTCCGAAAAAACGGTATTAACGCGTTCATAAGCTGCAGCGGCATATTTTTCACAAAGTGATTTATCATTAAGCACCGTTTGCAAAGCCTTTAGCGCCGAATTGGGGTCTTTTGGTGGTATAACCAAACCGCTGATACTATCTTCTATAATTTCGGTATTGCCACCAACATTTGTCACAATAGGGCAACACTTTAAAATTGATGCTTCTAAAATTGAAAGCGACAAATTTTCGTGATAGCTTGGGAAAAGAAAAACGTCGGCATTTTTATAAAAAGGACGCACGTCACTTTGCTGACCGAAGAAATAAACCTTACCGTTTTCGGCCTGTTCCTTTAAAGTTTGTTTCATTTCTGCAAGGTATTCGCCATCGCCTATCACCCAATACTGTGTGTCATCGCGCCCATCATTTAAAACGCAATGTGCAAATTCAGCCATACCCTTTTCTCTTGTCACCCTGCCGACAAAGCATATAACTGTTTTGCCGTTATGGTCAGGCAAATTAGCGTTTGCATCATCATATTGCAAAAAACTGTCAGGCACGAAATTATGAAGTGCGGGCAAAAGCTTCTTCGCATTTTTTTGAATAATATCGCGCTTTTCTGTCTTTTGACATACGCAATACACCGCGCTTGATTTTTTAAGTGTGTACGGTTCAATAATCTTGCCAAACAAAAGCTTTTTCACTTTGCCAATATCCTGAGCATCTATCTGTATGCCGTGCACCGCCATAAGCGATTTCACCTTTGCTTTTTTGGCGGCCATTAGACCGATAAGCCCTTCACCCTGCAGACCATGAATGTGCAAAACGTCGGGTGAAAATTCTTTTATCTCATTAACAATTCGCTTAAAGTCCTTTGGTCTTAAAGCAGAAAGCGCCTTTTGCTGATAGCATTCTTTAAATTCAATTTCACTTAAATATTCGCTTTTAACGATATTTTCAAGATAAGTCAGCGGGCCGCCCGCAATATCCTTATAAGTGTAATAATGCATTACCTTCATGCTATCACTCCCTTTCGTTTAAAGCTTTAAGATTTTATCGGCAATGCTGCTTGCCAAAAGATTTTTTTCGGCATAACTGCAAAATGATAAATATTTTTCACTGTTGTCTGCGGTCAGCGCCGCTTCTAAAGTCTGACTTAAAGTATCTTTAGACTTAATTTCACAAATAAAATTTGCATAAATTTTCGGCATACCGTCAAGCAGATAACACACCACAGGCTTGCCGCTTTGCAAATATTCAATATTTTTTGATGGGAAGGAATATTTTGTATATTCGCTGTCATTAGGTCGCGGATTAACAAGCACCGAAGCATTGTTCATAATTTCCTTTGCAACGTTAGGTGCGACCTGACCCTTATAATCAATGCGTTTATCCTGCTCTGCCTTTTCTTTAACGTATTCCCTGCTGTCACCGTCACCACAAAGCACCAAGCGGTAATTATCACCCGAAAGCTTTGTAAAGGCGTCGGTCAAATCGCGCAGACCAAAGGCATCATTCATTTTGCCCGCATAAGCAATAGTCTTGATTTCATTAACGTTTTGCGGCTTGTCCTTTGCAGGAACTTCGGTGATAATACCTTCAGCCACAAAGCAGGGGCGTTCACCCACACAAAGCATATCCTTCATACCTTCAGTCAGAACAACAAACGAATCAACCAACTTTATACATTTGTTCATTCGTTTAATGTCAACTTTTTTGAGCATATCGTAAATTTTGGTTTTATTAGCATCAAGGTTCATATACTGCGGAAGATCGGGCACGACAAAATTAATTTTAGCCCCAAAAAGCTTTTTGGCATATACCGCCGCATCCAAAAAAGGCTGATGCGCGCTGTAAACAACCACAAGGTCATATTTTTTACCGTTTTTATAAAGTCTTTTAATTTCTTTTTTCAAGGCTGCTGCACGGGAAAAATTGCGCCAACCCCAGATATTATTGAAATTAACGTATTTATAATCCGTCTGTTCCTTTTCGAACCCCTTGAAAACCATTTTTTTGTAACGGTTAGGGTATGAAGAGATAAACGGCGCCGAAATAACGTCAATATCGCAATTATTCTGCAAAAAACCGTTTATAAGCTTTTGCTGAAAAATATTTGCCGAAAATTCAGCATAACCTTTTGTATTTTCAATTATTTCAGCCTGGTTCACATCAGCAAAAACGCCACCGATAAACAAAACTGACATATTAATTCCATCCTTACTTTAAAGTTAAAAATAATTTCACACATTCAAAAGGTGAGCTAAAGAAAGATTTAAACGAATTAAATAAAAACAAATGAAGCTTTTTCATTCGAAGATACGCAAATGCAAGCACGGCAAAATGGCGCATTTTAATGTATCTGACAGTTTTATTATCCATTTTGTCAAAATGCTTTTTCTTAAATTCGTAAAGCTGATTTTCACCGTCAATTTTACCCTGACCGCTTGAAAGCCCGCCGTCGCCCGTATGGATATACGCCTTTACGTCACAACGGTTAAGATAAGCAAATTTACCACCGGCTTCAATTGCTTTTTTCATAAGATAAAATTCATCGCCGACGTCTATCGCATCAAAGCCGCCGATTTTTTCAAGATAATCACGCTTGAACATCATTGTGTCAGTACCGGTGATATGATGCTTAAAATGATAACCCAAAAGACTTTTAGAATCGGTCTTTTCGATATATCCACGTGTTCTGCGGTCAATAAGCTTGTCTGAAGAATTAAAAAGTTCTAAATCGGTTACCGAATAATCAGCATCGTTTCCAAGCATAAATTCAACCTGACTTGATACCTTTTGCGGAAGATAAACGTCATCATCATCCAAAAAGGTAACGTATTCACCTTTAGCGGCGGCTATGCCCTTGTTACGGGTTTTAGCTGAACCCAAATTCGGGTCATTAACAATAAGATTAATGCATATTTCGCTGTTTTCGGCAGAGCATTCTTCAACAATGCTCTTGACGCGGGAATTAATTGCCGCATCGGCATTATCATCCACCAAAATTATTTCTAAATTTTCATAATCCTGTTTAAGCAAAGATAAAAGCGCATTTTTAAGGCTTTCATCCCTGCGATATGTAGCAACAACCACACTTACCAATGGGTTCATTTATCACACACTTGCCTTTTCTTTTTCTTGTTTTTCAATTTCACCTGTGCCGCCTTCAACCACGCCGTCAGACCTTAATACAGAAAAGATAGTGCCGAAAAAGCACTTAACGTCAAAGCCAAAGCTTAACCTTTCAACATATTCGCCGTCAAGTCGCGCTTTTACGGGAATTTCAAGCTCGTCCCTGCCGTTTATCTGTGCCCAGCCCGTAAGACCGGGGCGAACGTCATTCGCACCGTATTTATCACGCTCGGCAATCAAATCATCCTGATTCCAAAGTGCGGGGCGCGGACCAATAATGCTCATATCACCCTTTAAAATGTTCCACATCTGCGGAAGCTCATCAAGACTGGTTTTACGCAAAAATGCCCCAACCTTGCTTATGTATTGTTCGGGATTTTCAAGCAGATGCGTCGGTATATCGGGTGTGCTGACCTTCATACTGCGGAATTTATACAGACTGAAATAGGTCTTATGAATTCCAACACGCTTTTGCTTGAAAAATGCAGGGCCGGGGTCATCAATTTTAATTACAAGTGCAATTATTAACATAGGCAGTGCAAGAACACAAAGCCCCATAAAGGATAAAACTGCATCCAGGAATCTTTTAAAGAATTTTATATACATAAAATTCGCCTCGACTTCTTCAAAATGGTAGGCACAATTACCTATAATACTCCTTAATAATATCACACGCGCACATTAAAGTCAATAGAATATGATATATATAATATATATAAAAAGACAAGCAGCACATGCCGCTTGCCCTTTTTTACAAATTTTTTACATTGCTATTTTACGATTCAAACACCGCATAGAATTCTTCTTTTGCCTCTTCACTTAAATAGCCGTATTTGTCACCATCTTCAATAAGTGTTGTGGCATAATCTAAAGTAAATTCGCCGCTTTTTACACAGTTGATAAAAGCATTTATAACACGTTTTTCTCTTTTGCTCATCTTTTAAACCTCCAATATAAGTGCCTGCAATTCAGCAAATTTGTTATCAATATATTTTTTCGTGTCAGCATTATATTTAGCTGTGATATTAATACCCTCAGCATCGCTTACCAAACGCATATACGGCGAAGAAATTATATTCTTAACCGTTCCGTCACTTGCAGAAATATGGCTTGTAGGGTTTATAAACGGCACATACTCGGTTGCCGCCGCACCCTCTTCAAGCATAAGTTCAGGACATTTTTCAAAAAACAACGCCAAACGTTCATCCGTTGGATCATAGAAAGAAATGTATATAATGCCTTCAGAATTTGCATTGCCCGATACGGTTGTCTTACAATAACTCGTTTGGCCACTGTTATGCGCCAATGCAGATTTTTCGCTAAAAGTACCGACAGTTGAACGAACGGATACGTAAAAGTTATTATTATTCCAACCAATAAAACCATTTTCTTTCATAGATATGGTATACTTAACACCGGGTTTTAGATTCTTTATAGGATAATTGCAATAACCACTTGAATTAAGCAAAGGGTCTTTTGTCCAATTTTCCGCTATTAGCATTTGTGCAACATTCAGTTTATTCTTGCTGTCGCGTGTAATTGATAACCCGGATACATCAACCCATTTGGTATAATCTACATATTCTTTATTGCGACAAATCTTTGGGTAAACCGTTATCGTGTTTTCAGAATAGTCTGTTCCTGACAGTACGGTTATAATAGCAGATTTTTGACTACCGTTATAGAAGAAGTGTGTACAAGGCAATACTGCATATTTTTCTGTAACATTACCGCCCCATAAATTTGAATCACCAAAGTTTTTATAGCACAGCCAAAAATTAGCATCAGCCGTTGCTTTGCCACTTATTGTTATTCCGCCATCATCCAAAACAGTAAAAGTAATACCATTAATGGTTTTGCCCATTCCGTCACTATAAGGGAATGGTATTAAGTTTTCACTTTCAACCGTTACTTCCACCTCATGTTCAAAAGGCGAAATATCGTTGGGTGCTACAACTCTGCCGCTTGCTTCGGCACGAATAACCGAAGCGGTATTGCTTCGAAGATATTCAAGGCTTACGTCCCCCGCTTCACCCTTATCACCTTTTTCTCCTTGTATTCCTTGTTCACCTTTCGGGCCTATAGGACCGGCAGGACCTTGTGGTCCTTGAACCCCTTGAATACCCTGTATTCCCTGCTTGCCTTTATCACCTTTCGGGCCCGCGGGACCCGTTTTACCTTGCGGTCCGCGCAGAGCTTCAAGCTGGTCTGCCGTAAAATCGGAATATACAAACGGTTCACCCTTTTCACCGCGATCACCCTTTTCACCCTTGTCCCCTATAAATACACCGCTGTCGGCATCATTTCTTACCGACTGTGCGATTTCTTTTGTTTGATTTGCAATCTCAACAAGCTGTTCATATTCGGTAAGGGTGGGCTCGCCCGGGGTCTGTCCTTCTGCATAACCGCTTTTTGAAACTTCTACCGCCTTACTGACAGTAGTTGCGCGGCTGTCGCCGTTCACGCCGAAAAGAGACAAATAAAACAGCGGCGCTTTCAGCACCTCAAACGGTATGTAACACTCGTTTTCGCTGATGCCAAGCGGGTTTGCTTCTTCTAAAACTACACTGTAGGACGCACTATCCAAGCTGAATACCGCAGTTTTGGTGTATCCCTGCCAGCTTTTCGGGAATTCAAATTTTGCACGTTCAAAATTGATACTGTCCGAAACAGCATTGCCGAAAACGCTTATGTCACCGTTTTCAAAAATTTTCACGTTTAACATTTTTGCTTCTCCTTATTTTTCTATACCGCCTGCGTTCACCTCCGAAAAAACGCATAGATATAACGGTACACTAAATATAAAGAAAAAAATTGCAAATTTGTAAACCAAAGTATCGTTTTTTACAAAAAATAAAGCCAACCCGTTTGGGTTGGCTTATAAATTTTCAGCTTATCAATTTGTGTAATTATCAAAATAGCCCTGAACCAGAACAACAGGTGTGCCCTTGTCACCCGAACCGCTTGTAAGGTCACAAAGTGAGCCGATAAGGTCGGTTAACTGACGCGGTGTTGTGCCTTGCGAAGCCATATTGCCGACAAGATTATCCTGCTTTTCTTTAATGCTTTTCGAGATTGCTTCTTTAAGCGCTTCGCCCGATAAATCCTTAAAATCGTTATCTGCAAGATATTTAAGCTTGATTTCGTTAGGTGTACCGATAAGTCCGTCGGTAAAAGCAGGTGAAACGCAGGGGTCAGCAAGCTCCCAAATTTTGCCCTGCGGGTCTTTGAAAGCACCGTCACCGTAAACCATAACCTCAATGTGCTTACCGGTTCTTTCAAGGAATTTTGCCTGAATGTCAAGCACCAAATCCTTACATTCATTCGGGAAAAGCTTGATTTTGTCTTCGGTAGATTTATTGGACCCCAAAAGACCGAATTTAGAATTATAACCGCTGCCGTCAACCGATTCGGTCAGAATTTCGTCCATACCGTAAACTATTCTTGCACCGCCCTCCTTTAAAAGACGCTTTGTGCGGGCGCGTGTGTGGATATCACAAGCAAGAACACAGTCGGTATATTTAAGAATTGCCTTTGCCTGATTTGCAAAAACAATTTCAACCTCACAGCCACAGGCTTCAATAAGCTCTTTATAATAAGCAACGTAATCAACACCCGTAAACCTTAGCGGATGAACGCCAAAAATCTCACGATAGCGTTCAAGTGACAGCACGTCGGTGTAAGGGCTGATGCCCGCCGCATCGATTTTATCCCAGTCACCAAGCTCGTTACCCACTTCATCAGACGGGTAACTAAGCATTAAGACGATTTTCTTTGCACCTTTTGCAATGCCCTTAAGACAAATTGAAAAACGGTTGCGTGACAAAATCGGGAAAATTACACCAATGGTGTTGTCGCCGAATTTTGCTTTTACGTCCTTTGCAATGTCATCAATAGTTGCATAATTGCCCTGCGCACGCGCAACAATAGATTCAGTCATTGCAACAACGTCACGGTCGCGAAGCGAAAAGCCCTCACTTTCAGCCGCTTCAATAACGCTTTGAGTAACAATTTCAGCCAGATTATCGCCTTCACGGATAATGGGACAACGAATACCACGGGATATTGTACCAACTTTTCTTTCCATTCAGTTCACCTTAAATCTAAAAAAATATTACAAGTTATTTTACCACATATAAAAATCAAAATCTACATATTTTTAACATTTTTAAAGAAAAATTTCACTTTAACTTGACAAAGCGGTTTTTGTATGGTAAATTGATGTCATTAAGATAGAGGCGCGATTTGTCATCAGTAGCAGTTAATGTCAATTTCGGCAGAAAGATGTAGCTGTGAAAGGGGCGGTCGCCGAAAGTTGCTGTCGGCAGACAGCTTCTTGGTAATTCGGAATAACATCCGCTTTACTGTCGCATTTGCGGAGTGCTATCAAAATTATAACAATATCTATCCGGTTAGGTTTATTGTGATTTTTTGGTAGTCGAGCAATCGGCTATTTTTTTATTGTAACTTTTTTAAGGAAGTGTTTAAAAATGAAAAAAACAGTTTTTGAAGGTATGGCAACCGCCATTATCACCCCAATTACCGAAAACGGTATTGATTATGATGCATTTGCAAAGCTTATCGACTGGCAGATCGAACAAGGTATTAACGCTATTGTAGTTTGCGGCACAACAGGTGAAGCATCCACTATGACAGATGATGAGCACCGCGATGCCATTGCTTTTGCAGTAAAGCACGCAAACAAGCGTGTTCCCATTATTGCAGGCGCAGGCTCTAACGACACCTTATACGCGCTCGACCTTACACGTTGTGCTTGTGAAGCAGGCGCAGACGCAATTTTGGTTGTTACCCCATATTACAACAAGGCCACACAAAACGGTCTTATTAAAATGTTTACTCAGATTGCCGATTATTCTACCGTTCCCGTAATTCTTTACGACGTGCCCTCACGCACAGGTGTAGGTCTTGAACCGCAGACTGTTGCAACTTTGGCTGACCACCCCAATATTGTCGGTCTTAAAGCGGCAAGCGGTAACATTTCAAAAATTGCCGAAACCATTCACCTTTGCGGTGATAAAATCGATATTTATTCGGGTAATGACGACCAGATTATACCCATTATGTCACTTGGCGGCAAGGGTTGCATTTCTGTACTTTCAAACCTTTTACCCAAGGAATCTGTTTTAATGTGCCAAAAATTCTTTGACGGTGACGTTAAAGGCGCCGCAAAAATGCAGCTTGATTATATTCCCCTCATCAACGCCCTTTTCTGCGAGGTTAACCCCATTCCCGTAAAGGCGGCAATGGCTAAAATGGGCTGGTGTGAGGATTATTTGCGTCTTCCCTTAACACCTATGGAAGAAAATCACCGCAAGGTATTATTTGAAGAAATGAAAAAAGCAGGAATTGATATTTAATTTAGGAGCTTTGTAATGATTTGCAATAACGTTACAGTAAACGAAAAGGGTCACCTTTGCTTTGCAGGGTATGACACGGTGGAATTAGCCCAAAAGTACGGCACACCCCTTTACCTTATGGATGAAACAAAAATACGCGAGCATATAAACGAATATAAAGCGGCATTTAAAAAATATTTCCCCTTTGGCTCTGCGCCCGAATTTGCAAGCAAATCCTTTTCATGCAAACAAATTTACCGCATTATGCAAAGTGAAGGGATGAACATTGACGTTGTATCCCCCGGTGAAATATACACCGCCGTTTCGGCAGGGTTTGATATGTCGCATTGCTTTTTCCACGGCAACAACAAAACCGACGGCGATATTGCTTTCGCACTGAAAAATAACGTGGGTTATTTTGTAATTGACAGCTTCGATGAAATTAAAGCGGTTGATATTATTGCAAAAGAAAAAGGCATTATGCAAAAAGCATTGCTTCGCATAACCCCCGGTATTGACACACATACCCACCAAAAAATTTCAACCGGCAACGTTGATTCTAAATTTGGTTTTGCAATTGCCACAGGTATGGCAGATAATGCCGTAAAAACAGTTTTAGAATGTGAAAACATTTCACTTTGCGGTTTTCACTGTCACATCGGCTCACAGATTTTCGAATCAGACCCGTTTATTGCCGCGGCCGAATTAATGCTTGAATTTATCGCACACATTAAGGCAACACAAAATTATACCGCCGATATTTTAAATCTTGGCGGCGGCTTTGGTGTAAGATATTTAGACAGTCATCCCACCCTTAACCTTGATGAAAAAATCAGCGAGG
This sequence comes from Acutalibacteraceae bacterium, assembly GCA_045580625.1. GTDB lineage: Bacteria > Bacillota > Clostridia > Oscillospirales > Acutalibacteraceae > UBA737. The sequence goes on along the minus strand of JAZNOE010000004.1, from coordinate 674 downwards.
TTGCGACGGCAGTTAACCAAAAATGCAGTGAGCTTAATTTGGATGTTCCCAAAATTGCGATGGAGCCCGGCAGAAGCATTGTTGCCGATGCGGGTATGACACTTTATACCGTCGGCTCAGTTAAAGAAATTGAAGGCTATAAAAATTATGTTTCAATTGACGGCGGTATGACCGACAACCCCCGCTTCACGCTTTACGAGTCACCTTATACCGTAATGCTGGCATCCCGCACAAACGCAAAGGCTGATTTTTACACCACCATTGCAGGCAGGTGCTGTGAATCGGGCGATATTATTCAAAAGGATGTTGTAATTCCAAAGCCTGAACGCAACGAAATTTTGGCAGTACTTACAACAGGTGCTTATAACTATTCAATGGCATCTAACTACAACCGTGTGGCTCGCCCCGCAGTTGTAATGCTTAATGATAAAAACGATTATATTGCAGTTAAGCGCGAAAGCCTTGCAAATATATGCGCGCTTGATGTATAAATTGGGGTTTATCGCTAACGCGAGGTAAGAGGTAATAGTGAAGAGGTTAGGTGTCGCTCCGTGACGGATGTAAATAATCTGTAATTTAATTGATATTACCCGTAGGGGCGATTCACGAATCGCCCGTTGCGATTAACTATTTTTTTCGGACAATTCGTGAATTGTCCCTACGATGTGCCGCCA
>JAZNOE010000003.1:0-18001 GCA_045580625.1 Acutalibacteraceae bacterium | reverse complement strand
AGCTGTCACGAAGTGACTGATGAGGTGTAATTTGCAGTGATTAAACGGTTTTCCACCTCATCCACCACTGCCGTGGTCCCCCTTCCCCTCAAGGGGAAGGCTTATAAACCCCAATTTATACAAAATAAAAATTTGTGTCCCAAGCGGGGAGATATTTGAAATGACGGATATATAATTTATAATCGTCCCTTATATCAAAAACTGCGTTTGGAATGGTGAAAAAATCATCCGTGCGGTGATATGCTGATACAAGCATTTTGGGTTTGCATTTTAAAACGGTGTCTTTTGCACCCTTAATTGCGGCAACCTCTTCACCTTCAACGTCCATTTTAATATATGTTGGGGCAAAATTTAAAGAATCAACCGTTACTGACTGAATTGTGTCTTTTCCGTCACCTAAAACCGAATTTCTGCCACCCAGCATTTTAAAATTAACCATTTCGCATTTATCAGAAACACAAGCGTTTACAGGGGAGAAATCACGCAGCCCTTCGGTATTATTTAAAAGCTTTTTAAAGGTTTTTTTGTCGGGCTCAACCGCTAAAATGCTGTCATAATCGGGGCATATTTCAGAAAAGGCAAGGGCGGTGTCGCCGTTATAGGCACCAAGATCTAAAAAGCGTTCGTTTTTTAAGTGTAAAAAAGAATTATAAGGCTCGTTTTCATCAACCTGACAGTCAAGCAGATAATTAATTTTACCGCTTAATTTGTATTTCAAAATACATTCAAAGGTGTGGCGGGAAATATTATCCGAAAGTCGGTCATAAACAAAGCGAAGCTTTTCGGCATTTTCTTTTAAAAAGGTCATATCGAAAAGTCCGCCGCCTATAACGGGGACTTCGGGGGCATAAAGCTCCTGCTCGTTTGCAATTTTCAAAACGTTTTTAATAACGTCGGGAAGGCTTGATCCAAAGCACAAAAGCACTATCATATCACCGAATTTTTCTTTTAAATTATGATAGCTTGAAATTTTGTGGCCGTGAAAAAGCTTATCCCTTACAAAGCCGTCACTTGCAAAAACACCTTGAAAGGGAATGTCTTTTTCTTCTAATACCTTAATGATTTTATCTGCGCCATTACCCATACCGTAAAGCACAATGGGTTTATTTGCGGTTTTTAAATATTGCCAAAGCTCTGTTTCCATAAAAAATCCTTTTGTTTTTTTATTAATTATAACATCGCCTACCCAAAAGGTAAACCCCGTAAATATTAATTTAATTGATTTTTATTTTCTTAAATGGTATAATTTTTATAGTTGTATGCTTACATACATTAAGGAGAAGGTTATGAACCGCAAAATAAAAGGACTTATAAATTGGAGTTTAAGCAAGCTTTACCCAACAGATGAAATTAAAAGTGAAATGCTGACAACATTCAGATATGCCGGCATTTATTTTGTTGCGCTTTTATATTGGGAGCTTTTACTTCGGTCACAAATTGGTTTTGCGGATATGACCTTTTATTTTCTGTTCTTTTTGCCGAGCATTTCTTTTCTTATGGCTACCTTTACAGGGTGGTTTAAAGCAAAAACAAAATTTAACCGTATAATTACCCCCGTTGTTTTGGTGTTACCGTTTGCTTTTTATGTAAGTCAGTTTATTTATCACCGCATTTTCGGCTCGCTTTTCTCGGTGTCTATGATAGGTGTCGGTGGTGATGCCGTTAAGGATTTCGGCTGGGCCTTGTGGGACACTGTCAAGGGTTCAATTTTGTGGATAATCCTTTGCCTTTTGCCGGTTTTGGCGGCTGCGGTTTATGCATATACTGCGTCAAAAAGCATTTTTAAAGGCTTTGGTTTTAAAATGCATATCGTATCGCTTTGTAAGTCGGTCATCTTGTGGGGCTTGGCGGTATTAATGCTGCTGCCCTTTGGTAGGGATGACTTTTCACCCTTTAATGCATATATTTCAAGTTATATTGACACCGATACTGCGTCAAACCGCTTGGGTGTGTTGACAAATTCAATTGTGGAATTGGGTTATACGCTTTTTGGTGACAACCCTGAGGAAGATGACACCTTAACTGTTCCAATCGCACCCGAAGAGCCTCCGCTTGATACTACCCCAAACGTTATAAGCGGGCTTGATTTTTCACAGCTGAAGCTTTTGACTGACGACAGCGGCAAGCAGGCCTTGTGTGATTATTTTGCGGCTCTCAACGGCACGAATAAAAACGAATATACAGGCAAATTAAAGGATTATAACTTAATTTACATCTGTGCAGAAGCCTTTTCAAGCTATGCCATTGACCCAAACGTTACCCCAACGCTTTATAAAATGAGTCAAAACGGCATTGTGCTTAATAATTTTTATAATTCCTTTAAAAACACCACCACTAACGGTGAGTATGCCTTTATGACAAGCCTTTGGCCCGACGTTTCCCGCCGTGCTGATGCAAACTCATCTGCGGGAAGCTTTGTGCAGTCAAAAAACAAGCTTTTGCCCTTTACACTTGGTAATATGTTTAAAAGTGTGGGTGTGGACACCTTTGCTTTTCATAATTACCGCGGTTATTATTATCAGCGCAACAAAACCCACCCCAACATCGGTTATGAAAACATTAAATTTATGAAGGAAGGTATGACCTTCACAACCGAATGGCCTTCTTCTGACCTTGAAATGATGGAGCAGTCGGTGGATGATTACATAAATAACAAACAATTTCACACCTATTATATGACCTTTTCGGGTCACGGACCTTATTCGGGTGCTAATCCGATAGCGGTCAGAAATTATAATATTGTCACTTCACTTTTGGGTGAGCGAAAGCTTACAACCGGCGCAAAATACTATCTTGCCGCTAATTACGAGCTTGAAAAGGCAATGACCTATCTTTTACAGCGACTTTCGGATGCTAAAAAGCTTGATAAAACTATGATAGTTATTGTCGGCGACCATTATCCCTATTATCTGGCGGACAGTAATATGACTTCTCTTGCAGGTAAGCCCCTTGAAGCCGAGTTTGAAAAATATAAATCGACCTGTATTATGTATTGCCCCGGTATGAAAACCGTTAAGGTTGATACGCCCGTTTGCAACGTTGATATTTTGCCGACTGTACTTAATTTGTGGGGTATGGAATATGATTCGCGTATGCTTTCGGGTGTGGATATATTTGCTGACAATACCCACATTGCAATGCTTTATAACAAAAGCTTTGTGACTGAATACGTTAAATACAATGCCAAAACAGGTAGGGCTGAATGGCTATCTGCGGCAGAAGGCCTTACTGAAGCCGAAAGGAAAGAGCACCTTGATTATTGCATAGCAGTGACCAAAGCGCGTTATGCAGCATCGCTTGACGTTATGAAGGAAGACTTTTTCAGATTTGTTATGGAAAATGTTAACATTGAGAAAATTTCAAGTAATTAATTATAAATCGGTATTATTAATCACCCCCACCCGAAAAGGTGGGGGTTTCTTAACGCCTCGTTCGTTGCCGCGCCTACCAAACAGTCCACCGGACTGTTTGGCTTAACGGCTTGTTCAAATCCCTTTCAAGATATAAGAATAATAAAAAGCACCAACCTTGCGGTTAGTGCTTTCTATTATTGGAAAGGGAGTACAAATTCGAACCCTTTTGAATTTTTGACCTATGTGTTCGAACCACTACATATTATTTATAATTCGTCGGCAAAGCCGACACCGAAATTATTCATTATTCATCAGCGTAAGCGACTTCATTATTCATTACGAAAATCCGTTTTAATGAATGATGAATATTGAATAATAAAAAATGAATAATACAAAACAAAAATCCAATCGACAAAAGTCGACAGGATTTTCGTTTTGGCACGCTGAAAGGGATTTTGTCTCGGCGCTACCCGCGCCTATCGCCTCGCTCCGTTCGTTGCCGCGCCTACCAAACAGTCCACCGGACTGTTTGGCTTAACGGCTTGTTCAAATCCCTTTCTCCATATAAAAATAAAAAAGCCACAACCTAAAGGTTACAGCTTTTTTATTGGCACGCTGAAAGGGATTCGAACCCCCGACCCTCTGCTTAGAAGGCAGATGCTCTATCCAACTGAGCTATCAGCGCATAAGGGGCTGTTTATTACAGCAAAAATTATTATATCACAACATGTGAAAATAATCAAGTAAAATATTTTTATTCTTTAATATCCTGCTTGACCGCAATTATAAGAAGTCTGGCGTTTTTATTAAGACCATAGCAGGTTGAAAGAGTTAAATATTCCTTATCATCGTTCGTGCCGCCTAAATTATGGGTAAACCAGTCATCATTTATATCGGTTTTGCGCACTTCAACAATGTCATATCTTACACAACCGTTAAGGGTTTCAAATTCAATAGTGGGGTGCGCTTTTAAATAGCTTGCATCAAGATATTTTCGAAGCCCGCCAAACATTGTAAGGTTTTTCATATTATGACCGTATATGATAATGTTCTTGCTTTTTAAATTACAACGCGAGTCAACAAAAGGAACACCAGACCCCATTATCCGCCCATAAAAATCGCGTTTCAAATATTTTTCGGGGTCGTTTGGGGTGTACATAACGGGGTAATTAACTTTGGTGCCTGCAATATATATCCAACCGATACAGTCCTTGTTTTGCTCATTTAAGAGTTTAATATTGCGCGTTATTGGTGGCAGTAGTGTTGTAGATGTGGTTGATGATTGTATTTCAGATATGTCGGGCTCAGGAACGGATGACGTGTCATCTTTGGTTTCAACAGGTTGTGTAACAAGCTGTGCCAAATCATCAAATTGCTGTTTGGATTTAATTTCATCATAAACGGTTTTGATAAGCATAACACTTGAAAAAATAAACAATGCCGAAAAAAAGCCGATAAGTGTATATCGTACAAATTTTTTGTTAAGCAAATCTTCACCGCCTTTTTATTTTTTAACCAAATATAGTCTGCCAAACGCTTCTAATATATTCTGTGGGGGCCATGCCCTCATTTGAGGAGGCAGAGAAAATGCAATAGCACAACACAATAACGGATATGAGCAAAATTACCGTGATTATAATGGTTGCAATATTAAACTTGGTTGCGCCTTTTTTGAATTCATATTCAGATTCTTCTAAAAGCTCGCCGTTATCGTTTAAGAACGTATATCCTGTGGGGATAACCGGTGGAAGTTTTGCATCTTCTTTGGTGGTTATTTCATCGTTTATAAATAATTTTTCGAAAACATTGGTATATTCTTCGGGCAATTCGCGTTCTTTTATTTCTTCTTCGTTTTCCAAAACAATTTCCGATTCGCCAATCTTTTCTTCGATTGTGCGAACAGGCTCCTCAAGTTCGGGAGATGAAGGAAACAAATCATCAATGGTTATGTCATTGTCTTCTTCATACTCAATTTCGGGTTCTTGGTTTGGTTCATCAAAGAAAATGTCTTCAGGATTAATATCATCGAGAATATCATCATCTGTAGTAAGAATCAATGGGATATCCTCAATAATATCTGGTTCTTCACCTTTTTCATCGATGGTGTTATCAATAATTTCAGTCGGAATTTCTTCAACATCTTCAGTTTCAGGCTTGTTGTTTTCTTTTGCGTTATTATTTTCCTGAAGTTCGGCAGAATAGAGGTCAGAAATATAAGGGTGAACAAGTGTTGACATTATATTTTTGCGAAGGGTTTTGTTGTCGGTAAGCAGAATCATTGTCTGGGGACCGCTTTCAATGATGCAACCGCCAAACGAGCCGTCGCTTGACACTAAGGGAAGTGAGCCCTTTATAATTTCAATTTCATCCTCGCTCGAAATATTGTAGGTGTTATTATCAACAATTTCAGTGGTGGTGCCAAGTGCTTGTGATACTATTTCAACGGCGTTTTCTTCACCGAAAAGGGGACCTGCAATAAGTATTACACGACTGCGGGACACGGCACGCGCCAATGAATGAACAAAGGCTTTTTTACTGCTGGGCTTATCGGTTAAAAGTCTCATTCTGCAGCAACCGCAAAGATTAAATTCAAGTTCAAAATCTGAACCGGATTTATAGTAAATGATGTCAGCTCTTAAATTGTAAAGCATTAGTTTTCCTCCGACTGTAGATAATTTATTAGCATATCAAAAATTTCCGAAGCGGCGGTATTTCTTATAAAATCGCGCCCGTTATTTTCGATATTAAGTTTTTTAACAATGGTATCTGATTTATGGCTTAAAGCAATATAAACAAGACCGACGGGCTTGTTTTCGGTCGGGCTTGGACCTGCAACCCCTGTAACTGAAAGTCCAATATCGCTTTTGGCAAGCATTTTTACGTTTTCGGCCATTTCACGGGCGGTAAGATCACTTACTGTGCCGTATTTTTCAATTGTTTTAGTATTTACCTTAAGTGTATTAATTTTGGCTTCTGCTGCGTATGAGCATATACCAAGACCAAATACCTCTGAAGCACCTGAAACAGAAGTTATAAGTGTAGATAAAAGTCCACCCGTACAGCTTTCTGCTGTGGCAACCGTCATTTTATTTTGTTTTAAGGCCGCAACAGCTTTCGCGGCTTTTTCTTTTAAAATCAGGGTCAAGGCTTTCACCCCTTATTCAACGTAGGTGTAAACTGTTTCGCTGATGGCTTTTTCGACCAAAGCATCAATATCAAGACCCTTTTCAGCATCAATGCAGGAATCAAGCGTCGGGCGGGTTTTGGGGTGCTTGGGTGTAAAGACAGTGCAACAGTCTTCATAAGGCAAAATTGAAGTTTCGAAGGTGTCAATTTTGCGGGAAATTTCAATAATTTCTTCCTTATCCATACCGATAAGCGGGCGAAGCACAGGCATTTCACACACGTAATCGGTGGTGACAAGGGCAGGCAAAGTCTGACTTGCAACCTGACCAAGACTTTCACCTGTTATAAGGGCAAGACTGCCTGAATTTGCGGCAATTTTCTGTGCAATGCGCATCATCATACGGCGCATAATAAGAGTGAAATAATCTTCGGGGCAGTTTTCTGCAATTTGGTCCTGAATTTCGGTAAAGGGGACAATTGCAAGATTTATAACACCGCTATAGCGAGCAACCTTTGATAAAAGGGTTTTAACCTTTTGTTCTGCACGGGGGCTGGTATAAGGGGGACTTGCAAAGTGAATTGCATTAAGGCGCAAACCGCGTTTTGCCATACACCAAGCGGCAACGGGGCTGTCAATACCGCCCGAAATTAAAATTGAAGCATTGCCTGCAGTACCAACAGGAAGACCGCCCGCGCCCTGAAGCTGTTCACCGCGCACATAAGCGTTATAATCGCGGATTTCAACGTTTACAACTAAATCAGGGTTGTGTACGTCAACCGATAAATGGTGGAAGTTTTCAAGCAACACACCGCCGATTTCACGGCAAATTTCGGGTGAGGTAAGGGGAAAACGCTTGTCAGCGCGCTTGGCTTCAACCTTAAAGGTTTTAACCTTTAAAAGGTCTTCGCGAAGATATTCGGGTGATTTTGCAATAATATCTTCCATACTTTTTTCGCAAACACAGGCACGGCTGAAGCCCGCAATACCGAAAACGCGCTTAATTCTTTCCAGCGCTTCGTTAAAATCAAAGCTTTCGTCTTTGGGTTCAATATAAATTGTGGACTGTGCTTTTTTAACGTTAAATTCGCCCAAATCACGAAGACTTTTGCGAATGTTTTTAATTAAAATATCTTCAAAATTGCAACGGTTAAGACCTTTAAGGGTTAATTCACCGTTTTTAATAAGTATAATTTCTTTCATTATAAAACCTTTCTGAGCTGTTTTTTGGCGATAACAAGCGCTTCATAAAGCTTGTCAATATCTTCTTTTTGGGTAGTGTGGGCAAAGCTTATGCGAAGCATTGAATCCTGCAGCTTTTCATTCGCGCCAATAGCCTTTAAAACATAGCTTGTGCTACCCTTTGCACAGGCGCTTCCGCTTGAAACAAAAATGTCACGGCTTTCTAAAAAGTGAAGCATTGTTTCACTTCTGTAACCCGGTATGGATATATTTAAAATATAGGGAAGACCTTCATCAAACGAATTTATTGTTATATCATCGTCACTTAAAAACAGTTCTTTGGCGTAATTATAAATTTCGCGCATTTTAATAAGCTGTGTCTGTGGGTTTGGTAGTTCTTCAATTGCGCCTTGAAGCGATGCTATAAGCGGAACGGCTTCAGTACCCGAACGCATACCACCTTCCTGCCCGCCGCCTGTAATAAAGGGGGGAATGTGACATTTCTGACTTTTATATAAAAAGCCGATGCCCTTAGGTGCGTGAATTTTATGACCGCTTGCGGTAAGCATATCGACACCGAGTGTATTAACGTTTATAGGCATTTTACCAAAGGCTTGCACCGCATCACAGTGGAAATAAGCAAACGGGGCAAGACGTTTTGTAAGCTTTACCGCTTGGGACACAGGCTGAATTGTACCGATTTCATTATTCACAAGCATAATGCTTACAAGTAAGGTTTTCGGGTTTAAAGCTTTTTCTAAATCATTGAGAGAAATAACACCGTTTTTATCTGGCTTTAAATATATAATTTCAAAACCGTATTCTTCAAGTCTTTTGGCGGTTTCTAAAACCGACGGGTGTTCAATTTCGGTGGTGATAATGCGATTGCCACGATTTTTGCGTGCAAGCACCGACATAAGCGCCATATTGTTGGCTTCACTTCCGCAGGATGTGAAAATAATTTCGTTTTCCTTTGCGGCAAGCATTTTTGCAACCGTTTTTCGTGAAGCATTAACAGTATCTTCGGCATTCATACCCAAAATGTGAAGTGATGATGGGTTGCCCCAATTTTCACTCAAGGCCTTGTTCATATAATCAATTGCCTTTTTGCAAGGCTTTGTTGTGGCCGAATTGTCAAGGTAAATTATTTGCTTCACCCCCAAAAGTATATATTCTTATTTATTATACTATATAATATTTAAAAACACAATATTTAACATAAAATTTTCATTTTATTCATAAAAATATTGCGGTGATTAAGTTGGATTTTGTTTTTAAACTGTTGTCGGGCAGTTTGCCGTTTTGTCTGACCTTAATTGCAGGCGGTTATTTTACCCTTGCGACACGCTTTTTTCAAGTAAGAAATTTTATACCGTCTTTTTTAATTTTAAAGGGTGAAAAAGGGCAGGGAATAAGCGCCTTTTCGGCTATGTGCAACTCGCTTTCGGCGGCTATCGGCACGGGAAACATCGTGGGTGTTGCGGCGGCATTAAGCCTTGGCGGTGCGGGTGCGGTTTTCTGGATGTGGGTAAGCTCGTTTCTGGGTATGGTAATAAAATCGGGTGAGATTGCTTTAGGGGTGTTTTTCCGCAAAAAAACAGCAGGGGAATTCATCGGTGGACCGCATATTTATATACAAAATGCAATGCTGTCACCCTTTAAATTCTTGGCTTATATTTTTGCAACTTCCGGTATATTTTCGGCCGTTTTTTGCGGTAATATGGCGCAGATAAATTCTGCCGTTTCGGGTATAACGGACAGTGCTTTTATAAGGCTTTTTATTGGCATTGCCGCCGCTGTGGTTGTGTGGCGGGTTATTTGCGGCGGTACCCAAAAAATTGCCGCTTTTTTAAGCAAAATGCTGCCATTTATGGCGGTGGCATATATACTGTTATGCCTTGGGGTTATAATTAAAAATTATACCGCAATACCGAATGCTTTTGCAGATATTTTTGTGGGTGCATTTAAACCGAAAGCGGTAACAGGCGGGGCAGTCGGCAGTATATTAAACGTTATATCAACAGGTGCGGCAAAGGGTATTTTTTCAAACGAAGCGGGGCTTGGCACCGCGGCGGTGGCACACTCAACGGTTGAAAATGCAAAACCGCTGTCACAAAGTTTATTTGGAATTTTTGAAGTGTTTGTAGATACAACCGTTTTGTGCACCTTAACGGCATTGACAATTTTGACAAGCGGGGTTATTATAGATTATAATAAAGCCCCATCGGCAAGGCTTACAATCAATGCGCTTTCAACCCTTTACGGTGATGCATCGGCCGTTATTTTAAGCGTTATGCTGTTGCTTTTCGGGGTTTCAAGTGTTATAGGTTGGGCAACCTACGGTGTGAATTTTTGCCGCTTTTTGTTTAATGAAAAGGGTGAAAAAATCTTTATTTTATGCTACCCGCTGTTTTGTGTTTTTGGTGCCGTTATATCGGGCGGTTTTGTTTGGCAAGCGGCCGAGCTTTCTAACGGTGTTATGGTTATTATAAACCTTTTTGCAATGCTGTTTTTGTCAAAAGAAGTTTTGACGCTTTTAAAGGAGAATAAAAATGACAGAAAAAAGAATTTCAAATATTCAAAATAAGCTTTGTCACGATGAAGCTTTTATAATTTATTACGGTCCTAACCGTTTTTATCTGACAGGCTTTAATTCATCGGCAGGTGTGGTGGTTGTTACACCTGAAAGTGCCGTATTTATTATAGATTTTCGTTATTATGAAAAGGCAAAAAGACTTGTCAAAAGCTGTGACGTAATTCTGACTGATAAAATATGGCAGCAGATAACTAATATTCTAAAAAAGGATAAAATCAAAAAGGTTTATACTGAAAACCGTACAATTTCGCTGTTGGAATTTGCCGCTTTAAAAAAGAATTTAAGCGGCTTTGAAATCAGTGATGATGCGGTAATGGATGATTACATATATTCGCTTCGTTCGGTTAAAAGCGAAGGGGAGCTTTGCCTTATGCGGCAGGCACAGGCTTTGACTGATGAAACCTTTGAATATATTCTGGATTATATCCGCCCCGGCAAGACTGAAAAGGCAATTGCGCTGGAAATGGAATTTTATATGCGCCGCCACGGTAGTGAGGGTGTGGCCTTTGATTCAATTGTTGTAAGCGGTGAAAATTCATCTCTTCCGCATGGCACACCGACAGACCGTGTTGTAAGACAGGGCGATTTTATTACTATGGATTTTGGTGCGGTTATCGGCGGTTATTGTGCTGATATGACCCGTACGGTTGCAGTTGGTGAAATAGGCGAAAAACAGCACTTGGTTTATAACACTGTTCTTACGGCTCAGCTTGAAGCTTTAAAACAAATTAAGGCGGGTGCAATTTGTAAAGATATTGATGCCGTTGCACGCAATATTATTGATAATGCGGGCTTTAAGGGTTGCTTTGGTCATTCGCTTGGGCATAGTTTGGGTATTGAAGTTCACGAAAGCCCGGGCTTTAATTTAAGGGATAACACTGTTTTGCAAAAGGGTATGGTGTTGTCGGTTGAGCCGGGAATTTACCTTGAAAACGAATTTGGTGTAAGAATTGAAGACGTTATTATTGTTACAGGAAACGGTTGTGAAGATATCACCAAAAGCCCGAAGGAATTAATAGTTTTATAATATATTGGGGTTTATAAGCCTTCCCCTTGAGGGGAAGGGGGACCACGGCAGTGGTGGATGAGGTGGAAAACCGTTTAATCACTGCAAATTACACCTCATCAGTCACTTCGTGACAGCTTCCCCTCAAGGGGAAGCCTTGCTCGACAAACTAAAATTTGCGCAATAAAAAAGCACGGCAAATGCCGTGCTTTTTGTTATGAATTTGGTATTTCTAACTGTTCGGGCGCTATTTCCATAGCTTCCTTTTCTTTTTGTTTTTTAATGCGAATGCTTTCCATTGCTTCTTTTAAAAGGGTGTAGACTACAGCCGATAAGGGAACACCGATAAGTGCGCCTAAAACACCGCCGATATTACCGCCGACAAGCACCGCGCTGATAACGATAACACCGGGAAGACCAACCGCTTTGCCGACAACCTTCGGGTAAATGAGATTACCTTCAAGCTGTTGCAAAATAATAAGGAAGATAAGGAACAAAATTGCTTTTATGGGGTCGGAAATTAAAATTAAAAATGCGCCGACAACTGCACCCGTAAGGGCACCTACAACAGGGACAAGAGAAGTTATGCATATTATAATTGAAATAATTGCGGCATTCGGGAAGCGGAAAATAAGCATACCTATATAGCAAAGCACACCTAAAATGATGGCTTCGGTGAGCTGACCGCCGATAAAACGGGTGAATGAGAAAAAGGTTTGTGCGCTTACGTGGTGGATGATATTCGCCGCTTTTTCGGGCAAAAATGAATCGATTACGCGCTTCATAAAGGCGCCGATTTTTTCCTTTTGAGCCAAAATATAAGCTGAAACGATAATACCGAAGAGTATGTCAGACACAACACCCACAACCGAGCCTGTAATGCTTATTGCATCATCAACAATGCTGCCGCTGTATTTTGAAAACCAGTTTTTAACTGTTTCCATAAGGGAATTAATGTCAATTTCGGGGATATCTTCAGTGGGAATATTAAAGTTTTTAAGTGTTGTTATAAGCCATTCGCGCGATTCTACAATAAAAGCGGGCAATTTATCAATAATATAAGCGATTGTGTCGCTTATGTCGGGAATAATTACCAGCACAATAAGTGCCAAAAGGCCAATTGCCAAAGCGTATGTCAAAATAAGGCACAGCGGGCGCTGAAGCTTGTTGATAATTTTGTGCTTTGACTTTTTCATAAATGGGAAAATTTTGGTTTCAAAGCCCGTCAGAAACACATTAAGCACAAAGGCAATGCAAAGGGCAATTATTATCGGGGTGATATACCCTAATATCTTGCCCAAAAAGCCAAGCACGCCCATAAAGTTGAAAACAAGGGCGAAAATTATTGCCGAGCAAAACACAATAAGTAATATTTTTTCAATGTTTTTTAAATTAAGTCCCAATTTTAACCACCGTTTTAATTATAATAATTTTGTTGTGTCAAAAATTAGAAAATTCTGACTTTTAAATTATTATACTTTATTTTTTGCGTTTAGTAAATGTTTTTTTAAAAATATAAGCTTTATTCCTTGTCAGGTGCCTGACCGTCGTGCGCTGACCATTTACATTCGGTTAACTGCATATTCGAAAATTTGGCCTTAAAGCTTGAATTTTCGGCACTGCAGGCATAAATGCCAAACTGAATTTTATCCTTGGCATTAAAGATATGGCAGATGCGCATTTGTTTAAAATTAACGCCGTCTAATGAATTTTCAATGCAAAAATCATCTTCGCGTCGGCTTAAACGAAACCAGATAGATTTAATTGATGCATCGACGTCAACCGACGCCCAGTCAGAATAGCCGTTGTTGGTGACAACACTGCCAAGTCGCTGAATTTCATCGTTTTCATATTCAACTGCGGCCTTAAGCCAGTTTTCGCTGTCAAGGTACATAACAATGCCGCTCTGGTCGTAGCGAACCTTTGTGTCAAATTCGGTTTTTACAACAAAAGAAAAATATTTTTCATCGGTATCCATTTGAAAAACGGGGGCGTTATCGTTTCTGAAATGATAGTACGTGCGCTGCCATAAATCGGTAAAAGGCTCGGTTATAATTTCAACCGTGTCATTATTTACGGTGTATTCCTTGGGCGCGCGTGTCCATTTAAATTCATTAAGATTCATATTTTTCTATCCTTTCGGGGTGATGGGTATATTATAACATATATTCTAAAAATGTGAATAGTTGTTTTGTTTTTTGTATGCCTTCTTAAGGTTCAAGTCCTGTCGAGACAAAAAGAAAAATCAGCCCTAACCAAATGGTCAGAACTGATTTTTGGTCTGAGTGACAGGACTTGAACCTCCGGCCTCTACCACCCCAAGGTAGCGCGCTACCAATCTGCGCCACACCCAGATTTTTTGTTTTGCGCGGTTTTTCGCGCAAATATTATTATAACATTATTTTTTGATTTGTCAATAGAAAAATAACGGGTTGCGCCAATTTTTTTAAAAATCGGCGCAGCCCACAATTATTTAACCTAAAATTAGTCGGCGAAACCTGATTCAACCAAAGCAACAAGACCTTCGATAGCTTCCTTTTCGTCAGAGCCGTCAACAATGATCTTGATGGTGGTGCCGCCAACGATGCCAAGAGAAAGCACGCCCAAAAGACTTTTAGCGTTTACTTTTCTGTCATCCTTTTCAACCCAAATTGAAGACTTGTATTCATTAGCCTTCTGGATGAAGAAGGTTGCGGGACGAGCGTGTAAGCCAACCTGATTCTGAATAACTACATCTTTAACGCACATTATAAATTCTCCTTATCGTGTCAGTGTGAACATGAGAAAAATATCACACTATTGTGTTTGTGAAATAAAACTTACAATGTTATTATACCACATTTAATGCGTTAGTCAATTATTTGTGAATAAGTTCTAATATTTATCCAACAAACGAAAAAGTGACAAGTTTGTTTTTGTGCAAAATAACAACATTATTTTACACTTTCAGCCTGTTTTTGCAGAAGCTTTTTGTCTTTTTCCGAAAGGTCGCTTTCCTTTAGCATATCAGGTCGCTTTTCCATGGTGATAAGTAAGGATTTGGCCCTGCGCCAGTCGTTAATTTTTGCATGGTTGCCCGAAAGTAAAACTTCAGGTACTTCCTTTTCGTGCCATACTGCGGGGCGGGTATACTGCGGAAATTCCAAAAGTCCGTCAAAGTGGCTTTCTTCTTCGAAGCATATATCCTCCGACAAGACACCCGGCAACATTCTGCAAACGGCATCTGCAACGGTTAAGGCGGGCAGCTCGCCGCCTGTAAGCACAAAATCGCCAATGGATATTTCTTCATCAACAATTTCTTCAATAACTCTTTCATCAATGCCTTCATAATGACCGCAAAGCAGCACAAGTCTGTCAAGCCTTGAGAATTCAATTGCTTTTTGCTGTGTAAAGGTTGCACCTTTAGGTGATAGATATACCAAATGTGGCTTTGGTTCATCCTCGTTATAAAGGCTTTTATAGCATTCATAAATGGGATTTGCGGCCATTATCATACCCATACCGCCGCCATAAGGGGTGTCATCCACCTTGTTGTGCTTATTGCCTGCAAAATCGCGGATATTGGTGCAGACAATTTCCACCTTTTCTGCCCTTTGCGCGCGACCTATAATACTTTCATTAACAACTGCGTTGCACATTTCGGGGAATAGGGTAAGAATATCAATCCTCATCGTCAAAAATTCCTTTCAAAGGGCGGATAATTGCTGTTTCTTTGTCGACGTCAACATCAATAATAACAGGGGGAATAGCAGGGACAAGATATTCTTTGCCGGCTTTTTCAATATGCCAAACGTCATTCGCACCCGTTTCTGAAACGTCGGTAATTACGCCCAAGGCTTCATTTGTATCAGCATCAAACACGTTACAGCCAATAAGGTCGGCAATAAAATAACGGTCTTTCGGTAGCTTTGCATCCTTTCTGTCAATATAAAGCACCGTACCGCGAAGCTTTTCAATGGCTTCAATGGTGTCAATGCCCTTAAAGGCAACAATACAAACGTTGCCGTGTGCCTGCGCTTTTGTTATTTCAAGCTTATTTTCACCGTTTTTATCGGTATAAACACGCTTAAAGTTTGAAAGAAAGTCCTGCGAATCGGCCCATACCTGCACACGCGCCATGCCTTTAACACCGTGTGTGCCGACAATTTTACCTGTTTCAAAATATTTATTCATCATTTTTTCCCCTATATAAATACCCCCAACAACGTGGGGGTAGTAGTATGCATTGGGGCTGACTAAATGCCAGCCTTAGTCGATTTCAACCGCAATGTTCATATCAGCCTTGTTGGCTGCGGCACGCATTACTGTGCGGATAGCCTTGGCAATTCTGCCCTGCTTACCGATAACGCGGCCCATATCGCCTTCAGCAACCGATAAATGAAGCACGGTAACACCGTTTTCATTGGGTTCATCAACTGTTACTTTTACTGCTTCGGGGTTTTGAACCAAGCCTGAAGCAATAGACACTAATAGCTCTTCCATAAAATACCTCACATAAAGTTTACATTAATTAAAGAACACCGTTCTTTTTAAGTAATGCCTTTACGGTATCGGTAGGCTGAGCACCGTTAGCGATCCATTTCTTAGCCTTTTCGCTGTCAATGTTTACTGCTGCGGGATCCTTAGTGGGGTCATAGGTACCGATTTCTTCGATGAAACGACCGTCACGGGGGAATCTTGAATCAGCAACAACAACGCGGTAGAAGGGAGCACGCTTAGCACCCATACGACGAAGTCTGATCTTTACTGCCATTTGAAAACACCTCCATAATGTGATAATTATAATTTATTTAAAAGATTTCTCTTAAAAACCGAATGGTGGCATACTGCCCATATTGCCCATACCGCGCATCATATTGCGTTTGCCGTTTTTATTGTTCATTTGCTTGAACATTTTTTTCATTTGTTCATACTGCTTTATAAGGCGGTTAACGTCTTCAACCTTAACACCTGCGCCCGCGGCAATACGCTTGCGGCGGGAAGCATTTAAAATGTCAGGTTTAGCGCGTTCCTTTTTGGTCATTGATGTGATGATTGCTTCAATTCTTAAAAGCTGACGGTCATCAATATCAACGTCACGAAGCTGTCGCTCCATTCCCGGTATCATCGACATAACGCTTTTAAGCGAGCCCATTTTTTTAATTTGCTGGAACTGATCAAGAAGATCGTTCATATCAAATTTATTTTCAGCCAGACGTTTTGCGGTTTCTTCCGCTTTGGCTTCGTCAATTTCGTTTTCAACCTTTTCAATAAGGGATAAAACGTCGCCCATGCCCAAAATACGGGAAGCCATTCTGTCAGGGTGGAATTCCTGCAACTGGTCAAGCTTTTCACCCACACCTGCAAACATAATGGGTTTGCCTGTAACGGCTTTAACAGATAATGCGGCACCGCCACGGGTGTCACCGTCAAGCTTAGTTAAGATAACACCGTCAATTTCTAATAAATCGTTAAAGGCTTTTGCGATGTTAACGGCATCCTGACCTACCATCGAGTCAATTACCAAAAGAATGTTGTGAACTTCAATTGCTTCGGTAATGTTTTTAAGCTCGGCCATCAGCTCTTCATCAATATGAAGACGACCTGCCGTGTCAAGAATCATAAAATCGTGACCGTGATCCCTGGCATAATTCAAAGCTTCCTTAACGGTTTTAACGGGGGACTGTGTGCCCGCTTCATAAACGGGGGCGCCGACTGCTTCACCCACAACCTTTAACTGTTGAATAGCGGCAGGGCGGTAAATGTCGCAGGCGACAAGCATCGGTCTGTGACCTTGGCTTTTAAGGTGCTTTGCAAGCTTTGCCGAATGGGTGGTTTTACCTGAACCCTGCAAACCGCACATCATAATAACGGTGGGCAGCTTATTTGAAGTTTTAAGGCGGGCCTGCTCGCTTCCCATTAAAGCGGTTAATTCATCGCGAACGATTTTAATAACCATCTGGGGTGCGGTAAGACTTTCCATAACGTTGGCACCGATGCATTTTTCGGTAACAGTGTTGGTAAAGTCTTTAGCTACTTTATAGTTAACGTCAGCCTCCAAAAGTGCAAGGCGGACCTCGCGCATAGCGGTTTTGACGTCACTTTCACTTAATTTACCCTTAGAGCGTAGGCGTTTAAACACACCGGCTAATTTATCTGATAAACTGTCAAAAGCCATAACTACACTCCTTACAAATCGTTAATAATTTTCTTTATTTCGGTGAAATTTTTATCGTTTTGTGAAAGCTCTTTAAGCTTTAAGAATTTTTCACAATATTGGCATTTTTCTTCCCATTCAAGCAATTTCGCTTCACTTCGTTTTATCTGGTCGTGCGCGCCCTGGCGGGTAATACCTTCGTTTTCGGCAATTTCCGAAAGGGATAAATCATCATTATAATAATATTCTAAAAAAGCCTTGGGTTTTTCACCCAAAAAGTTACCGTAAACGTCAAGAAGTGCGGAAATATATAAATTTTTAGACATAATACACCCCACATTTTTCTCAACTTTAACGAGTATAGCATAAAAGATGCCTGCTGTCAAGTTTTTTTCTTTACAGCGGTGAAATTAATTTTTGTGGTATAAATTTGGGTTTATCGCTGACGAGAGGTAAGAGGTAATAGCGAAGAGGTTAGGTGTCGCTCCGTGACGGATGTGAATAATCTGTAATTTAATTGATATTACCCGTAGGGGCGATTCACGAATCGCCCGTTGCGATTAACTATTATTTTCGGACAATTCGTGAATTGTCCCTACGATGT
>JAZNOE010000002.1:0-10527 GCA_045580625.1 Acutalibacteraceae bacterium | reverse complement strand
AACGAAGGCGCCTGCTCTTGCGATATGCGGGAAATTGACTCCCGCCTTGCAAAGCTGGCTGAACTGTTAAATAATTAAACTTTTTAATCAATTTAAGGAGGTGCTGAAAATGGCAGTACCAAAGAGAAAGCATTCAAAAGCTAGAAGAGATAAAAGAAGAAATAACGTTTGGAAGTTAACCGCTCCCACTTTAGTAAAGTGCTCTTGCGGCGCTTATAAGCGTCCTCACAGACTTTGCGCTGCTTGCGGTCAGTATGACGGCCGTGAAGTTGTAAAGGTTGGCGAATAATTCAAAAACGGCAGAGGGGGAAATTAATTTCTCTCTCTGTTTTTTTGTGAACTGATTTTTTGATGAAAGGGGAAGACAGAATGTCGGTTATTATTGAATCGGTTGAAAAGCACAGCCCGGCAGATAAAGCAGGGCTTAAAAGCGGATATACCTTATTAAGCATAAACGGTAATGATATAATGGATGTTTTGGATTACCGTTTTTATCAGAACAATAAAAAGCTTAACCTTTCTTTTATTAATAAAAAGGGCAAAATAAAAAACAAGCGCATTAGAAAGGATGAATTCCAAGAGCTTGGTCTTAATTTTGCAACCTATTTAATGGATAATAAGCATTCCTGCCTTAATAAGTGCGTGTTTTGCTTTATTGACCAATTGCCTAAGGGTATGCGCGAAAGTCTTTATTTTAAGGACGATGACTCACGCCTTTCGTTTTTGTTTGGTAATTATATCACCCTTACCAATATTACCGAGCACGAAATCGAGCGTATTATAAAAATGCACATAAGCCCGATAAACATTTCGGTGCACACCACAAACCCCGATTTGCGTGTTAAAATGATGACCAACAAGAATGCCGGCAGTGTTTTGTCAATTATAAACCGCTTTAATGCTGCGGGCATAAAGATAAATTGTCAAATGGTGCTTTGTCCCGGTTATAATGACGGTAAGGAACTTGAACGCACCCTTGAGGATTTAACAAATCTTGAAAATGCCGAATGTATTGCGGCGGTGCCGGTGGGTCTTACAAAATACCGTGACGGGCTTGCAAAGCTTGAGCCTTTTAATAAGCAAACCGCGGGCGAAACAATTGACATTATCAACCGTTTTGGCGAAAAATGCCTTGAAAAATACGGCAGTCGCAGGGTTTATGCAAGTGATGAATTTTATCTTTTGTCTGAACGAGAAATGCCTAATGCTGACTATTACGGTGAATTTTTACAGCTTGATAACGGTGTTGGTATGTGGGCGCTTTTGGAAAAAGAAGCCGATGATGCAATTAACGACTGCGATTATACCCTTGAAAACCCGCGCAAGGTGTCGCTTATAACAGGCGAGGCGGCTTATCCCTTGATTACAGAAATTGTTGACAAAATGGGTAAAAAATGGGATAATTTAAATTGTAAAGTATATAAAATTAAAAATGACTTTTTTGGGCCTTTAATTACAGTTGCAGGGCTTGTTACCGCAACCGATATTTTAAAGCAGCTTGAAGGAATTGATTTAGGTGATGAGCTTATCGTTCCCGACGTTATGCTAAGGTCTGAAAAGGATATGTTTTTGGACAGCATAACCGTAAGCGAATTGTCCGAAAAGCTTGGCATTAAAATTAAGGTTACGTCGGTTGACGGTTATGATATGGTAGAAAATGTTTTAGGAGGTGCAGTATGGCAAAACCTATAGTTGCGGTTGTAGGCCGTCCGAACGTCGGAAAATCTACGTTATTTAATAAAATTATAGGCAAGCGCCTTTCTATTGTTGATGATACACCGGGTGTTACCCGCGACCGTATTTACGGTGACGGTGAATGGCTCGGACGTAAAATGATGTTTGTTGATACGGGCGGTATTGAACCCAAAACCGACGACATTATTTTATCAAGTATGCGTGCGCAGGCTAATTTGGCAATTGAAACCGCGGCGGTAATTATTTTCGTAACCGATTTAAAATCGGGTGTGACAGCTGCTGATATGGACGTTGCTTCAATGCTTCAAAAAAGCGGCAAACCAATTGTTGTTTGTGTAAATAAGTGTGATAATATTGGTGATACACCGCTTGAGTTTTATGAATTTTATAATTTGGGTCTTGGTGACCCCATTGCTGTTTCTTCGGTTCATGGTCACGGCACGGGCGACCTTTTGGACGCCGTTATTTCACACATTGACCCCAATGAATTCGAAACTGATGACGACGATATTATAAACGTTGCGGTAATCGGTAAGCCTAATGCGGGTAAGTCTTCACTTGTTAATCAGATAGCAGGTGAGGAGCGTTCTATCGTTTCTAACATTGCAGGTACAACACGTGATGCAATAGATTTGAGGGTAGACCGCGAGGGTGTAAAATATAATTTTATTGATACAGCAGGTCTTCGCCGTAAAAGCAAGGTTGAAGATAAAATTGAAAAATACAGCGTGCTTCGCGCTAAAATGGCAATTGAACGCGCCGATGTTTGTGTAATTATGATTGACGGCTGTGACGGCTTTACCGAACAGGACTCCAAAGTGGCGGGTCTTGCTTTGGAAGAGGGTAAAGCTTGTATAATTGCCGTTAATAAATGGGATGCCGTTGAAAAGGACGGCAAAACTATGGATTCCTTCCGCAAACAGCTTATGAAGGATTTTTCGTTTATGCCCTATGCGCCGATAATCTTCATTTCGGCAAAAACAGGTCAAAGGGTAGACCGTTTGTTTGACCTTATAAAATATGTTAATGAACAGAACACTATGCGCATATCCACAGGTAAGCTTAATGATATTCTGGCGGATGCCACTGCACGCGTTCAGCCCCCCTCGGACAAGGGTAAGCGCGTTAAGATTTATTATATGACTCAGGCATCCACAAAGCCACCTACATTTGTTTGTTTTTGCAATAACGCTGAATTGTTCCATTTCTCTTATCAGCGTTATTTGGAAAATCAGATTCGTTCAACCTTTGGTCTTGAAGGAACACCCGTCAGGTTTGTAATTCGTGAAAGGGGCGACAAATAAATGGTAATCACTGCTTTGGTTACAATTGTTGCAGCATATCTTATCGGAAGTATCAGCTTTGCGGTTATTTTTGCAAAAGCTTTTATGAAAAAAGACGTAAGAGAGCTTGGCAGCGGCAATGCAGGCACAACTAACGTTATGCGAAACGCAGGCTTTTTGCCTGGGGCTTTGACCTTTATTTTTGATGCGCTTAAGGGCTTTGCCGCCGCTTATATGGGTAAATTGATATTTGATTATATCCACACCCAGACAGGCAGTGAATGGTCTTATGCAATTTACGGTGCGTATATTTGCGGCGCGGCTTGTATGCTTGGACACATTTTTCCCTTGTTTTTTGATTTTAAGGGTGGCAAGGGTGTTGCAACGAGCGTTGGCATTTTTGCGGTTTGTTGTCCTATAGCCATCATCACAGGTCTTATTGTTTTTGCGCTTTGTGTAATTATTACTAAATACGTATCACTTGGCTCGGTTATTGCGGCAACAACGGTTGTTGTGCTTTCAATAATTTTCCACAATGACACCGCAGGCATTTTTCCGCAAATTCTTTTTGCGGTGATAATGGGTATAATGGTAATCGGTAAGCATAAGGAAAATATCAAGCGCCTTTTGAACGGTACAGAATCTAAAGTTAAAATAGGGGGAAAGAAGCATGGCTAAAATTACAATTTTAGGTAGCGGCGGCTGGGGTATGGCCTTGGCAATATCTGCCTTTAATAACCGCCATGACGTTACCCTTTGGTCACCCTTCCAGGAAGAGGTTGACCAGCTTTTAGAAAAGCGCACCAATGAAAAACTGCTCCGCGGTGTAGTTCTGCCTTCGGGTATTAAAATCACCACTGACCTTTCGGTTGTTGAAGGTGACGTGCTCACAATTATTGCAACACCGTCAACCGTTGTAAGAAGCATTGCAAAACAGCTTGCAGATTATAAGGATATCGGTATTGTTGTAAACGTTGCAAAGGGCTTTGAAAAGGGAAGTCTTAAGTTTTTAACTCAGGTAATTTCAGAAGAATTACCCGATAAAAAGGTGGTTGCCTTGTCAGGTCCTTCCCACGCGGAAGAGGTTGCAAGAAATATTCCAACTTCAGTTGTTGCTACGTCTGACTCACTTCCTGCCGCACAGGTTGTACAGGAAATTATGTCGGGCGGTTGCCTTCGTGTTTATACCGGTACCGACTTAATCGGTGTTGAACTTGGCGGCGCAATGAAAAACGTTATTGCAATTGCGGCAGGCTGCTGTGACGGTTTGGGTCTTGGCGATAACACTAAAGCGGCGCTTATAACCCGAGGTCTTTCTGAAATGACGCGTCTTGGCGTTTGTATGGGCGCAAAGGAATATACCTTTTCAGGTCTTACAGGCATAGGCGATTTGGTGGTTACTTGTACGTCGCGTCACAGCCGTAATAACCGTTTCGGTTATAAGGTGGGCAGCGGTGTTGATATTAAGACCGCTTTACAAGAGGTTGGCACGGTTGAAGGCTATCACGCGGTTGAAATGGCTTATCAGCTGGCACAAAAGTATGGTATTGAACTGCCGATAATTAACGAATGTTATGCTCTTTTATATAAAGAAAAGCCTGTTGAAGAGGTTGTAAAATCTCTTCTTAACAGACCCCAAAAAAGTGAACATTAATTTCGTTAAAAAAATACTTGATTTTTTTGTCGCTTTGTGTTAATATATTATTTGCTATGCGGTCGGTAACAGTTATCGGCTATTTAAAAAGGAGGTGCAGACCATGGCTAAATGTGATATCTGCAATAAAGAAATTGCTTTCGGTATTAAGGTTTCTCACTCACACAGACGTTCAAACAGAACTTGGAAGCCCAACGTTAAGAAGGTAAAGGCAATCGTTAACGGTTCTCCCCGTCGTATCAATGTTTGCACCCGCTGCTTACGTTCGGGTAAAGTTACCAGAGCTATCTAATAATTTCTTACAAACAAACCCTGGGTTTTTACTCAGGGGTTTTTTGTGTCTATAGGGAGCTATATTTTTATGTATAAGGCAGTAATTTTTGACCTTGACGGTACGCTTGTCAATTCGCTTGATGATTTGGCGGTTGCAACAAATTATTCATTACAGCAGCACGGTTTAAATACTTATCCTGTTGAAGATTATAAATATCTTATCGGCGACGGTATGGTAAAGCTTATTGAAAGGGCAATACCCGATGATAAGCTTGATGCCGATACTTTTCAATCGGTTTTTGACTGTTTTATGAATTATTATCGCAGTCATTATCTTGTTCACACAAGGGCTTATGATGGCATTTTTGAAGCCGTAAACGATCTGAATGCAATGGGCTTAAAGCTTGCTGTGGTTTCAAACAAGGCGGACGATATGACCAATATTATTGTGAAAGAATTTTTTGGTGATATTTTTACAAGTGTTACAGGCAAGCGGGAAGGATATCCCACCAAGCCTGACCCTACCTTAACATTAAAGATTATTGATGAAATGGGTGTCACACCCGATGAATGTATTTTTGTTGGCGATAGCGGTATGGACTGCGCTAATGCAGTAAACAGCGGCTGTTATCCCTTGGGTGTGCTTTGGGGTTTTAGAAAAAGGGAAGAACTGCTTTTAAACGGTGCAAAAACAATTGTTTCTTCCCCAAATGAAATTGTACCCTTTGTAAAGGAAATGTTAAATGACTGATAATGAAAGAAAATATCTTCCCACAAAGCTTGCGGGCTATGTGGGATTCGTTGTACAGGCAATTGTAAATAACTTTTTGCCCATTCTTTTTATAGTTTTTCAGGACATATACGGTCTTGGTTATGAAAAGCTTGGCAGACTTATTGTTTTCAATTTTGCCGTGCAAATGTTTATTGACTTTTTAACTCCGAAAATAATACATAAAATCGGTTATCGCCGCGCGGCATTTTTATGTCAGTTTACGGCGTGCGCGGGGCTTTGCTTAATGTCGGTTTTGCCGCGTGTTATGAACAATGCATATCTTGCAATGTTTTTGGCAATTGCGGTTTATGCGACGGGTAGTGGGCTTATGGAGGTTATCTTAAGCCCCATGATAGAAATGCTGCCAACGGGCAACAAATCGGGCAATATGGCGGTGCTTCATTCGTTTTATTGTTGGGGTCAGGCTTTTATTGTGCCGCTTACAACCGTTATGGTGCTTTGTTTCGGCGGTAAAAACTGGGCTTATATTCCGCTTATCTGGGCGGTTGTGCCTTTTATAAATATGTTTGCATTTTTATATGTGCCGATTGTTGAACCCGACAAGGAAGAAAAGCAATCAACTTTTTTCGAGCTTTTAAAAACACCCAAATTTGTGGTTTATATGGTTATGATGTTTTGCGCAGGCGCAAGTGAAATTGCAATGTCGCAGTGGGCGTCACTTTTTGTTGAAGAGGCTTTGGGTGTTTCAAAGGCAATCGGTGACGTTGCAGGGCCCTGTCTTTTTGCGCTTTTTATGGCGCTTGGCCGTGTTTTTTATGCAAAAGTTTCCAAAAAAGTGTCATTCACACGGCTACTCATCTGGCTTAACGTTTTGTGCTTTGTTTGTTACGTTACAGTTGCACTTTGTCACGTTGCGGTGCTTTCACTTGTTTTTTGTGCGCTCTGCGGTCTTTCGGTCAGCATTTCCTGGCCGGGCATTTATTCAGCGGGGGCACGCACCTTTAAAACGGGCGGTGCAGTAATGTTCAGCGCGTTTGCAATGTGCGGTGATACAGGCTGTGCTTTGGGGCCGGGACTTGTCGGTCTTGTGGCGGAATATACCAATTTAAACGTTGGCTTTCTTGCTGCGGCGGTATTCCCGCTTGTGATGATAATATGCTCGCTTTATATTTTAAAAAATAAGGTTGCAAAAAAACAAAAGGGATAGTATTATTACATTAGGTGATAATTATGAAACGTGAAGATTATTTAAGCTGGGATGAATATTTTATGGGTATTGCCACTTTGGCGGCAATGCGCAGTAAGGACCCTTCCACTCAGGTTGGCGCTTGCATTGTTAATCAGGACAAGCGCATAATGTCAATGGGTTATAACGGTATGCCCCGAAACTGTAATGATGATGAATTCCCTTGGGGCAGGGATGATGACCCGTTAAATTCAAAATATCTTTATGTCTGCCATGCAGAATTTAATGCAATTTTAAACTGTGAACGCGGTAATCTTCGTGGTTGTACGGTTTACGTTACACTTTTTCCGTGTAATGAATGCGCAAAGGCTATTATTCAGTCGGGCATAACCGAGGTTGTTTATATGATGGACAAATATGCCGATTCTGACAGCGTAAAGGCATCAAAGCGTATGTTTGATGCGGCAGGGGTTATGTACCGCCCGTATGCTGTAAGCAATAAAAAAATAACACTTGACCTTTAATAAAGAAAAAATAACCGCCGTGGTTTTTTAACCACGGCGGTTTTACTATTTGATTATTTGTTGGCGTCGATAATCTTCTGGGTTATCATTGCGGGAACTTCTTCATATCTTGTGGGTTCGAGTGTGAAGGTTGCAGTGCCCTGTGTGATAGAACGCATTGCTGTTGAGAAGTCGGACATTTCAGCCATGGGAACTTCACCAATAATTTCCTGCAGCTTGTTTTCAGCAGGGTTCATACCGATAATACGGCCGCGGCGCTTATTGATATCGCCAATAACGTCACCAAGCATTTCATCGGGAACCAAAACCTTAAGGGTGCCGATGGGCTCTAAAAGAACGGGAGATGCCTGCGGAATACCGTCCTTATAAGCGATAGCGGCAGCCATCTTGAATGCCATTTCAGAAGAGTCAACGGGGTGGTAAGAACCATCGTAAAGTGTAGCTTTAATGCCAACCATCGGATAACCTGCAAGCACACCCTTTAAAGCGGCTTCCTTAAGACCCTTTTCAACAGCGGGGAAGAAATTCTTGGGAACTGCGCCACCGAATACTTCTTCCTGGAAAACAAGTTCCTGCTCTTCACAGGGTTCAAACTTAATCCAAACGTCACCAAACTGACCGTGACCGCCCGACTGCTTCTTGTGGCGACCCTGAACCTTAACTTCCTTGCGGATGGTTTCACGGTAGGCAATCTTAGGTGCTTTAAGCTCAACCTCTGCACCGAATTTTGCCTTTAAACGTGAAATGATAACGTCGATATGCTGTTCACCTAATGCGCAAAGAATAAGCTCGTGGGTTTCTTTATCGTTATAAACCTTAACGGTGGGGTCTTCTTCGGTAATACGTGCCAAAGCAGAAGCGATTTTTTCTTCATCACCCTTTGACTTCGGATAAACTGCAACTGTAAGGTTGGGGTTGGGGAAGTCAGGCTTTTTAGCGGCAACTGAGCCTTTTACTGAAAGGGTATCGCCTGTTAAAACGTCGCCAAGCTTTGCAACTGCGCCGATATCACCCGCACCGATAGCATCAGCATCTTCCTGCTTGCCGGCTTTAAGCCACATAACCTTTGAAAGGCGTTCTTCATTGCCTGTGCGGTTGTTTATAAGACGGGCATCGCCCTTAACTGCACCCGAAAGCACCTTAAAGTATGAAAGCTTACCAACAAACGGGTCGGCAATAGTTTTGAAAACTGTAAGTGCGGTTTCGCCGTTGGGGTCAATTTTAACTTCATCACCGTCAGCGTTAACGTAAGCGCTGTCAGCGGCAGAAGGCATAATCTTCAAAAGGTTGTCAACCATTAACGGTACTGCATTACCGCTTTGCTGAACACCGCTGTAAACGGGGCAGATATCACCCGATTTAACACCAATTGCAAGACCGTTTAAAATTTCTTCGGTGGTAAATTCTTCACCGCCGAAATATTTTTCCATAAGGTCTTCGTCAGTGGTAGCAACTGCTTCAAGCAGCATACTGCGCATATTGTCAATTTCTTCACTGACGGGCATACGCATTTCTTTAATTTCAAGACCGTTACAGCCGTAAGCCTTGTTTTCAATAAGGTTTATGTAACACTTAACTTCTTCACCTTCAATATAAGGAACGATGATAGGGCAGATAACTGCGCCGTACTGACCGGCCAAAGCAGACAGTACGCGGTAGAAGTGAGCGTGTGTAGAATCAAGCTTACCAACGAAGAAGCCAACACTCTTTTTAAGTGCGCGTGCCTTTTCAAAGCACTGCTTTGCGCCGACTGTAAGACCCGACTTACCCGAAATTGCAATAATCGCGCTGTCAGCAGCTGCCAAAGCCTCGCTGACACCTGCCGCAAAGTCAAAAAGACCGGGGGCGTCGATAATGTTCAATTTATCTTCGCCTATTTCTAACGCATAGACTGCGGTCGACACAGAGGTTTTACGTTTCTTTTCTTCCGCATCAAAGTCCATAACGGTAGTACTGTCGCTTATCTTGCCTATACGTTCGGTCGCTTTTCCGTAAAAAAGGATAGCGTCGGCAAGGGTGGTTTTACCCGAACCGCCGTGACCGAGTAGGGCAATGTTGCGAATTTGTGTTTCAGAATACTGTTTCAATTTGATGCACTCCTTTGGGGTTTATATGTAATAATCGAATTATAACACATTATTTTAGCAATTACAACCAATTTTTTTAAAAACTGTGTAAAAAATTTATTTATTTTCAATAAATTTAGGCATATTGCAGTAAACAATAACGAAAGTTTTAGACAATTTTATAGAACTGCTTTCAATTAATTACAAAATGTAATTAAAATAAACCAATAATATCCAAAACGGTAACAAAAATGAAACCATTTTGTAACTGAATTGTTTTTGGTATTTTATAAGAGTTTTGTATATAATTATAATATCAATTTTGAAGGAGGCAGTAACCATGAAAAAAGTTATATCGGCAGTTTTGCTTTGCACTGTTGTGTTACTGTCACTTTGCAGCTTTGCACCTGTTAAAACAGTTGCGAAAGAGCCTGTCGCTTCAACCTTTGACCAAAGCAAGGTTTTAGAAGCACGCTTTTTAAATATGCTTAACCACAGCTTTGTTTATAACGAAGCCTTTTATAACGATGAAGAACTGTTAAACGCCGCTTCACTTGCACTTTTAGACCTTGCGGATAACGGCTTTGTCAGCGAAAGTTATCTTAAGGATTACGTCTTCAATATGTACGGCAAAATTTATGACGATTTTTCTGATATAAATGCCGCCGCACCGAAGGCTGACGGTCTTTTCTATATCATTCCCCGTGGTTATGACCTTTACGAACACAGTATGCTTTCTGTAACCGCAAATGAAGATGGCAGCTATACCGTTATGACTTCGGTTATTATTGATTATCATTTTGGTGAAAAGGTAGAAGCAGTTTGCACAACCTTATTCTTACCGAATGAAGAATCACAGTTTGGCTTTAACATTCTTTACAGCGATCTGGCTTATCCGCTTGAATACGCAATGGCACTTTAATTTGAATTTTAACCCGACCGAAAGGTCGGGTTTTATTTTTGTGATTTAACTTTCAAATTATAGTTTATCGGGCAAGGCTTCCCCTTGAGGGGAAGCTGTCACGAAGTGACTGATGAGGTGTAATTTGCAGTGATTAAACGGTTTTCCACCTCATCCACCACTGCCGTGGTCCCCCTTCCCCTCAAGGGGAA
>JAZNOE010000001.1:0-16499 GCA_045580625.1 Acutalibacteraceae bacterium | reverse complement strand
GTAATTTAATTGATATTACCCGTAGGGGCGATTCACGAATCGCCCGTTGCGATTAACTATTATTTTCGGACAATTCGTGAATTGTCCCTACGATGTACCGCCAATTAAACAGAGCGATAAACTATAATTTGAAAGGTGATTTAAAAATGTCAATTGTAATGATACTCTTACTTATTTTAGCCAGCTTACTTGGTCTTGCACTTGTGGCAGGTCTTATAGTCGGCATTGTTGCGCTTATAATAATGCTTACAAAGAAATAATAACGAGGCATAAATATGTCAAACATAATTTTTATTAACAACATAAACGCGCCCGAGCTTAGTGTATATGCCCACCTTACCGAAGCGCAATTAAAAAAGGATGAAGGTCTTTTTGTCGCCGAAAGCGTGAAGGTTATAAAGGTTGCGCTCGATAAGGGGTTAACTCCCGTGAGCTTTCTTATGGAAGAAAGACAGATTGATGGTATTGGTAAAGAGTTAATTGAAAGATGCCCCACTGTGCCTGTATATACTGCTTCGCGCGAGGTTTTGGCTTCACTTACGGGTTTTGAACTGACCCGCGGTGTGCTTTGTGCAATGAAGCGCCCCGAGTGTGAAAGCCTTGAAAGCGTGCTTAAAAATGCCAAGCGCGTGGCAGTGCTTGAAAGGTTAAGTGATGCGGTAAACGTTGGCGCAATTTTCAGAAGCGCCGCCGCATTGGGTTTGGACGCTGTACTGCTTTTTAATAATTGCAGCGAGCCGCTTAACCGCCGCACCGTAAGGGTTAGTATGGGCAGTGTTTTCTTGGTGCCGTGGGCATTTTTTGAAAAAGAAAATTTCCCCACACCGAAAACCGCGGTTGAATTTTTAAAACAAAACGGTTTTACAACCGCCGCTTTGGCTTTAAGAAATGATACGGTGAGTATTGATGACCCCATTTTGAAAAATACCGAAAAGCTTGCATTGTTTTTGGGTGCCGAGGGTGACGGCTTAAGCGGTGAAACTATAAACGCTTGTGATTACACCGTAAAAATACCAATGCACCACGATGTGGATTCCCTGAACGTTGCCGCCGCAGCGGCAGTCGCTTTTTGGGAGATCGGGAGGAAATAATTTTAAATTCTTATAGGATATATTTCGTTTCCTATTGTTTTAAAGACTTTAAAATGATAACTTGCGACTACCACATAAATATGTTATAATCTTATAAAGTAATGTTTCGACAATTTAAACGAATTTTTGCATATATTTTTTAAATGCGTATAGTTATTGGAGGTTTTAATAAATGACAGAAAATATACTGGCCTTTGTAAATGTATTTATTCTCCCCTTAATCTCATTGTATGTATGTGGCAAAATATCAAATAAGGAACTGTTTTTTACTTTTGAAAACATTTGCAGATATGCTATATTTTTATCGGTCGGAATTGTTTGTAACAGGGGCATTGCTATTATCATTAAACAATTCATTGAAAAAGAAATTAATATAAACTCCAATTATTATACTGTAATTGGAATTTTTATGTTTGTTTTGTTGGCCATAATATCTGAAATTGTTGTGAAGCATTTTTCTGTTAGAATAGAGGCAAAAAATGAGAAAAAATAAGACACACAAAAAACATACATTTTTTTATGTGGCGGCAGGCTGTGGTTTGTTTTTTGCGGTTATTTATTGCGCCTTTATAAAATGGGCAACTTCAAATTTTGGCGTTACGTTAAATGAAGTAATGTATACGATTCTTTCGCCAATGAAGGGCGCTGATACCAATTTCTTAAGCGATGCGTTGAAAAGCTGTTTGCCTGTTGCTTGTATTGCTGTAATATTGTGGGTTTTGTACATATTTGCGGATAAGAAGATGAATAAAACTGTATCCGCTTCGTGCTGCATTAAATTTAAAGAGAAACAAATTTCTTTAGATTTGTTTAATGTTTCAAAAAATGCAATTGTTTTATTGATTATTTCCGCTTTGATAATGACTACAGCAAAAGCAGAGGCTTCTTTTAAGATTAAAGATTACATAGCTTCATATATCCAGCAAACAACTATTTATGAGGATTATTATGTTGATCCTGCTTCCGTTAATATTGAGTCGCCTGCAAAGGCTAAAAATCTTATATACATTTATTTGGAAAGTATGGAAACTACATATGTGTCTGTAAATGACGGTGGATATCAACAAAGTAATAATTACATACCGAATTTAACTAATATTGCAAAAGAAAATATATCATTTTCAAATGACGAAAAGCTTGGTGGCTTTAGTTCTTTGACCGGTACGACTTGGACAATGGGGTCACTGTTTGCAACCACATCCGGTGTTCCGTTCTCTTTCCCCGTGGGCGCTAACAATATGGATCAACACAGCTCTTTTGCTAAAGGAATTACTGCGTTGGGTGACGTTTTGAAAGAAAAAGGCTATGTACAGGAATTCTTATGTGGCTCGGACGGTGATTTTGCTGGAAGAAAAGATTATTTTATTCAACACGGTGACTATAAGGTATTTGATATATATTCTGCTAAAGAGGAAAAATACATACCTGAAGATTACTTTGTTTGGTGGGGATATGAAGATTCCTATCTTTATGAAATAGCGAAAAATGAATTAACCCAGCTTTATGAAAGCCATAACCAACCATTTAATTTTACTATGCTGACTGTAGATACTCATCACATAGACGGATACGTTTGTGATCTTTGCGCTGATACGTATGATAATCAGCTTGAAAACGTGTTAATATGTGCTGATTCGCAAATATATAATTTTATCGAATGGTGTAAAGAACAACCGTTTTACCAAGATACGGTTATAGTTATTACGGGTGATCACCCAAGAATGGATACCACACTTGTAAGCGGTGTTGATTATTTAGACAGGACAATTTATAATTGTTTTATTAATACAGACAAACAGATAAGTGAATTAAATTTAACCAACAGAAGTTTTACTGCTATGGATATTTTCCCAACTGTTCTTTCGGCATTAAACTTTAAAATCGAGGGTAACAAGCTGGGCTTAGGTACTGATATGTTTTCGGGCGAGAAAACTCTTGCCGAAAAAATGGGAACCGATAATCTTCAAAGCGAAATTAATAAATATTCGAAATATTATATTGATAATTTTTCTTGATTTCTTTGTTGAATTTCCCGGGAATATTAAAATGTTTGTGTAAGAATAACACAGGGGACGGTTCTGTGTGTTTATTAGTTTGTGTGAAGCATACTGAAATTGTTCATTATTAATTATTCAATATTCATCATTCACTAAAAAAGACGGCGATTATTCGCCGTCTTTCTCTTTGACTTTCGCTGACGGAGGGAGAGAGGTGGAATAACTACCCCTCAGTCATTTTCACAAAATGACAGCTCCCCTGACAAGGGGAGCCAAAGGATTAACCGTTAATTTTACACTGTGTTCCGTCATGTATAATTTCATAATTGTCCTTATAAATCAAATCCTCAATAAACACAAATTCATAATCTTCGTCTTTTAAGCATTTTAGTATATTCGGTAACGCTTCGGGGGTATGGTCGGCATCGTTGTGGAAAAGGACAATACTGCCGTTTTTAACCTTACTTGTAACTCGTTTGCAAATGCTGTCGGCGGTGGCGCTGTCTTTCCAATCAAGAGAGTCAACATCCCACTGAATTGTGTACATACCAAGCGCTTCGGTGGTTTCAAGCACCGCGTTGTCATAATCGCCATAAGGCACACGCAAAAGGGTAGGGCAGCGGCCGGTTATGGCCTTAATTTTATTGTTGCAGCTCTCAAGCTCGTTTTTCATTTGCTCGGTTGAAAGCTGTGGCATGTGCGGGTGGGTGTTAGAATGGTTTTCAATACGGTGCCCCGCATCCGAAAGTGCCTTTACCGATTCGGGATATTTATCCACCCAAGCGCCGACAACAAAAAAGGTTGCGGGTACGTCATATTCTTTTAAAATGTCAATAAGTGTTTGTGTGTCGTCGTTTCCCCAAGCGGCATCAAAGCTTATGGCAACCTGCTTTTTGTCGGTTTTTACACAATAAATTGGCAGCTTGCGGTTTTGGTTTGCCAAAATGCTGACCGACCCGACAATAATTACTGCTGTGGCAATTATTACGCACAGCGCAAGCATAATGTGTTGCTTTTTGATAATAAAAAATTTCATAAAAATGCACCCTTTCATAAAAGGATATGAAAGGGTGCTTGTTTATTATTCAAAAGAAAATTATAAAAATATTGGCGCAATTAAAATTCAGCATTGCGAATTACACATTCAGAATTGCTTTTAATAACCTTAAATGCTTTGCGGCGGAAGTAAGCTTTTATCTTGCGTTCAAATGCAACAAGACGATGCTCGTTAAAAATACCCCAAACGAGTGCCCCAACAAGCAAAAATTCAAAAACTGTGCTTAAAATATCAATAAATGTCATTTTTAATTCCTCCCGAACATTTGTTCGTTAACTGTATTATAGCGCAAAAAATAACTCTTGTCAAGTGTTTTTTGCAAATATTTCTTTCGTTGTATTGATTATATGATAAATTAAGGGATATTTATAGGACGCAACTCATTTTTAAAAGAAAAAATTCATATAGAAAAATTATTATTGTAATTCTGCAATATAAATGTTATAATCAATATATATGTAATTCCTTTAATAAATATGATGGAGTGGATAAAATGAAACGCAACGAAAATTTTGTTATAAAAGAGCTTATGGGAAGCTTCGTTTTAGTGCCTGTTGGTGACACTGCAATTGATTTTAACGGCGTTATTACCCTTAATGATACCGCAAAGTTTTTGTGGGAGGCTGCAGAGGGGGATTTTGATGCAGACACCCTTACTGATGCGCTCATCAAAGAATATGACATTGATATCGGCACTGCAACTGAAGGTGCAGAAATTTTTATTACTAAAATGAAAGAGGCCGGCTGTATTGAATAAGGTTTCGATAGAGCTTAAGCAGCTTTTACCTTTAATGCAGGAAAAACTTCAGAATAATGGCGAGGTGTCTTTCACGGTTTCGGGCACAAGTATGCAGCCAATGGTTTATGACCGTAAGGATACTGTTACCATAAAAAAGGTTGAAGGTCGTCTGAAAAAATACGACGTCCCGTTTTACCGCAGGGATAGCGGTCAGTTTGTTTTTCATCGCATTGTAAAGATTCAGAAAAACGGCAACTATACCTGTCGTGGTGATAATCAGTTTATTAACGAGCCTGACATTCGTGATGATCAGATAATCGGTGTTCTGACTTCATTTAACCGCCGCGGTAAGGAGGTTGTGGTCAGTGAATCATTCGGGTATAAGGTTTATTGCCGTGTCTGGATGATAGCCCCGTTTTTTAAGCGCATTAAATATTATTTCGGCCGTATTAAGCAAAAATTAAGGGGCGAAAAATAAAAAGAATTCGGTGTAATGCTTTTGCATTACGCCGTTTTTGTTTTTAAATTCATTTTTCTTAAAAAATTAAAGGAATATTCATAAATAAATGTAAAAATCCCTTTATTTTTAGGCGGGTTTGTGTTATAATTTATTGTGAATATTTATGTGCAATTCTATTGCCTGAAGGAGGGCTGAAAATGCTTAAAAAAATAGCGTTAATGATTATATCCTTAACCCTTATTTTGTCGCTTTGCGGGTGTGATTTTTTCAAGACCGATATGGCAGAGCTTTTTTCACCCCCGTCCCTTACAGGTGACTTTAAATATATTTCAAAAATTGTTGAACAAACTGCGGGCAGTGGTTATACCCTTAAATATCCCGTAAGGGGTGAGCATCGTTCAGCTGTTGTTCAGTATGACATTGATAAGGATTCGCAAAACGAAGCGCTTGTGTTTTATAGCAAGGTTGAAGGTGAAACCACCACAATGACGGTGCAGCTTGTCCGTTTTGATAAAAACAAATGGGTTGACGGCGGCACACAAACAATAATTGCATCGGGCGTTGATATGGTGCAGTTTTGCGACCTTGACAACAACGGTGTTTGCGAAATTCTTGTCGGCTGGCAGATATACGGCACAAGTGAAATGCAGCTGGCGGTTTACAGCTACAGCGGCAACACCTTTGTTCAGCGCCTTTTACAGAAATATACAAGCTTTATAACTTGTGACTTAAACGGTGACGGCAAAAGCGGTGTGCTTATAATTGAGCTTAACACTGCCGAGCAATATAACACCGCGTCGCTTTATTCACTTACTGATGAGGGTGTTGTTCAGACCGGTATATGCGAGCTTGACAGTAAGCTTCAGTCAATTGGTGAGCCCAAGGTGGATGAGCTTTCAAACGGTCAGACGGCGGTTTACCTTGATGCCATAAAGGGTGTGGGCGCAGTTACCGAGGTGCTTATTGAAAACAAGGGCAGCCTTACAAACCCGCTTTTTGACGTTGAAACCCGTGAAAATATCCGCACGCTTCGGTCTTCAAGCTACCCCGTGACCGACATCAATAACGATGGCATTCTTGAAATTCCCGTGCAGGAAAACGTGCCTTCGGTTGCAAGTGACGCATTGGCTGAAAAGCTTTACCTTACAAACTGGTGCTCGTTTGACGGTGAACACCTAACAATACAGACCACCACAATGATAAATTCAATTGACAGTTATTATTTTACAATTCCCGTTAAATGGCGCAACCGCATTGCCATTTTAAAGGATACCGAAAAACGCATTCGTGAAATTTATTTATACGACCATGACCAGTTGGTCATTGGCGAAAGCCTTATTTGTATGCGCGCCTTCAGTAAAAAAAGCTGGGACGACGGCAAATACAAAGACCTTCGTATGAATGAAATCGCGAGAGATGATAACACAGTTTATGCTTATAAGCTTAATGATGCAATAATTGAGCTTGGCATTACCCACAGTGACGTTGAAAAAGCCTTTGTGCTTTACTGATAGGAGTGATTTTTTAGTGAAACGAATTATGATAGTTGAGGACGAAGCCGCTATCCGCGAATTTGAAGCCATAAATTTAAAGCGCGTTGGATATTCGGTGGTTGAAGCAGGCTCGGCAGAAGAAGCACTTGATATTTTTGATAATGATATTGAAGGCTTTGATATTGCACTTTTAGATATTTCGATGCCGGGTATGGACGGCTTTACCCTTTGTAAGGAGCTCCGCAAGCGTACCGAAACTCTTGGTATTATAATGCTTACTGCCCGCACACAGGAAATGGATAAAATTACCGGTCTTATGAACGGCGCCGATGATTATATCACCAAGCCCTTCAGCCCGACAGAGCTGCTGGCACGTGTTGATTCGCTTTATCGCAGGGTTGAAATGTATGCTCCGAAAGTTCAGCCTGTGACCGATGATATTACTTTAGGCGAGTTTACTTTAAACCTTCGCAAGCGTACTTTACTTAAAAACGGCAAGAATATTGAGCTTACGCAGGTTGAATTTCAGATGATAGAATATTTCTTCACAAACCCCGACGTTGCTTTGGGCAGAACTGACATTCTCAATAAGGTCTGGGGAAGCAATTATTTCGGTGAAGAAAAAATTGTTGACGTTAATATACGTCGTCTTCGTATGAAGGTTGAAGATGACCCCTCTGTTCCGACAAGGCTTGTTACCGTGTGGGGTATGGGATATAAATGGAACACACATTAAGGTATAATTAAGATATTAAAGAAAGGAGAGGCCAAATTGAATTTAGAAATTAAATTTAAAAGCATAACGGTAAAATGGTTTTTTAATATATTTTTGGTTATTGCAGTTGTAATTTGCGCTGCGGCAATTGGCTTCTCGGTTCTTTACAATGCGCTTTACACCTCGCAAATGCAATCCCTGGGCGATGATTATGCGTATGAATTCAAGTCGCTCGAATCTTCAACGGCAAAAACCTTTAATGATTCGGCAATTATGATGGTTGAAGGCTTTGGCTTTAAGGACAAGGTGGCGGTTCAGGTTACCGACAAGGACGGCAAGGTGGTTGCAACAACTACCGGTTTTCCAACCGAAATTCAAGATATACCCGAATATCAGTTAGCGCTCAGCACTAAAAAAGCACAGGCCTTCCGCGGCAAAACCGCTGACGGTGAGTCAATTATGGCGGTTACCGCCCCCATTTTTGACAGTGAAGGTAATCTTTTGGGCACCTACCGCTGGTCAACCTCGATGAGTGAGGCGTATAAAGCGATTTACGGCGTTATAAGCATTATCGTGCTTGCCTGCTTTGCGGTGCTTTTGTTCAGCTGCTTCTCGGGTTTGTTTTTCGTCAAGTCAATCGTGCGCCCCATTCGTGACGTAAGTAATATTGCAAGAACTATCGCAATGGGTAACTTTGATGCGCGAATTGAAATGACTAAAAACGATGAAATCGGTGAGCTTTGCGACACAATTAACTATATGGCGTCAGAGCTTAGTCAAGCGCAGAATATGAAAAACGACTTTATTTCATCGGTATCGCATGAGCTTCGCACACCGCTTACCGCGATAAGGGGTTGGGGCGAAACGGCAAAAATGTCACTCGGTACGGATGAAGAGCTTGTCCGCCGCGGTTTAGACGTGGTGTTAAGCGAATCTGACCGACTTTCAGGTTTGGTCGAAGAGCTGCTTGACTTCTCACGTATGGAAACAGGCCGATTATCGCTTACAAGTCAGCCGATAAACGTTACCGCAATTTTAGACGATGCGGTTGGTATGTATACCGAGCTTGCCAAAAAGCAGGAAATTGAGCTTGTGCTTACAAACCCTTATGAAGAGCTTATTGTTATGGGTGACCGCGACCGCTTAAAGCAGGTGTTTATCAACATTGTTGATAACGCGGTTAAATATACCCAGGGCGCAGGCCAGGTGCTTGTCAGCACTAATATTGAAGAGGCCTGCGTGCGCATAACCGTTACTGACACAGGTGTGGGTATTCCCGCGCAGGATATTGACC
Organism: Acutalibacteraceae bacterium; assembly: GCA_045580625.1. GTDB lineage: Bacteria > Bacillota > Clostridia > Oscillospirales > Acutalibacteraceae > UBA737. Next base: position 7,653 of record JAZNOE010000001.1, on the reverse strand, counting down.
GTGTTAAAGAAAAGTTTTATAAAGCAAACAAAACCGTTCGCGGTTCGGGCATTGGTCTCGCCGTTGCGGATGAAATTATAAAGCAAATGAACGGTCTTTTGTTTATTGAAAGTACCGAAAACGTTGGTACAAAGGTAACCATTGTGTTGCCCCTTATGGAAGAAGAAATTTTACCCCAAGAAGAAGGAAAAATTGATGGCGAATAAATATACATCTATCGGCGGTCAGGCTTTAATCGAAGGCATTATGATGAAAAGCACCGAAAAGACCGCATTGGCTGTGCGTCTTCCCGACAAAAGCATTGATATAAGCTATTTGAACGGTAAAAGCGTGCGCGAAAAATATAAAATTTTGAACATACCCATTGTTCGCGGTGTGGTCGGCTTTGTTGAATCAATGCTTCAGGGCTATAAAGCACTTTCAATTTCGGCTGATAAGTCGGGCTTTGCCGACGAAGAGTCTGATAAGCCTAAAACCGAAGAGCAAAAGAAAAAAGACAGTCAGCTTTTAAACGTCATTATGGTTATCGGCGGCGTTTTGGGTGTTGTACTTGCATTGGCACTGTTTATGTATCTGCCGCGTCTATGCGTAGACGGTATCGAATGGCTTATACAAGGTGAAATCACTTCGAAAATTCTGCGTTCGGTAATTGAGCAAGCTTTAAAAATGACAATTTTTGTCGGCTACGTAATGCTGGTGTCACTTATGAATGACATTAAACGTGTTTATATGTACCACGGGGCCGAGCATAAGACTATTTTCTGTTATGAAAAGGGTTTGGAGCTGACGGTTGAAAACGTGCGTAAGCAAAAGCGCTTTCATCCCCGTTGCGGCACTTCATTTATGATTTTGATGATACTTATAAGCGTTATCTTATCAACCGTTTTGCAGATAGTTTTCCCGGGCATTTACGCAATACCGTGGCTTTGGACAATTGCTAAGGTTTTGATGATACCCCTTACCTGCGGTATCGGTTTTGAAGTGCTTAAATTCTGCGGCAAGTATGATAATTTCATCACCCGCATAATTTCTGCCCCCGGTCTTTGGTTGCAGCGTGTTACCACTAAAGAGCCCGAGGATGATATGATAGAAATTGCGATAGCGGCGCTTAAGGCTTGTGAGCCCGAGGTTCCCGACGTTGACAGAACGGGGTGCTGTAATGACAATATTTGAGGCATACAACAGCACTAAAAAGCGACTTGCAGCGGCGGGAATTGAAGACAGCGTTTTTGAAGCAAAGGCAATTATCCGTCACATAACAGGGCTTTCAAATAGTGATATTCTTACAAATTATATGAACGCTTTAACCGAATTTCAGGAAAATAATCTCACCGCAATTCTGCGTCAGCGCGAAATTCGTTATCCGCTTCAGTATATTATCGGCACTTGGGGCTTTTATAAATATAAATTCAAGGTTGGCGTGGGTGTGCTTATCCCACGAAACGACACCGAAGTGTTGGTTGAAGCGGCAAGCGAATTTTTAAAGGATAAACAAAATCCGCAGGTGCTTGACTTGTGTGCAGGCAGCGGTTGTATAGGCATTTCACTTGCGAAGGATTATCCCGATTCTGCAGTTGTTATGGTGGAAAAATTCGATGAAGCGGCAAGATATATTGAGCAGAATATTAAGCTTAACGAAGCCTATAACACCTTGGTTCTAAACGGCGACGTGTTTGAAGGCGCGGGTAAGGACGGCAGCTATGACCTTATTGCTTCTAACCCGCCGTATATCCCGCAAGATGAGCTTGAGCTTATGAATGCTGAAACAAAATTTGAACCCGAAACCGCACTTTTGTGTGATGGCGACGGTCTTAAGTTTTACCGCGAAATTTCGCAAAATTACAAGGCTTCGCTTAAAGAAGGCGGTATGATAATTTTTGAAGTCGGCTTTAGTCAGGCAGATGCCGTTTGTGAAATTTTAAAGCAAAACGGATATAAAGACGTTAAAACAGTTAAAGACTATAACGGCATAAACCGTGTGGTTTGTGCAATAAAATAAACGGAGGAAAAGTTAAATGGCAAAAACGGCTACAACAAAAACTGCGGTTAAGGTTGTTGAGGACCAGGAAAAGCAAAAGGCCTTAAAAACCGCAATGGACCAAATTGAAAAGCAGTTTGGTAAGGGTGCAGTAATGCGCCTTGGCGAAAACAGAGCTATGAACGTTGAGCACATTAAAACAGGCTCACTTACCTTAGACGTTGCACTTGGTATCGGCGGTATTCCGAAAGGACGTATTGTTGAAATTTACGGTCCCGAATCTTCGGGTAAAACCACCGTTGCGCTTCACTGTGTTGCAGAAGCACAAAAGGCAGGCGGCACCGCCGCATTTATCGACGTTGAACACGCTTTAGACCCCGTTTATGCGGCTAATTTAGGTGTTGATATTGATTCACTTTTGGTGTCACAGCCCGATTCGGGTGAACAGGCACTTGAAATTGCTGAAGCGCTTGTGCGCTCGGGTGCAATTGATATTATCGTCATCGACTCGGTAGCGGCTTTGGTTACCCGCGCTGAAATCGAAGGTGAAATGGGTGACAATCACGTAGGTCAGTTAGCAAGACTTATGTCACAGGCTTTAAGAAAGCTTACAGGCGCCCTTTCAAAGACAAACTGCGCTGCAATTTTTATAAACCAGCTTCGTGAAAAAATTGGCGTTATGTACGGCAACCCCGAAGTTACCACAGGCGGTCGCGCGTTAAAGTTCTATTCATCTGTTCGCATTGACGTTCGCAAGGGCGAGCCCATAAAGGACGGCAGTGAAATTATCGGTGTTCACACCAAGGCTAAAATTGTTAAAAACAAGGTTGCACCCCCTTTTAAGGTTGCCGAATTTGACATTATGTACGGCACGGGCATTTCACACACGGGTGAAATTGTTGATGCAGGTGTTGAAACAGGCGTTATTAAAAAGTCGGGCGCGTGGTTCTATTACGGTGAAACCCGTTTGGGTCAGGGTCGCGACAACGTTAAAAAGCTGTTTGAGGATAACCCCGAAATGGCCGAAAAAATCGAAAACGAAATTATGGCTATCATCACTAAAAAGGATGCCGATGTACCCGCACCTCAGACCGATGAGGACGACGTTATAATGCCGACTGAGCCTATTGCCCGCCCCCACAAGTCAATTGATATTGACATCGCGGTTGATGATTAATGGAAATTACCGCTTTAAAAAAAGATAAGCTTCACCTTACAAGGGTTTCACTTTCAAATGGTGAAGACGTGCTTATTGATAATGACGTTTGTGCTGTGAATTGTCTTAAAAAAGGTGACAGTCTTTCAGAAGACCGACTTAACGATTTAATTTTTCAGTCGCAGTATGAACGTGCAAAGTCCCGCGCGGTGTGGTACCTTGACCGAAAGGACCGCACTTCCAAGGATTTATATAATAAGCTGTGTCAGGCAGGGTTTGACAAAAAAGCCGCGGCAAAGGTTATTGCAAGGCTTGTAGAGGTCGGTTTAATTGATGACCGCCGCTTTGCCGAAAACTATGCCGAGCGCCTTATGGACGGCAACATCTCTAAAAGGGAAGCACTGCAAAAAATGCTTCAAAAGGGTGTGCCGTATGATTTGGCAAAGGATGTTTTACAAGGTCTTGATACTGATGAAGGCGAGCAGATAAACGCTCTTTTGGAAAGAAAGTACCGCTCAAAGCTTATGGCTGACAACGGTGTAGAAAAGGTTTATGCCGCGCTTATACGAAAAGGCTTTTCGTATGATGCGGTAAAAACCGCGCTTAATAAATATAAAGAATTTGAGGATTAGTATGTACAAGGTCAGTATGGTGTCGCTTGGTTGTCCTAAAAATCAGGTTGATGCCGAGCAAATGCTCTATACCCTTAAAAATGCAGGGTTTGAGCTTACCCCCGCCGAAGCGGATGCCGATGCAATTATCATTAATACTTGCGGGTTTATTGAATCGGCTAAAGCAGAAGCAATTGAAAATATTTTAGAAGCCGCAAAATATAAGGACGAAGGCAACTGCAAGGCCCTTATTGTGACAGGCTGTCTTGCTGAAAGATATCAAAGTGACGTAACCGAAGAAATTCCAGAGGTTGACGTTTGCGTGGGTATCGGCTCTAACGGTAAAATTGCCGAAATTGTAAAAAATGCAATTGAAGGCAAGGGTGAAAATTCGTTTGGTGCTAAAGAGGATTTGGATTTAAACACAAAACGAATTTTGGGCGGTTATCCCTTTACGGCATATTTAAAGGTTGCTGACGGCTGTAATAACTGCTGTACTTATTGTGCAATACCAAAAATACGCGGTAAAATGCGCAGTCGCAAAATTGAGGACTGCGTGAATGAAGCAAAAGAGCTTGCCGCAAACGGGGTAAGGGAATTAATTGTTGTGGCACAGGACACCACCGCTTACGGCAGTGATATTTACGGTAAGCCGATGCTTTCACAGCTTTTAAAAGAGCTTTGCAAAATTGATGGCATTCATTGGATACGCACCTTATACACCTATCCTGATAAAATTGACGACGAGCTTTTAGAAACCATTAAAAATGAAGAAAAGCTTATAAAATATCTTGATATCCCCATTCAGCATGCCAACAGTGAGATATTAAGGAAAATGAACCGCAAGGGCAGCAGGGAAGAGCTTGAAGCACTTATTGAAAAAATAAGAAAAACTGTTCCCGAAATGACCCTTCGCACCACACTTATTACAGGTTTTCCGGGGGAAAGCGAAGAGCAATTTACCGAGCTTTGCGAATTTGTAAAGGAAACCCGCTTTGACAGACTTGGTTGTTTTGCTTATTCACCCGAAGAAGACACGGTAGCGGCTTTAATGCCCGACCAGATAGATGAACAGACCAAGGTTTCGCGAATGGAAAACATTATGGAAATGCAAATGGACATAATGCGCGAAAAGAACGAAGAAAAAATCGGCACCGTAACGGAAGTTTTAATTGAAGGCTGGGATGATTACATCAAGTGTTATTTTGGCCGAACGGTTTACGACGCACCCGAGGTTGACGGCAAAATATTCTTTATGTCAAGCCGCCCGCTTATAATCGGTGATTTCGCAAAGGTACAAATAAACGATTGTTTAGACTATGATTTGTTAGGAGAGTTAGCAGAATGAATACACCAAATAAATTAACATTGGCAAGAATGATAGCAACCCCCATTTTTATGGCAATAATGCTTATTGATTTTCCTTATCATTATGTAATTTCACTTGTTTTGTTTATTGCCGCTTCTTTAACCGATATGATAGACGGTAAAATGGCAAGAAAATATAATATGGTAACCGACTTTGGTAAATTTATGGACCCCTTGGCAGATAAAATGTTAACCACCTCGGCTTATCTTGGCTTTATGTTTATTTACGGCGGTACACGATACGCTTGGCATATTGTGGTTATAACCTTTATCGTTTTATTCCGCGAATTTGCAGTGTCATCAATTCGTTTGGTGGCCGTAACTGCGGGTGGCAAGGTTGTTGCCGCTAATATGTGGGGCAAGTGCAAAACCGTAAGCCAGATGGCAGGCATAATTCTTGCTTTGGCAGTTTACGGTGTTAACGAAATTGTTACCATTCCTTCAAATATTTTTGTTATTGCTGACATCGCAATTGTTGCTTTGTTCTGGCTTTCTGCAGTGCTTTGCGTAATTTCGGGTGTAATTTACATCTGGGGTGGCCGCGAATATATCAAAAATGCAAAATAAACAGTAGGTGACTTTCTTGTTTAAAAGACTTATTGAAGACGTAAACGCAGTGCGCGAACGCGACCCTGCTGCCCGCAGCTTTTGGGAAGTTTTCTTGCTTTATCCGGGTGTTAAGGCAATTCGTATGCATCGCCGCGCGCACTTTTATTATAAACACAATTTAAAATTTCTTGCCCGCTACGTTTCACAAAAAGCGGTAAGAAAAACAGGTATTGAAATACACCCCGGCGCAACCATCGGCCGCCGTCTGGTTATTGACCACGGTGTCGGTATTGTTATCGGTGAAACAACCGAAATCGGTGACGACGTGCTTATTTATCAGGGTGTTACGCTTGGTGGTACGGGTAAGGACGTTGGCAAACGTCACCCCACCATTGGTAACAACGTTATGATAAGTGCCGGTGCAAAGGTGCTGGGTCCGTTTAAAATAGGTGACAATTCGCGTGTTGCCGCAGGTGCTGTGGTTTTAAGTGAAGTGCCGCCCAATTCCACCGTTGTGGGTGTGCCCGCGCGTGTGGTTAAGCAAGACGGCAAGCGTGTTGCTTTGGACCAGATTCACATACCCGACCCTGTCAAGCAAAAAATGGATGCTTTGGAAGAACGTATTATTTTGCTTGAAACCGCTTTAAAGGAGAAATCGAAATGAAAATTTTTAACACATTAACAAGACAAAAAGATGAGTTCGTACCCATTAATGAAGGCGAAGTAAAAATTTATGCCTGTGGTCCGACCGTTTATAACTATATCCACATTGGTAACGCTAGACCGCTTTGCGTGTTTGACGTTTTGCGCCGTTATTTTGAATGGCGCGGTTTCAAGGTAAACTTTGTTCAAAACTTTACCGATATTGACGATAAGCTTATCAATAAAGCCAATGCCGAAGGCATCACCGTGCCCGAAGTGGCTGAACGCTTTATCGGTGAATTCTGGACCGATGCCAAGGGTCTTAACGTGCGAGAAGCAACCGTTCATCCCCGCGCTACCGATAACATTGCCGAAATTCAGGGCATTATTTCTGCTCTTATTGAAAAGGGTTATGCTTATGAAGCCGCAGGCGACGTTTATTACCGCGCTAAAAAGTTTAATGAATACGGCAAGCTTTCTCATCAGCCTTTAGAGGATTTAGAGGCAGGCGCACGTATCGAAACCGGCGACATTAAGGAAGACCCCATGGACTTCTGCCTTTGGAAGGGCGCAAAGCCCGGTGAACCTTTCTGGGAATCCCCCTGGGGCAAGGGTCGTCCCGGCTGGCATATTGAATGCTCGGCAATGGCAGGCAGATATCTTGGTAAAACAATTGATATCCACTGCGGCGGTTTAGACCTTATTTTCCCCCACCACGAAAATGAAATTGCCCAAAGTGAAGCCGCAAACGGCTGTGACTTTGCACATTATTGGATGCACAACGGCTTTATCAACGTTGACAACCACAAAATGTCAAAATCACTTAATAACTTCTTTACTGTTCGTGACGTTGCCGAAAAATACGGCTATGAAGCAATTCGTTACTTCCTTGTTTCTTCACAGTACAGAAGCCCCATTAATTATTCGGTTGAAATTATCGAGCAGGCCAAAAATTCACTTGAACGTCTTTACACCTGTCGTGATAATATTGATTTTGCGCTTAAATCTGCGGCAGACGGCGGCGAAGTTCCCGCATTTGTTGAAACTGCAAAGAACGATTTTATTACCGCTATGGAAGACGATCTTAACACCGCCGATGCTTTGGCTGCAATTTTCACCCTTGTACGTGAAATTAATACCGCAATTGCAAACGGTTTACAGAAAAACGGTTTACTCGCCTGTGCTGATATGTTTGACCAGTTAACAGGTGTTTTGGGCCTTGTTTATAAACGAAAAGAAGAAGTTCTTGACAGCGATATTCAGGCACTTATTGATAAGAGAACCGAAGCCAGAAAAAACCGTGACTTTAAAACTGCAGACGAAATTCGTGACCAACTTAAAGCAATGGG